>DMFQ01000284.1 GCA_003450555.1 Ktedonobacter sp.
ATGGGCTGGGCATTTCCCCTGAACACATTGATTGGATCTTCGATCGCTTCCATCGCGTGGATACACGACTGACGCGGGAGATTAATGGTCTTGGTCTGGGGCTCACCATTTGCAAGCACATCGTCGAGCTCCATCATGGCCTGATCTGGGCCGGGAACTGCCCGAGTGGAGGCAGTGCCTTCCATATGCGGCTTCCTGTGGATGGAGCAGAAAAGCGTTTGACACCTCTCGTGCTGTGAGAGTATCGTAAAGGAGCATGAACTATGCCTGTTAAGAAAACGACGATCGTGGCCGCCGATGATGATCCACAACTCCTGCGCCTGGTAACGCGCAATCTCGAGTTTGAGGGCTACGAGGTCCTGCCGACCAGTAACGGTCAGCAAGCACTCGAACAGGTAGAAGCCCATGCGCCTGACCTGGTGCTGCTCGATGTGATGATGCCCAAGATGGATGGCTTTACCGTCTGCCAGCGCGTCCGCGAATTTTCCTCGGTCCCGATCATCATCGTGACAGCTCGTGGACAGGATCAGGATAAGGTGCGCGGTTTGGATCTGGGCGCCGATGATTACCTCACCAAGCCCTTCAGTGTGGACGAACTGCTAGCGCGGGTACGGGCCGTGCTGCGACGGGCGCAGTTTGCAGCCAACGAGCATGCTCATGTCCTGCAGACGAGCATCGGCGATCTGGTAGTGGATTATACACAGCACCTGGTTACCATGGCCGGTCAAGAGGTTCCGCTGACCCCCATCGAGTATCGCCTCCTCGCCTACCTGGCGCAAAATGCCGGTCGTGTCGTGACCCAGGATTTGTTGCTCGAACACGTCTGGGGCTCAGAATACCCCGGGGAGAGCCACATGCTGCAGGTCAACATCAACCGCTTGCGCCGCAAAATCGAAACTGATCCCACGCATCCTCGCTATATTCTCACCAAGGTCGGGATCGGCTACCTGCTTGCTACTCAACCTGAAGTGCACGCGGCTGAATAAGAGAAAGGGGTGATGCCGTGTCCCAGACTCGACTCGCACCTTTTCCCACTGACAACTGGCGTTGAGTTCCGGAACAATTTCTCCCATGTGCCTTGATACTCCCATTCGGTCCAGGTTGCTCCCAACGAGACCTATGATCTCACCTTCTATGCCTGGGCACCTTCCGTAAGTATCTACCCCTTCCACTGCCACCTGCTCTCGCACCTGAAGAATCCAGGGAAGAGTGACCAGAAAATGGGCGGACCGACCGTCCTCGTAGAATACACCAGGTAACGTTCATCCAGGAAAACAAGACCTCGCGACGGCTTCCGCAGAGGTGCAAGCCTCTGTTGCTCACCCTTCCCGAACCCGCCTGCTCACCTGTGATGGCTCTGTGAGCAGGCGGTCCACTTTTGTGATGTCCTCGTGGCGTCCATACAGTAAACTTTATCCCAGAAAGGTCTGTCACAGATGCTGATGGGCACGGCGAAGAGGGAGAGAGATAATGAAACAGAGCAACTTTCTTCTGGATTCCGGTCCAATTCATTTTCGGCACGTTCTTCGGTGTGGAGAGCTCGAACCTCCCTCTCATGCTTGGTTATCCCCTTCTGCTTTTGGGGCTGATACTCTTGACCATCCTGACCGCGTTTGCACACGATATCCAAAAACAAGACGCTTTCTATTAGAAGGAGACCTATCTCATGAGCTGGCTTATCGCTCTTTTTTCGCGCATAGCGCTGTTATGCGTCTGGATATGGACCCCGCTGGTGGGCCGGGCATTCCACGGCGGCTGGCTTCTGCCGCTGCTGGGGATCATCCTCTTGCCAATTACCACCCTGGTCTTTGTTCTCGTCTACGCTCTCTCTGGAAGCGGTGTAACCGGCTGGGGCTGGCTCTGGGTCGTCCTGGCATTGCTGCTCGACCTGGGAGCGCATAGTTATCCCGCCAGGAGTACTATAAAAGCAAGACAGAGCAGAATTGGCATGCCTTCTCGACCTGAGAGCGTGTAGTTCTGATGTGTCCACCAATTGCTACCTCTCCCAGGGTATCGGGCCCCTGGGACATGGCAGGGCATTAAAGGAGGTTTCTTATGAATGAATCGATGGCAGCCTTGATTGTGCGCGCCGCGAGCCGCTGTGGGCGCTCGTAGGCGGCGATCTCGTAGGCCATCTCCATGGATCGGCCTCTCGTCGCAACCTCGGTCCGGAACTGCGTGCCTCGACCGATAGGCCCGACCGACGTCTGCTCGGCGCGGAGCATGTGGGGATTGTAGTTCGGCTCATTGCGCCCATCGGCCAGAAAGTCGAGCACCTCCTCGACCGGCCGATTGATGACGATCTCGCGTTCAATGCGCGGCATGTTCTTCTCTCTCCTTTTGTAAGAAGATTGCTTTTTCATACCTTTTGACTCCTGTTGCTCACTCCTTGCGCTCGAGGTGTTTTTCGGCTTGACCGCCATTGGAGGTGGTGTGTCTCTGGTGACAGGAGCCGTTCGGTACTCACTCTTGTGGCTGAAAGGCGCGCCTTTCAGCGACTACACTATTCCTGGCTATGTGCTGGCCATTGTCGTGGGTGTGCAGTCCCAGTCCCAGGTAGAGTCGTCTTACTGTGATCTCTTCGTGAGAGAACGAACCTCTCTTGTGAGGCTGAAGTGATGCCAAGAGTATAAACTTGAAGCTGGATAAATGACGAAGTGTCTCTCGGATTGTCCAGCCAGGAAGAGGTGTGATTGTGTTGTGTCAAGGAAGAGATATTCTATGAAAGGGAGGAGAAAGACCATGGAGCTTAGTCACCGTATCAAGCAGCATCCTGTGCTCAGTTACTGTCTATTCGTCATACTCTGGTCGTTTAGCTGGTGGTCACCTTCATTGGCGTGCTGGTGGGAGTGTTCCTGACTCGGTAAGCGAGGAAGAGAACTTGCCTCCTGCATGGTACACGCTCCCCGCTGAGGGGAGCGCGTACCAACTCAAAAAGTATTCAAGTGTACGGAATGGAATAGCTCATGACAACTCATAATCGGCCATGGCCACGAACAATCGGGCCCTACGCATAGGTACCATTTTCATCATAGGGCCGCGATTGATCGAGCCCGAAGGGACCTACCGCCGATTGATCAATCGTCCCTTAGCGTACGCCTGCCACCTCCTTCACCTGGATGGGAATCTGCTTCGGTCTCACGGCCTCAGCCTTGGGAATGTACAGTTTCAGAATACCATGATCGTAGCTTGCCTGGACCTTGTCGGCCTCTACAGCCGTCGGCAACGTAATCGTTCGGCTCATTTCGCCCTCATAGCGTTCACGCCGTACGTAGGTGTCCTTCTCCGTCTTCGTTTCTTCCTTCTTAGTGACATGAATAGTCAGCATGTCCCCTTCCGCTGTGATCTGCATTTCCTCTGGCTTCAGGCCTGGCAGCGAGGCTTCGACCACATACTGCTTATCCTCGGACTCATAAATGTCCAGGGGGAAGGTGCGCCCGAAGAAGAACTCGAAGCGCGGCCCGACAAAGCTCTCCTCAAACAACCGATTCATGGCCTCCCGGAGCGGTGTGAAAGCGTCAAACGGGTCTTTTAGAATCATTGACATAGTTTACCTCCTTGTAATTGAGGGTGTCTTCAGCATGTCGCTTCGCATTACTCACCCTCCGTCATTCGTATACTACATTAGGGTTTTCTGGACAGGAAGCTTCATCCTGTTCAATACCAAGTGTATTCCTCCAGCCTTAAAGGCACGTCACAGGAAGAGGCAGTATTGTCACAGGTGCGTCACAATGTGGCATACGAAACATCTTTCCTCTCACTGATGCCGCACAAAGGGCGCAGCAGTGTGATGCTCTCAAAGCTGACTCCGTGACACTTTCCCTACGGAGAGACTGGCGCACGCCCACTGATGCGAGCAACGTTCTGTCACGCAGTATCTCGCAATAGCAGCATGGTAATCATGATAATGGTAGGCCTACCCCACACATCCATTATGATGGCAGCGTGTTGAGTCATAAACTGCTCGCATTTCTCTTATATCCGCTCCTTGAGACGATAGGATGCCTCTGTTTGCTCAATCGTGACAGCATCGTGAGAGCGCAGTTAGCTACCGCGATGGAACTGTGATGCCGGTAGCATACGCTCAATGATGTGTAGAAAGGGGTGTCGGGGTAATGCTGCTAAAGGAAGAACGTCTTAGCGTGAAGATGCCCCACTTCCGTGGATTTGAGGAGACTGAGGGAGGAGTATGATAAAAGACATTCTTTTCATCTTGTGGTTCTTTCTGCCCGCGGGTCTGGCAAATATGACCCCGATATTTGCTGCAAAGCTGCCACTTCTCAGGACGCTTAATTTTCCTTTGGATAGCTATATGACATTTCGGAATAAAAGGATATTTGGCAGTCACAAGACGGTACGAGGATTGCTCAGCGGCATGATCGTCGGGATTCTAACCGCTTCCCTCCAGGTTTTCCTCTATGCACATGTCTCGCTGATCAAAACCTTTGTCAGCATTAATTACACTGTGCTCAATCCAATTCTTTTCGGCTTGCTTTCTTCGGCAGGCGCTTTAACGGGAGACGCTTTAAGAAGTTTCTTTAAACGGCAGAGGGGAATGGCTCCGGGAAAAAGCTGGTTCCCCTTTGACCAGATTGACTATGTCTTGGGAGGCGTCGTCTTTACAGCTTGCTATATTCAACTGACCTTGTGGCAGTATGTCCTGTTATTCATTGTCTGGTTTTTGCTGCATCCATTAGCAACGCTCATCGGGTACTTGCTGAAGCTCAAGGATAGCCCCTTTTAAGATGAACTGCCTGTATGTGGCTGCATGTTGAGCGATAATGATTCTTCTTTTGTGACGGCTTCGTGATAAAGAGGCTCAATCTGTGAGCACTGTGAGAAGTTTCTCTGCTATGCTTCCTATGTGAACGATCGAGATATGCGCTCCTTGGGACGGGGCTCTGCCGAAGAGAGTCCATCCATGTGCTGAAAAGGGTTGTCCACGTAGAACGAAAGGGGACTCAGCGATCATCGACGCAGAACGAGCGGGGAGGGCAAGAGCAAACTTTCTGCCGGTCAAGACCAGCTCCCTGAAGTAGAGCACGACTTGCTGACAGAAGTTGCAGAGCCAGCGCGAGATCTGGAGCATCCTAAGTCGAGAGCGCAGGAAAGATGAGGAACATAACCATGACAAAAGGTTGTTTGTATTGTGGTCTGCAGTTCCCTGCTACCGCAGAGTTTTGTCCCGAATGTGGAAGACTACTAGAAGTAGCAGCCCGAGTCGAGCACGTAGG
>DMFQ01000070.1:0-2449 GCA_003450555.1 Ktedonobacter sp.
TTAGACCTCCCCAGTCGTTGTATGCTGCATATGTGGTGTCCGGTGTAACAACAACATAGCGGGAGTTGGGATTGCCGAGAACATCAAACGGAACGTAAGTCTGCAAACCATTGGCATCAGTGAATTTAGCCAGGTAAATTCCTGTGGTCCATTCGGGCAAGATAGTTAATGTATATGAAGGTTTCCAATTTGCCTCGATAAGACCAGTCGATTTATGAATGATGCAGGTACTGCACCCTACGAGTTGGTGATTGACCGCGTCATAGTACCCCTGTACATGACCAACTTGTTTCCCAACTGAAGTTATCAGTCGTCCACCATCACCTCCGTACCAGCCAAGTCGATAAATATCGATCCAGTAGGTGGTCCCTTCTTTTTGGCTACTCACATAAAACGTGAGCGTTTTCCCAGGCTGCACATTTGTTGCATTGGCATATGCCTGGATCTCTGTAGTAGCAGCTCTGACAGTAGGAATCTGCCAACTAATTGTCCCCGGTTGCGCGTTCTCACGCGCGATTGGGTTACTTGTGAGGGCCGTTGGTTGCGAAGTATCTGAACTGCCGCTTCTGTTGCTCGCTACCGAAAGCAGCGCTGGGCCAAATAACACCGCCCCCACGACAACTACAACCAGTAGAAAGAACATTACAATGCTTACAATAAGTCGTAATTTCAATAAGAGACCTCCAGAAATTTAGCAATCACGGTGTTTTATTCTTGATACATCCAAAATGGAGTAAGCAAAAGTATAATGCTTCCTCTGCAAGAGAAAGAAAAGCATTTTCCTACAACACAATACCATGTGAATGTGCTGATACCATGTTCATGAAGGTAAAGAATCAGTTAAACTTCTCACAAAGTCGTGTAGAAATATTCCTAATCAGAACAGTTCGAGGTGATAGAAATATACACCGAAATACGGCTTTCGCAACAGCATCTTAACTTTGTCAAAACCTGTTCCTCATAGAAGAGACTATATCCTTGAGGGGGAAAAGGTAGACAGGTATCTGTAGCGTTAATGTACGGCTATTATGCTGTGCTGCATCATACGTCTAAAGTTGGCCTGTTTTTCTGTCTTACAACTACTAGTTACTAAGGATGGTATACGTATGCAAAGTCAGTTAAGTCATTATTTGATGCTCGCTAAACGCTGGGCATGGATGATAGTTCTTGGAATAGTCATCTGCGGAGGTGGAACCTACATAGTCAGTAAGCTTATGCCCCCTGTCTATCAAGCTTCTGCTATCATTGTGCTTAATCTAGGTTCAATTAATAGCACAGCGTTTGATAATACCAATGCGAGCTTAGCAGCTTTACCAACATATGCTCAATTGGCCACCAATCCCACTGTGTTGGAGTCTGTGGTAGCACAACATAAGGGACTGACATTAAATGAGCTTACTGCTATGGTCTCGGTGAAGCCTCAAACCAACACTCAAATCATAGAACTCGATGTCCAGAATTCGGACCCGCAACAGGCGATGCAGCTCGCGAATGAGGTAAGCCTGAGCTTTGAACATTATGCAAATACTCAATTCCCTGCGTCCGTGCAAATCTTACCTGCTCAGCTACCGTTAACTCCTGTTAGCCCGAAGCCCCTCTTAGATGCAGGTATTGGCGCTTTGGCTGGCCTCGCTCTTGCTATAGCTTTGATTGTTATTTTTGAATGGATCGATGATCACGCAGGCAATGCTGAGGAAGTGCAAGACATTTTGGGCGTGGATGCACTTACAATTATTCCTCGGCTTTCGGGTAAAGCAGCGCATTCGAAATGCTGAGGAGATGCCCTTGCTGGCAGAAGGGTCTCGTATATTGTGTGCTAGCTTAAATGCTGCGCAGATGAACAAACCTTTCAAGCTCGTAATGATCACAAGTGCTCTTGCGGGTGAAGGCAGAAGTACTATTGCTGCGAACCTCGCCACTTTTTTAGCAATGTCGGGCAAGCGAGTGCTGTTAGTAGATGCAGACCTCCGTCGCCCTGGTCTTCATCAGCACTTTAAACTTGAGAACGACGAGGGGCTTTCAAGCGTATTTCAGAAAACGTGGGAGCAGATTGAAGTGGCGTTAAATGGTCAGCCAACTGAAATTCCAAACTTGCGAGTATTAACATCTGGGGAACTCATTTCCAATCCCCCAGAAGCGCTGCAATCGCCCTCGGCTCATCAACTCTTCGATCATTTCAAAAAAACATCACAATTTGATTACGTTATTTTCGATACTTCCCCATTACTTCCTGTAGCAGACGCGCAGATTTTGGCTTCTTATGTCCAGGCAACGGTGTTAGTTGTGAATGCCTCGAAGACGTCTCGTAAAGTGTTGCTACGTGCTAAGCATGCATTGAGCAGAACTCGCACAATGCTTTTGGGTGTCGTCATTAACAAGAGTTCCTGGCCAGATAATGGTAGCATTAACGAATACTTGAAAGATGTGTGGCAACGGCAACCTAAGACAG
>DMFQ01000070.1:2712-3416 GCA_003450555.1 Ktedonobacter sp.
ATGCATCATCAACTTCAGGAGAAGATTTCCACACGGTCCTTGCGCGTTGCAGTCATAGGCCTTGGCTATGTGGGCTTACCACTTGCAATTACGTTTGCAGAAGCTGGCTTCCAGGTCACAGGTATTGATGTTGACCAGCAGAAAGTCGATCAAGCTAACCGAGGTGAGAGTTACATTCCTGATATTGCGAGCAAAACACTACAAACTCTCATCGATACAAAACTTTTGCATTTTACCACTGACTACGCTATGTTGGATGACATTGATGCAATCAGCATCTGCGTTCCTACACCGCTGCGGAAAACACGCGATCCTGATATTTCCTATATTGTCTCAGCCACACGAGAGGTGCAAGCACACTTACACCCTGGACAACTCATTATACTGGAAAGCACAACTTACCCAGGTACAACGGATGAGGTTGTGCTACCAGCATTGGAGTCTACCGGTATGAAAGTAGGTGTTGATTTTTTCCTTGCATTTTCACCGGAACGCATCGACCCGGGCAATCCTGATTTTGGTACGTACAACGTGCCAAAGATTGTAGGGGGGATTACCAATGACTGCACTAAACTGGCGCAAGCTTTCTATGGATCAGCTATTGAGAAGATTGTACCGGTCTCTTCTACGCGTGTTGCCGAGATGGCGAAACTACTTGAGAACACATTCCGGGCAGTCAACATCGGTTTGGTCAATGAAATCGC
>DMFQ01000070.1:3504-20115 GCA_003450555.1 Ktedonobacter sp.
GGACCAGGATTGGGTGGCCACTGTATTCCTGTCGATCCGCACTATCTTTCCTGGAAGCTCAAAACGCTCGATTACACAGCTCGCTTTATCGAATTGGCAGCTGAGATCAACAGCAGCATGCCGCATTATGTTGTGAATAAGATCAGTGACGCCCTCAACGATCAGCGCCGCTGTTTCAATGGTGCGACTATTCTTGTGCTGGGCGTTGCCTACAAACGTAACGTAAGTGATGTACGCGAGTCTCCTGCACTTGATATTATCCAGGAACTAATTGAACGCAAATCAGTGGTACTCTACAACGATGAGTATGTACCCTTCCTGAAACTGCGCGATCGGGCACTACACTCACAGGCGCTGAGTAGTGGCTTGTTACAGGCAGCAGATTGTGTGGTTGTCGTCACTGACCATAGTTATTACGATATACCCTGGATTATACATGAAGCCCGCTGCATCGTAGACACTCGCAATATAACACGAAGTCACAATAATGAAAAAGTATTTCTGCTTTGAAAATGATTAGAGGCTCTTTGCTTATTCATTGTTCTTTTGATAATTGCTTTCTGATATAGAATGGCCATATAAAATGTCCCGGTCTTCTTTAGGTACTGAAATTATGCAGCCTACAGGCACCACGAGTGCGCACCTGGTAGCCGTGCGCCTCAAATCTGCCAATAGAAACATCTTTCGCGCGGTGATGAGTCTTGCATCTGCGGCCTTGTTGCTGCGCGTTATGGGCATGCTCAATCAAATCGTCGTCACTGCTCGCTTTGGCTTAGGGGCGGCGATGGATGCCTACTTTGTCGCATCCCTGGTACCTTCGCTGTTGGCACAGTTGATAGGCAGCAGCGTTGAATATGCAGTCGTTCCGGAGTACATACGTATACGCTCGCAAGAAGGAAAAAAGCAAGCATCCGAACTCTTCAGTACCCTACTGAATATAGTGCTTATAGGTACGGTCCTACTTATGCTGGCAATGTTCATCTTTCGCTACCAGATTATTCGCTTCTCTGCTCCGTCGTTAGATCCATCCCGAACAGCACTCGCTGTCGGCCTGACCCCTTTTATCTTCCCAGTACTTCTGTTAATGGTGTTGATCAGCCTCCTGGAAAGCATTTTGAACGCAGAAGGTCAATTTGGTTGGCCTGCCTATGCTGGTATGTTAGTGCCGCTTACTACAGCAATATTTGTGGTGGTAGCGGGCCTGCAATTGGGTGTAGTCGCGCTGTGTGTAGGGACGGTAGTTGGACTATGCCTCCAACTGTGTGCGTTTTTCATACGCATACAACGTGCAAAGTTGGTCTATCGTGCAGTGATAAATTTACGTAACCCGGCTGTCAGGTCGATTTTGATACTAGCATGGCCAGCATTGCTTACCGCTTTGATCATTCAGGCAGGTCCTCTTGTCGATCAGATCTTTGCCTCGTCTCTCTCTGCGGGAAGTATCTCTGAGCTCAACTATGCACTTAAGCTCAATAGCGTCCCTGTCGGTATAATATTTGTTTCTTTCGGACGTGCTGCACTCCCATATCTCTCATATCAAGTTTCTACAAATGACATGAAATCCCTTAAGGAGACGCTGCGGCTTTATTTGTGGGCTATCGTTATTAGCACGCTGCTGTTGAGCGCATTCATGATTATACTGGCTCACCCACTGGTACAGATACTCTTTCAGCGCGGTGCCTTTACTGCTGATGACACAAGCCGTACTGCAAGCACGGTGGTGGGCTTCACAATTGGCCTGACACCTATGTCGTTTGGCTTTATCATATCGAAGGTCTTTAATGCTCTCGGCAAAACTCGCATACTCATGTACGTCACCATCTTCAGCGTGACCTCCAATGCCATCTTTGACTATATCTTTGCACGCTTATGGCAAAGTACAGGCATCGCCCTTGCTACCTCAGCAGTATACTTTTGCACGATGTTTATCCTGCTCTTCGCGCTACGTCGCACGATTGGCAAGCTCGACCTTTTTACACCGCCAGGGGAGGTATTAAAAGTGATTTGGAAGCTAAGCTTCAGTAAATACTACATACAGTGGATCGCATGGAAGGATGTAAATCTCTCCTCGTTCGGCCTCTCGTATGATTTGCGCCAGTGGATTGTACGTATCGGCACTATGATCATAGTCTTCATAGCTGGAGTCATTAGCACCTTGCTGAACTCCCTCTTTGCGTTGCGGGCTGCCATCGGCTCAGTAATCATACTGGCCTTCCTGCGCTATCCCTATGCACTGTTGATTGCCTGGGCATTGATTAATGCATTCATTGGCTCAAATGTGCAATTCTTCAATGGAAACAACTTTCTTTCAGGCTTGACGGTACCAACACTGCTCTTGATGTTTTGCTTACCCATCCGGCAAACTTTTAAACGCATGCCAACCCTTATCTTCCTCTCTCTCTACCTCCTGTGGGTTTTTGCCGGTATCCGTATCTCTGCCATTGGGGCCGGTTCTTTCCTGACGCTCTGGATTACCTTCCTGGATTATGTTGCTATTGCTGTATTGACGATCAATCTGATCACCACGCAACAGCGCATGCATAGACTTATTGATGCTATCCTGATTCCAGCTACATTCATCTCCCTGTACGGTATTTACGGTTATTTCACCAGGCAAAATGGCGTTGTAGACATTACTTCCGTGTTCCGCATTTACTCGATCTATAATGCTGCTCCAGGATTGGCTTTACTTCTTTCCATAATAATTCCACTTGCGATCTATCGCACATTCACATTGCGGGGTTACAAGCGCATCGGTGGTTTGATACTGATCCTTGTTTTCCTGATGGCACTCGGCCTGACCTTTGCACGCGGTGCCTATATCAGCGTTCCGGTAAGCATCATTATCATGATCTTCTTCCTGCCCTCGCGTAAGCTGAGAATTGGCCTACTTAGCGGTGCTCTAGTCTTTGCTCTCCTGCTGGTTCTACTTGCCACGATGGGCAATGTTCCCATCTTCGACCGTTTCTTGAACCAGGATTTAGCGACCTTCAATGGACGTACTTATCTCTGGCAGGCTCTGCTAGATCATTTCGATCCAACACAGCTGTTGGGCAATGGCCTCCAGGCTTCTAATATCTTGTTAACCAATCTAAGGGTGGGGAGTATTGCTACTGCATCGTCAAATCTCTTTATTGGTACGCTCTATGATCATGGCATCATCGGAGTTATCTTGCTCGCGCTGGTTTTTATTGCACTGTTTACCAGCTTGATTGTGGGAATACGAAAAGCCACAGGGGGCCAGCGCATGCTGTACGCGGCTGCATTGGCAGCCTTTGTCAATATGTTATTTCAGTCTCAAGAGTCAAATGATTTCTGGACCCAGGCAATAGGCATCTACTTCTGGATCATCATGGCATTACCGTTTGCACTCTACTGGTCCACAGCGAAAAAAACATTCAAGAACAAAGAAGTGCCTCTTGATGAGGCAAATGAGGAGACAGTGCCACGGATGAAGGAAATAAAGCCGGGAGAAAGCGAGCAAGTTGTTACAGTTTGAAAGGCAACCTCAGCATTCTTTTCGTGTTCAAATCTAGATACCAGACTATTGAGGAGTTAATTTTGGAAGATCGTATTCGCACCTGTCTCGTTTCCTTTCAGTTCTGGCCAAGGGTAGGTGGAGCAGAAGCGCAAGCGGAGAAACAGGCTCGTCAACTTCAGGCCCTTGGACATATTGTCATTGTTGTCACATTGCGGCACGAGAGAAGGTGGAAACGCTCAGAAACGCTTGATGGACTACCAGTTGTGCGAGTAGGTGGAATATACAAGCGTGGAGAGACGCTACGCCTCGGCAGACTTGGACATTTGCCCATCGATATAGGAATGTTCCTTACGCTCTGGCGGCTACGTCACCGCTATGATGTAATCCATGTCTTCCAGGTGTCCCCTCTTGCAGCCGCTGCGGCACTCGTTGGCAAGCTCGCTCACAAACCCGTTATCATTAGTGTCCAGAGTACTGGACCAAGTGATACACAGCGTGCACAGATTGAACAAGGTGTAATGCTGATGGCAGATACTTTGACCAACTCTAGCTTCTTGAAAATCGATTTTATGGATTGTGCATCGGCTTCAGGCGATCTGACCTACTTACCTCAAACTGCATTTGGCGGTGGTGCAATCTTGAACTTTCTACGAAAGTCGAACGCTTACTACCAGATTCTGAGTAATCGTGGTTATCCTTATCTCACCTCGAGAGGATTCCGTGCTGAGCAGATTGTACGTATTTCCAACGGTATCGATACAAAGAAGCTTCGACCAGCACCAGCATTACGACCTGATCTGACGAAGCCGGAGCGCGATATCATCTGTGTGGCTCGCATGGATTATGCCAAAGGGATTGATGTGCTGTTGCACGCATGGGGACGATTGATGCACGCAACAGTTGAATGGCATGGCAACTTGAAACCGAGGCTACGCCTGGTTGGAGATGGCATACTCAAGCCGCAGATGGAGCGTTTTGTTGCGGAACTTGGCATTCAAGACAGCGTAGAGTTTTTAGGGTTGCGAACTGATGTCGTTGATCTCCTGCAGCGATCCTGGGGGTTCGTGTTGCCTTCTCGCTGGGAGGGCATGCCCAATGCCTTACTAGAAGCTATGGCATGCGGATTGCCTTGTGTGGCAACACGGGTGAGTGGGAGCGAGGATCTCATCATCGACGGCGTAAACGGCTTACTGGTGGAACCGGAACAACCTGCTGAGATGGCACTGGCACTGCGTCGAATTATAGAAGACATCGACCTTGCGCAACGGCTGGGCCAGGAGGGCCGCTCAACTGTAGTACGTGATTATCAGCTGGTCACTGTTGTTGAGCAATGCCTGGATCTCTATCGTCGTCTTCTCACCAAAGGTAAAAACGCTCTACCTTTTCGCTTAGAAAGGAAAGAAGTTGGCAGGTAATCTTCGTATTTACATTGCTATTTCTACTTTTCTTCCATTGATTGGCGGAGCCGAAAAGCAGGCTCTTGCGCAAGCTCAAAACTTGCGTGAAAGAGGTTTTGAGACGGCCGTTATCACACTGCGCCATGAAAGAGCATGGCCACCGCGTGAAGTGGTCGAAGGTGTGCCTGTTATTCGTGTAGCAGGCATGCTACTAGGAGGGCGAGAGAAGCTGCCGAAGTTACTAAAGAAACTGTCGTACCTGATAGGTCTACTGGTTATGGGTTGGACGCTCTGGCGGCACCGTCGGCGCTATGATATCTTACATGTTTATCAGCTCAACTTATTGGCATTGCCAACCGCGTTGGTCTGTCGATTGACTAACAAACCAATGATCATTGCAGTACGTAGCACGAGTGTAGTCACAAGTTTACATAATAAAGGGTCGTTTGATGCGCCTGCATTACGGCTACAAACCAATGGGCAAAGCGAGGTTGGTGGCGATTTAGCTGCATTAGAAGCCCTGGGAGAGCCTGCTGTACGATTTACCCGCTTCCTGCTCCAGCATATCCATGCTGTGGTGATTGTGCTCAGTTCACGTATGATGAACTACGTTGCTAGACACGACTTCAATCTACCTGGTACGCAGTTGATTCCTAATGGTGTAGATGTCTCACGTTTTTCCCCTCTTCACGAGACTACTTCTTTTCAAGAGCGAGCACAGATCGTGGTCTGCGTCTCCAAATTACGTTATGAAAAAGGCATTGATGTGCTATTGCAAGCATGGAGCCTGGTGCAAAAGCAGTTACACCAACCCTCACATGCTAAGCTGATCGTTGTAGGTGATGGCCCTATGCGGGCCCAGCTTGAAGACATGGCACAGGCCCTTGGTATCGCGGACAGCGTCGAATTTGCAGGTTTGCAGAGCGATATACCGGCACAACTCTACCGGGGAGGTTTGGCTGTACTTCCCTCGCGCTGGGAAGGAATGCCTAATGCACTCCTGGAAGCTATGGCTTGTGGCTTACCCTGTGTGGCAACCCGTGTGAGTGGCAGTGAAGATATTATTCAGCACGGTGTCAATGGCCTGCTTGTCGAATCTGAAGACTGTCAGGGCATGGCGCATGGGCTGCTCACCTTGTTGTACGACCCGGCTCTAGCCCTGAAATATGGACACGTCGCCCGTGAAACCGTTGAAAAGTACTATTCGCTTGAGCACATTACAGATATATATGTAAAGCTTTACCAAAGAATTGCAGGACGCGGGGGGTCAGTTACCGGCGAAATAGCTTCATCTGAAATTTACCATCTACCAACCTGAATCGCTAGAAAGGATGCATGTTTATGTGTGGCATAGCGGGATTTATAGATACGCAAGTCAGTCTTAACAGGGCAGAGCAGCTTATAGATACTATGTGTAAGGTTATTCGACACCGTGGGCCAGATGACCAGGGGGTCTGGATAGGTGATGGTGTCGCCCTTGGCATGCGCCGGCTCTCTATTATTGACCTATCTGGAGGGAATCAGCCCATTTTTAATGAAGATCGAAGCATCCTCATTGTCTTTAATGGAGAAATCTATAACTATCTCGAGCTTCGGAAAGAACTTCAAGAGTGTGGGCACCATTTTACTACCAATTGTGACACAGAGGCTATTATACATGCTTACGAAGAGTACGGTGATGATTGCGTCAAGCATTTGCGCGGCATGTTCACTTTTGCCATTTGGGACCGAAAACGCCAACGACTTCTTGCTGCACGTGATCGCTTTGGCAAAAAGCCTCTGAATTATTACTGGGATGGACATAGATTGATCTTTGGTTCAGAGATCAAATCCATCCTCGAAGCAGGCATCCCACGAGAAATCAACCACATTGCCCTTGATGAGTATTTAGTGTATCGCTGTGTTCCCACACCGAATACACTCTTCAAGAACGTCATGAAGCTACCTGCTGCCCACATCTTGATCTACGAAGGGGGGCAGATCAGCACGAAACGCTACTGGGAACTCCCCTTTACACCAACGTGCCAGGACGATGAAGCAACAGCCGTAGAGCATACACTCGCGCTCCTCCAAGATGCGGTAAAGGTGCGCTTGATGAGCGATGTGCCTCTGGGTGCATTTCTGAGTGGTGGAGTCGATTCAAGTCTCATCGTAGGGCTGATGAGCCAGATGATGTCTCGTCCAGTTAAAACGTTTTCGATCGGCTTTGAGGAGGACGCCTATAGCGAACTTCCCTATGCCCGACAGATAGCAAAACACTTCGGTACCGACCATCACGAGTTTGTTGTTCAACCGGAGCTTGTAGCAGTGCTACCACAACTGGCATGGGCCTATGATGAACCCTTCGGTGATGCATCCATGTTGCCTACCTACTATGTTTCTAAGTTGGCACGCGAACACGTCACTGTCGTTCTGACAGGTGATGGAGGTGACGAAATCTTTGGCGGTTATATGCATTATAAGCGTGAATCATCTTTAAGTCATATCCCTGCATTCATGCGCTTCTTGCTGGGGTACGGAAGCTTACTTATGCCCAATGGTATGCGCGGCAAAAAACGCCTTCATAATATGCTGTATGACCATGCTACACGCTGCGTCCATTCCATCACGCTCTTTCCTGATGGCTCACGTCCTTCGATGTATAGTCCCGACTATTTTGCTCATGTGTGCGATCACGATCCCTTTGAACGACAGTTGAGTGAATACCGCAAGGTGCCGCATCTAGATGTAACGAAGCGTATGCAATATGTCGATGCACGTGTGTACCTGGCAGACGATATCCTGGTCAAGGTTGATAAGGCGAGTATGTTCAATTCATTAGAGACGCGCACCCCTCTGCTCGATCAGCATCTGGTTGAATACGTATCGTCACTGCCATCAACAATGCATCTGCACAATGGCGTGTTGAAGTACTTACTGAAGAAGGTCGCAGCAGGTGTGGTTCCCGCTGAGACTTTGACGCGGCCCAAACATGGCTTTAGCGTTCCCATCAAGCAATGGTTCCGTGGCGACCTGAACGCGTATGCCCATGAACTGCTTGACGCCCCAAGAGCGCGACAACGCGGGATCTTTAATCCGCAGTACATTCGCAACCTGCTGAATGCGCACGCCAGTACAAAACTGGTGAACTACAGTGAAGCAATTTGGGCTTTAGTGTGCCTGGAATTATGGTTCCAGGCCTATATGGACGAGCCAACTCTCCACTCGGAGCAGATCCCACGAGTTGAGATGCTGAGGAACCATTAGCGAAAAGTCAAAGAACTATGTACAGTGATGCAAAGACGAATGTAGATGACTCAAGCAAAAATAAATCGTATCGTGTCTTAATGGTAACCGGAATCTATCCAACGGAATCGCGTCCAGATAAGGGTACGTTTATCAAAAGTCAGGTTGACTCGCTTATAGCCGCTGGTATTGAGGTAGAGATTATTCATCCAAAGCCCGGTCCGGTAGCGTTTCGCTATGCGACAGCAATCACCCAGGTCTTTCTCAAGACGCTAAAGGGGCATTTTGATATCGTACATGGGCACTATGGACAATGGTGCTTTACTGCGAGGATGCAGTGGACCACACCTGTTGTTGCCTCTTTCCTGGGATCTGACTTACTCGGCGTAGTGACTGTTGATGGGGGCAATAGCACATTTGGGACACTCGTTGCACGTATCAGTCGCTGGCTATGTCATCGAGTTGATGCCGTGATTGTTAAATCTGAAGGAATGAAAAAAGCTGCCCTGGGCGCAAAAAATATCTTTATCATTCCTAATGGTGTAGATTTTGAGTTGTTCCGACCTATCCCCCGTGCAGAAGCTCGTGCTGCACTTGGCTGGGATCAAGATCGCTACTATGTGCTCTTCGGCAGTGACCCGCAGAGAACAGTGAAAAATTTTCCACTAGCGCAGGCTGCTATCGAGCAACTGCATCGAAGAGGAGTGTCTGCTGAACTAGTCGTTGCCAATGGTTTGCCACAAGCACAAATCGTACTATATATGAATGCCAGCAACGCACTCATTCTCACTTCATTTACTGAAGGATCGCCGAACATCGTCAAAGAAACAATGGCCTGTAATATACCGGTCGTTTCCGTGGATGTAGGCGATGTTGCACAGGTCATTGGTCGCACTGAGGGTTGTGCTGTATGCTCTCATGATCCCGAAGCATTAGCAGCCGCACTCGAACAGACATTTCGTCATACGAAACCGACAACGGGCAGAAGCGATATTCAGCACCTGGATAGTTCTATTGTAGCCGGACAGGTCATAGCAGTCTACGAAAAAATACTTACAAGAAAGGAAAGTCACGTATTCATTGCTCACGCTTAGAGTGTGCACGAATATGTAACGGTATTGGCTTTCTTTCTGCGTGTTATCAAAGTTCGCCACGCTACCTGGAAAGGCAACTTCTCGTGGAACCAGTAAACGTTTTTGACTACGAAAGCCTGGCCCAGGCTCATATGGAACCGGCTGCCTGGCACTACTATGCGAGCGGCAGTGACGATGAAGTGACACTACATGCCAACCGTACAGCTTTTGAGCGCATTCGACTTCGCCCACGCATGCTCGTGGATGTCGGTAACTGTGATATGCGTACTACCATACTAGGCACTCCTGTAAGTATGCCCATTCTAATAGCACCTACAGCATTCCATTGCCTTGCGCATGTTGAAGGTGAATGTGCAACTGCACAGGCTGCTGGTAGGTCTGGTACGTTGATGGTGGCAAGCACATCTTCCAATCGAAGCCTTGAGGACATTGCGAGAGCTGGGAGCGGTCCATTCTGGTTCCAACTCTACATTCATGATCGTAAGACTTCGTTGGAACTGATTCAGCGGGCTACGCTCGTTGGTTATCGTGCGCTTGTTATCACAGTGGATTCCCCACACTGGGGACACAAAGAACGGGCCATCCGCAGTGGCTTTAGCCTACCGCCATACCTGTCTAAGGCAAACTTCCAGGATGAGGATATTGCTAAGGAAAATGTTTTCGTAACCTGGGAAACCCTGGATTGGCTTCGTTCGTTGACCTCGCTCCCCATCATTCTCAAGGGTATTCTCACAGCAGAGGATGCCGCGCTAGCTGTTAAGCACGGGGTAAACGGTATCATTGTTTCCAATCATGGTGGTCGTCAACTTGATAGTGTTTCAGCCAGTATTGAAGCGTTACCAGAGGTGGTGGAAGCAGTCGATGGGTGTTGTGAGGTCTATCTCGATGGAGGAATACGTCGTGGTACTGACATACTGAAAGCTTTGGCTATGGGAGCACAGGCTGTTCTGGTTGGACGGCCAGTTCTTTGGGGGCTTGCTACAAATGGTGCAGAAGGCGTTCGTCATGTACTAGAGATACTGCGTACAGAACTTGAGCTTGCAATGAAACTTGCGGGTCGACCTACACTGGCTAGCATTGATCGTTCTCTTGTGAAGATGATTTGAGGATAGCAGTTCGTTTAAGGAGGTTTTTCTCTTGACCCAAAAGACTGACAGGTCTCGTATAGTGCTAGTCACGGCTCACTTCGAGGAGCACTGGCTGGAGCGATTGCAGGACCTTTCTCCTGACCTTCATATAGAATTGAGACCAACCAATTCTGACAAAGCAATCGACGACGACATGTGGCGAGATGTAGAAATTCTTTATACCTCGTTCGCCACTATTTTGCCTGCTCCTGAAAAAGTTCCCAACTTGCGCTGGATACAGTTGTATTCAGCCGGTGCAGATCGCATCACCAGCAATCCCCTCTTTCAAACTTCGGTCATCTTTACCTCGGCGAGTGGTGTCCATGCCATCAATATGGCTGAACATGTCTTATGTATGGTGCTGGCCTGGTTCCATAGGTTACCACAAATACTTGAGCAGCAGCAGCGCGCGCAATGGCCACCCAATTCTTTGCGCTCCACTTTATATGTGGCAGAGGAATTGAGGGGGAAAACCATGGGTATTGTGGGGTATGGCAGTATTGGTCGCCAGATAGCCCGATTAGCTAATGCTTTTGGGATGCGTGTACTTGCTATGCAGCGGGGAACTGATCACCGCTATCACGGTTTTCAGTTCCCAGAGATCGGTGACCCCGAGGGAATCCTCCCCAACCGCTACTACACAGCTGATCAATTACATATCATGCTGAACGAGAGTGACGTTGTGGTCGTTGCTGTACCATTGACAACCAAGACCCGGGAACTGTTTGATGACAGTGCTTTCCAGGCAATGAAACCTGCAACTTTCTTAGTGAATATCGCTCGCGGTGAGGTCTGCAAAGAAGCATCTCTGATACGTGCTCTTGCGGAGAAACAGATAGCAGGTGCTGCTCTGGATGTATTTCACCAGGAGCCTTTGCCTGCCAACCATCCCTTGTGGTATCTTCCCAATGTCTTCATTACTCCTCACAGCGCGGGTCTCTCTCCTCTATACAACGAAAGAGCCGCCATGATCTTCGTGGAAAATTTGCGTCGTTACTTAGCTAATCAATCCCTCTATAATGTGGTAGATAAAACACTGGGATATTGAAAGATTCGCTACCTCTCCCATCTTCTTAACCAGATTCTCTACACAGTCACTGCTTCCTAACCAAATTCATAACCTGTTCTAAACCAACCTCTGTTATGCTGATTATGGAGCCGTATAAAAACGGACAATATTTGAAATCCATGGAGAGGGATAGGCTGTCCAGCTGGCCCACAATCTGCTAGCGCATGCGTAACGAGTAGCATTTTCAAGCCACGCCAGATAGCTTATCAAAGAGTGCCGAACGTGAAGAAGTTTGCCAGCGCACATCTAGAACAGCAAGCAGGAGTGAATGCCTACTTCCAGTCCCAATCGTTGTTCTGGAAGGATATCTACGCCAGCAGCGACGTGTACGCTGAGATTCACCAGGAACGTCATGCAACAGTGCTCAGTTGGGTTGACAGTCTTGCTTTGTCCCCTGGAAGCCAGGTCTTGGAGATCGGTTGCGGAGCAGGCTTGATGGCAGTTGCCCTTGTCCAACGCGGATTTCGCGTCCATGCCATCGATTCGGTAGAGGCAATGGTCGAACTGGCGCGTCAGCACGCGGCGGATGCTCGAATAGCAGACATGCTTACTGTTGATATCGGCGATAGTTACGCTCTGGCTTTCGAGGATGGGTCTTTTGATCTCGTGCTTGCTATCGGCGTCATTCCCTGGATCGGGCGGGTCGAGCCAGTCATGCAGGAGATGGCTCGTGTGACGAAACCGGGAGGTCAAGTGATTCTCACTGCCGACAACCGGGCACGGCTGAACAATCTTCTAGACCCATGGTTGAATCCGATGATCGTCCCGCTCAAGCACTTCGTGAAGGACACACTTGAGTGGTCAGGACTCCGTCATCGGTCACTGAAAGATATAGGAGCTACCTCCCACGGTTGCCGTTTTATCGATAGGTCTCTGGCGCATGCAGGCCTTGTCAAGACTAGAGGTAAAACGCTCGGGTTCGGTCCTTTCTCACTTTTCCGACGTTCAATGCTCTCGCAACCTTTGAGTATCGTGCTACACCATAGACTACAGCGTCTTGCTGATCGAGGCGTGCCTGTATTTCGCTCAACGGGCGCACAATACATTGTTCTGGCCGCAAAGCCGGCACCCTCGTCTCCCATGCAATTGTAGCGTGCCGAGAAGGGTGACTCTGACACCAGGATAGTACTTTGACCAGAAAATGAAGGATTTACTCATGACAGATATCAATAGGAAACTCAGCACCCATGAATATTTGCAATTGATTGGTGTTCCAGAACTTCCTCCGTTCACAAGCCCTTTCGACCCTGGCTATGATCCAAACACTCTCGCAAGCCATCTCGAGCAGAGCTCGCACCTCATGGCGTCCATCAAGATATCCATGGCCTGTTGGCAGATTGCTAACGAAGCTGCAACACGCCGGAAGATAGCAGCTGCGAGATCCCATAATGTGCCAACGGTCACAGGAGGTGGCCCTTTTGAGGTAGCTGTAGCCCAGGGACGACTTGAGGCATACCTCGACCTCTGTGCAGACCTTGGTATCACACGGATTGAATGTGGAGAAGGCTTCACTGAACTGTCGCTCAAACCACGAACAATAGTGAAGCTGGCACATGAACGGGGACTCGAAGTGCAATATGAGATGGGCAAAAAGCACGAGGGGCCGTTTACCGAGGAGTCGCTCGACGAAGCAATCACAAGAGGCCACTCCTGGCTTGATGCTGGGGCTGTGCAACTCGTCGTCGAAGCTCGTGAGAGCGCTAAGGGAGTAGGAGCCTTCGGCAGCGATGGTTCGTTGAATACCGCCAATGCAGATCGTTTCGTCGAGGAATTTGGACTTACCACCACAGTGTTCGAAGCGCCCAACAAGCCGAGCCAGTTCGCATTTTTAGAGCATTTTGGACAGCACGTCCAACTCTGCAATGTGCGTTTGGAAGAGCTATTGCGTGTTGAAATCTTTCGTCGCGGCCTCCATTCAGACGCGTTCGCCATACCCAAACTTCGGCCTGCTCATCCACAATGTGAAATGATACCAATAGGAGCTTATCGTGCGCAAGATAGTAGTGATTGATTGCTTCCCCGAAACGGTGGAAGCTTATCGAAACGGCTACGCTATTGTGGCCGTTGATGTCATCAGGGCAACGACAACGGCTGTGACCGGAGTTGCCCTTGGTCGAAGATGTTTTCCGGTTCCCTCGCTTGAAGCGGCGGTACCACTTGCGGCGAAGCTGCCAAATCCGCTCCTCGTCGGAGAGCTTGGTGGATCGATGCCATATGGCTTTGACTTGAACAGTAGCCCGGCCGACCTGGAGTCCAGGACCGATATTCATCGCCCAATGCTCCTCCTCTCTACCTCGGGTACAAAACTCATCTGTGGAGCCGCCGAATCACAGGCAATGTATATCGCATGTCTCCGTAATTACAGTGCAACGATTGCCTACCTGGCATCTCACCATCCAGCAGTCGCTGTAATTGGTGCAGGATCACGTGGTGAGTTCCGCGAGGAAGACCAACTCTGCTGTGCCTGGATCGCGGAGGGCCTTCTTGCTGCAGGGTACGATGCCTTAGACGCAAGAACGGATACAATCGTCGAGCAATGGAGTGGCGCTCCTGTAGATTCGATTGTTGATGGTGCTAGTGCTGAGTATCTCCGAAACAGTAATCAAAGTAAAGATCTTGAGTACATCCTGACACACGTCGATGACCTTTCCGAAGTTTACCGATTTGAGCATGGCCAGGTCATAAAGCATGCCGAGGAGTTGTTACTAATCCGTTAAGAGAAAGTGCAGGAATGTCATTATGGTATCTGGTGGAACCCTTCTAGAAAAGGGGCAGGTGAATACATCGGTTCCCGTGGTTGTTATCGCTCCTGGTTACCATGGGCATGCAATCGCACGAAGCCTTGGCCGTCTCGGCATTCCTATCTACGGCATCCACGCCGATCCACGTTCACCGGCCGCGAGGTCTCGCTACTGGCAAGAAAACTTCTTCTGGAATATTGCAAAGGCTTCTCCAGAAGAGTCGATCAACTGGCTGCTTCAACTTAGTCGAAAAATTGGATCACGTCCAATTCTCATTCCTACTGATGACGATAGTTGCCTCTTCGTGGCTGACCATGCAGCTGCATTAAAAGAAGGGTTTCTCTTTCCTAATCAGCCTGCAGGGCTAACTCGGTCGCTCTCCAGCAAGAAGCAGATGTACTATCTGTGTAAGAAGAACGGTATTCCAGCAGCAGAAACAAACTTTCCTCAGAATCGGGACGATGTCATCGAGTTCAGCAAGAATGCTGCTTTTCCCGTAATGCTTAAGGGTATTGATACTCTGGCTTTGCGCCGACGAACCGGGGTGAAGATGGTAGTGGTAGAGGACTCAAAAACCCTGTTGCAGCGCTATGATGAGATGGAGACATCGGAAGCACCAAATCTCATGCTGCAGGAGTATCTTCCTGGTTCTGATGCAGTATGGATGTTCGACGGATATTTCGACGATGAGTCGAATTGTTTATTTGGTCTCACAGCGAATATGATTCGCCAGTATCCAGCGTACACTGGAGTGACGAGTCTGGGCGTATGCTTCGAGAATGACACTGTGGCCTGGCAGACCAGGAAGTTCATGAAGGCTATCGGTTACCGGGGTCCCCTTGACATTGGTTACAAGTACGATAAGCGTAGCGGCCTGTACAAGGCCATTGATGTTAATCCTCGCATCGGTATGACGTTCCGCCTTCTTGTCGATACCATAGGCATGGACGTAGCACGAGCAGCCTACCTGGATTTGACCGGCCAGACCGTCTTGACCGGAGATCCGCCCGCAGGTCGGAAGTGGATCGTCGAGAATTTTGACCTGGTCTCATCGCCCAGGTATTGTCTTGATGGTAAGCTTGGCATTCGCGGATGGATGCGTTCCTATCGGGGAGTGGAGGAGGCCTCCTGGTTCGCTAGGGATGATCTTGCACCTTTCTTTATGATGGGATGGCGCTCGCTCCAGTGGACATGCGAGCGCATATTGAAAAAACGTGTTTCACCATAGAAGGGAAAGGCAACAATGGCACGAGTCAATAAAGTACTCATGCTGGTAGAAAATCAACCTGCGCCTGCTGATCGTCGTGTCTGGCCCCAGGCTTTAGCATTGCGCGATCAAGGCTTTCAGGTAAGCATTATATCCCCTAAGGGAACCACAAAGTATAGCGAATCATACGTTTGCATTGAGAATATCCATATTTATCGCTATCAATTACCTAAAACTGGTCGCAAATACACTGCCTACTTCGCAGAATACGGCGTTGCAATGCTCATGACATTCTGGTTGAGCTTTAAAGTATTGTTTCGTCATGGCTTTGATGTGATTCATGCTGCTAATCCCCCAGATATGTTCTTTTTGATCGGATTGTTCTATCGGCTCTTCGGGAAGAAATTCATCTTTGATCAGCACGACATGTCCCCCGCAATGTTTCGGGTTTTATACAAGGATCGCTTGAAACTGCTTTACAAAGTAATGCTCTTCCTGGAACGGTACTCTTACAAAACAGCTCACCTTGTCATTACGACGAACGTATCGCAGAAACAGCATGCTATGGAATGCGGCTGCCAGGCTAACAAGGTATTTGTAGTACGTAACGGACCTGATCTAAGATATATGAAAGTGTACGCGCCTGAACCAGAACTGAAAAAAGGGCGGCGTTATTTACTGGCCTACGTAGGTGTGATTGCTGTTCAAGATGGCGTTGAGTATACCCTCTATGCGCTTCATGAACTGGTTCATAAGCGTGGTCGCAAAGACGTTTCATTGGTCTTGATGGGAGATGGTGACAATGCTTCGGTGTTGCATACAATCGCTCATCAACTTGATCTTGATGAGTATGTGAATTTCACTGGCTGGACGGAAAGTGAAGATGTACTACGCTATCTTGCCGCAGCAGATGTGGGACTTTCGCCCGACCCAGAAAATGGACTGAATGAGTACTGCACCATGATCAAAACAATGGAATACATGGCAATGGGCAAGCCAGTTGTGGCTTTTGATCTTGCTGAGACCCGCTTTTCAGCTCAGGATGCAGCTCTCTATGCTACTCCCAATGTTATTGAAGACTTCGCTGACAAAATTGAAGCTTTGCTTGATAATGAAGAGCTTCGCCTCAAAATGGGTGCGTTCGGGCGCCAGCGCATAGAAGAGGAGTTAAATTGGGATCTTTCCACGAAAAACCTCATGCTTGCGTATGAAACCCTTTTTCTCTCTGATCTGAAGTCGCAAGTTTCTGATCCTGCTACGCACTTAATAA
>DMFQ01000070.1:20256-29014 GCA_003450555.1 Ktedonobacter sp.
CTGATCAATAGCATACCCGTGCAGATCAACGTAGCTGTTCCCTGCATTGAGGCTAACGGTGTAGGTCTTCGTTGCGCTTGGATTGACAATGCTTAAACCACCGCTATAGTTGCGCCAGTAGACATTCTGCGATTGATACATCCCCCCAACGGGACTTCCAATCTGCGCATCGTACTCAAAGTACCGGGTATCGCTTCCATAGTCCTGAAAGGTGGAAATGAAAATTGCCGCTGAGTGTTCTTTACCGATCAAGTATGAGGCGAGAGTCCATTGTATCTCACGGCTATCTATTGAAGGCGAATTAAACTGGTTCACCACATAGTATGGTTTATGCTGCTTTTGTACACTTTCCATGAACTGGATGCGTTGTAGCCATTTATTGTCGGTCAGGTAGCCCCTGGCGTAATCTGTGAACCCACCTTCATCGAGCACCCCATCAATATGGTTCAATACTAGCCGTACTATCGAATTATCTGGAGGTAGGTCACCAATGGCGAGATTGGGGATCAAGGCCAGTGGGTGGTGCAAATGATGCAGAGCCTGCTGCATACGTGACAACCAGCTGATGATATCCGCACGCCATTGAGGATCATCGTACTGTCCAGTGTAGAGTTGCTTCCACTTTCCATTGACGTAGACGCCACAGGCGCCATAATAGTTCTGCAAGTCTACATTATCTGCTGCGATCCCATCGTAGCCACTTTCGCTGGCTGGCAAGGCGTATGTCTGTATCTGCCAGGGTACAAGGGCAGGATTGGAGAAATCCAGCGGGATATTAGGGTCACCAAATTCATAGGCGGGCGTGACCCGATCACATTTGTAGAGGACCCAGTCGGGATGTACCGCTTTCCAGTAGTTCAAATCATGGATTGCACTCTGGTCAGTAAATGTCCCATGTTCACGATGAAAGGGAATGTAATAGGTAATGAAAATGCCTGGGTTGCTAGCACGAATTGCCTGAACATGATTCACTTTTGCCCCCCAGACAAAATCATAGTGCTTTGCGACATTTGCTGGATCGGATATGTTGTAATCAAAACTTTGAAAGAGGTGGATATTATTCCAGGTATCAGTAAATTGGCGTACACCTCTTAAGTCCACGAAAGGCGTTCCTGGCAAAGGTAAAGGTGTGGGAGTTTTAACTAGTTGGCTATTGAAATTACTAGTCCATTGGCAACTACTCAAAACAAGGATAAGTGCGAATCCAGCAAACCAGTGAGGCAACTGGTGCCTGCTAAAAAAACGTGAGAATATCACAAAGCACTCCTGTATAAAAATATATTGAAGGCGAATTCGTCTCCTCTCCCCCTTAGTTTCAGGAGACAAGGCTTTCTAAATTGACGCTAGTATAGCATAAGCGGGCGTAACAAGCCACTATTCAAAGCACAGGAATTCTGGTAGAGTAAAGATACTAAAGCAACTGTTAATATAGAAAGGAGGAGTGCGCTTTTGCTTCCTAATAACTTTTGGGAACTAGAGCGCATACCTTAGCTAAAATGACTACAGCGAGATATCTCGTTACAGGTGGTGCTGGCTTTATTGGCTCGCACATTGTAGAGGCGCTCCTGAATCAAGGTGAGACAGTACGTGTGTTTGATAGCCTTGCTACTGGCAGGGAAACGAACGTGGGAGCGCTCAAGGGGCATGCTCAATTCAAACGAGGCGACTTACGGAATTTTGATGACGTAAAGGCCGCGATGAGGGACGTTGAAGTGGTATTTCATCAGGGAGCCTTAGCCTCCGTGCCGCGATCGATAGCAGACCCGGTGGCGTCACTGGAGACGAATATCAACGGCACACACAACGTGCTACTCGCGGCAAAAGAATCAGGTGTGCGGCGTGTGGTTTATGCTAGTTCTTCATCTGTATACGGCGATACGCCAACATTGCCTAAGAGAGAGGATATGCCATCCAATCCAATGTCACCTTACGCCGTTCATAAGTATACCGGCGAGTTGCTATGCAGGGTATTTACGCATATCTACGGTCTTGAAACTGTCGCGTTACGTTACTTTAATGTCTTTGGCCCGCGACAAGACCCGAATTCGGAGTATGCAGCTGTGATCCCACGTTTCCTGACGGCACTCATTCAGAAGCGCCGGCCCATCGTCTTTGGTGATGGTCAGCAGACACGTGACTTTACATACATTACTAACGTGGTACAAGCAAATCTGCTGGCGGCAATCTCACCAGATGCAATCGGCCGTGCCATCAACATTGGTTGTGGTGAACAGATCTCGCTCAATACCATGTTACATATGGCAGGGGAACTTCTGGGCATCACAGTTGAGGCTGAATATCGCGAGCCACGTTCAGGTGATGTTCGTCATAGCCTCGCTGACATCACTCTTGCCCAGCGTCTCCTGGGGTACCAGCCAACCATCGGTTTCCGTGAAGGGTTGGCGCGTACCTTAGCTGTGGTAAACACAGAAATTGCCTAGCTGGACGTTCTCAAGCGATTACAGCACTGTAATCGCTTGAGAGCTTAAGCAGAACAACGATCATTAAACTTTGGCAATAATTGTAGACCAATCACCATTGGAACCAGTGTACTCTGAAGCTAACCAGGTATGATTAGCACCGCTACCATCATACGAAGTAGCCTCGAAATCACCATAGTACTGTTGTGTTTTTGGCGCTTGCCCCTGCATAAGAAATTTGGGAGTCTCCAGCGTTCCCAGGGGGTCTGTCGTGCGATGAACCGTATACATACTACCCGGTTTGAGGCTACTACTCATCGTTGCGAAAACCATGAATAGACTATCTGCCTTATCGTCCATAACCGCTCCAAAGGAGGCTGCCTGGTCGCCTGCGAAGGAGAGTATACCACTCTGATAGAGGGTCGCCCCAGTAATATTTCCGCCTTTCAGCGTAGGCTTTACCTGCCCCCAAAAGATGCCTGGAACGACCTGGATCCCGTTGTTGACAGCGGTTTCAAGTGCGAATGAAATCTTTCCATTATTGTAGACCGGCGTAGCACCGATACGTGTATCGAATGTTTCAATACACCGTTTACAACCCGGTTCGTCCGCAAATGGTGGCAAGGCATACTTTGGGGTCGAGACGACAACATTGGTGAGAGTAGGACTGTTCAGTGGATTGGCAAATGCCCATACTACAACACCACTGCATCCAGAAACGCAAGAACCACCGCCCGAGTTGACGTTGAATGAACTGATCAACAATTCTGCGCCTGGCGCTCCACTTCCAAGTGCCTCTGTCTCAACAGGCTGGACTGAGTCGACGAGCGTGCTGCCAGATTGTAATTGTTTAAAGCCCTTTGGTGTCACAGCGGCTCCAACTTCCATTTTGGACTTGTCCGCAGCAAACACTTCAGCATATTTAAAGGTATTACCTGATAAGTCAAGCATATTGCCTGAGAAGTAAATGGCTTGTGCGTCAAAGCCAAACTGTGTGAAGTCAACAGGGTTTTTCGTGCCAAGTGCCATATCGAATGAGTAGACATGCCATGCGCCATTCGGATTATTCGTCGCACTCACGGCTATCCAGTAGAGCGCTTTGAAGGGGCAGTTGTTGTAACCATATGCTCCTTCGTCCTGGAGCATAGTTGCCCAGAAACGGCCATCAGCAGGGTCATAGAAGGCACGTACGTCTACCATGTACGGGAGCGTATCGCAATTATTGGGAGGATTGGGAACCCCGAAGAATTTCTGATAATTTTTTGGCCAGCCAGTCTGAATCGTACCGGTGGTATTGTACACGGCCCACGCTTCGTTGACACCCTGCAATACCCAGTTTGGAGATGTAGCCAGTGCCATGTCAGGATGTCTACAGTGACCAAAGATCGGACAGATCGAAGGTGAATCGCTCATGCCCTGGAACTTGCTTGTCAAACTAGGAAGGTGGGGGGAAAAGCTATTAGTTGCTGTAAAAGGATGAGCATCAAATGGAGCAAATTTGTTCTGTGCAGCTAGCTCCTTGCGATGGGTGTAGACCGTCGAGCTTACTCCTGCATGCCAGGGTTCTATCTTTGTAGGATTGCTTAACGACCTGGTTGTCGCTGCCGGAACGTCGCGCATATTCACAGTATAGGTACTTACCATAGGTGCAATTGCAGGCCTGGCAGATGCGCCGCCGCTTCCTCTGAGCGTACTCGTAGTTTGCCCGGTGGCAAATACAAAACCTGCCGCGAATACGCTTCCCAGTAGCGCTGCAAGTGTTAGAAAGAAGAAAATGTAACCTTTGAAGTTTTTTTGCATTTTAGTCT
This sequence comes from Ktedonobacter sp., assembly GCA_003450555.1. GTDB lineage: Bacteria > Chloroflexota > Ktedonobacteria > Ktedonobacterales > Ktedonobacteraceae > UBA11361. The sequence goes on from DMFQ01000070.1 coordinate 24,485, forward strand.
CCGTTACGAATTTCAAGCCATTGCTCTAGCCGCCACTATTGTAAGTCTTTCAATGTATCTTTGGAGTTAGAGGGCGGTTACAATTCGGTGCAAGAATAGTTACGGAACGATCTAGATGGTTAGAAAACCTTAACCTGAGAAGGTTGAATGTAGTACCAGTATTGCGGACATCTATCTTCTGCAAAAGTAAATGATTATCTGAAGGTTCGTGATAACGAAGCATGTTCAAAACAGAGTAACAACATCTTTTTACTCTTTAGAGGAGCTTGATATCGGTATGGAATACATTTCTTAATTGGAATAACGATACCTTAACCCGTTGGACTCGGTTTAGAACACCAAAAAGACATCAATACCTGCTAGACTTCCTTCATCAATCTAAATTATGCGTTATTATGAATCATAGGAGTGTGTCATGAACCTTGTCTCCTTTTCAATCAAGACTAAGGGAATTCACAACTTCGTCAGGCGTCTCTGGACAGCTTTCACTCGGTTTGGCATCTCTCATGCTCGAACACAACGAGCATTACATGCAGTCGTTGATGCTCTTCGCGACTACAACGGGGCTCCGACGTTTTTCATCCCGGCTGTCGTTCTTGCAAGACATCCTAAACTTATTGCGGAGATAGCACATTGTGGCGCGGAAATCGGTATTCATGGTTATGTTCACAATGATTACCGTTGTTTGAGCGAAAGTGAGCAGTATGAGCAAACACAACAAGCTATCTCGGTGTTCCAGAGAACACTGATTCCCTATGAGGGGTTTCGTAACCCCTACCTTGGGTGGACAGAAGAATCGCTCCACGTCTTTACTTCACTCGGTTTTACCTATGATAGTAATGATGCTGTTTTTCATGATATTGTCGATCTTGAGCGCTACCCAATACTTCTGAGAAACAGTTATGAAAAGTCACTCACACATCTTTCAGGCAATTCAGTGTAATGCATACACTCTACGTCCCTATTTCGAAGGATCGCTGCTACGTATTCCAACCTGTATTCCAGATGATGAAATGCTTTTTGATCGGCTGCGTATTACTAATCCAATGGAGGTTGGACGAATCTGGAGTAGAGTCATGGAGCGTGTCTATAGCCTGGGTGGAATTTACACGCTTAATCTTCACCCGGAACGAGCCCTCTCCTGTAAACCAGCCCTTGCTACTCTACTATCCTACGCCCATAATCGACCGCTGCCAGTTTGGTCAACTCACCTGAAGGATGTAGCCCAGTGGTGGAAGGAGCGCAGCCAGTTCAGATTCGAAATTTCGCCTGAAGCTCCCAATCGATGGCGAGTTGAAGCCACGTGTACCGCTCGTGCTACCTTACTTGCACGTCATCTTATCGTAGAAGATCAGCCTACGAGCTCCTGGTTCGATCCTGACGTCTGTATACAGTCTCACTCCTGCGTAGTGAGCGCAGAACAGTGCCCATGTATTGGCCTATCACCTCGAACGCCTTTAGATGTGTTCGATTTCCTGCAAGAACAAGGATATCCCACTATGCGATGTTCACAGGAAGAAGCTTATAGATATGCATTGTATCTTGATATGCCCGGAGGATTGGGAACAATGCGTGAGGAGCAGATCCAGCGCCGTAGTGCACTCGTACAGCGGGTTGAACAATTGGAAATGCCATTCCTCCACTTTGGCAACTGGCCGGACGGAAATCGCGCCGCGCTTGCAATTAGCGGGGATATTGACTCAGTGACGGTGCAAGATTTCTTTCTGCGCATCTTCGAAGTCACTCGATATTCATAACTCGAAAGAAACAATACTACAAGATGAGTTGTAGAGATAAAGTGAGATACTATGACACAGACAACCCTCTCTGATTCCCGTTTGAGTACCTTCCTTGAACAGCAAACAAAGGACTCCTTTTCCTATAATCAAGCATGGCTTGACCTGATTGCTCAGCTCTATGGATATCGCGTGATCCCGCTTACTACTACAAACGCAACCGGACAGATCACAGGTTTCCTTCCATTATGCTCCGTGCATAGTCCATTCACAGGGCCGCGTTTGGTAGCTTTGCCATTCTCGGACTACTGTCCGCTGTTTGCCGCAGATGATGCCAGCGCTAATGACCTTATTAACCAGGCAATAGGTCTCGCTCAAGCACAGGGAGCAAAATACCTTGAGTTACGTACCGGAGTCAACGATGTACTTGCCAAACGTTCCGACTTGGTGGAAGGTAATTTATATGTACGTTGGCAGATGCCGCTTGCGGCTGATTCTGATGCTATATGGGCAAATTTACGGAAACCTGTACAACATCAGATTAAGAAATCGCAGAAGCTCGGCGTGCAGGTTCGCATTGCCCAAAACCGCGAAGATGTGGCTCATTACTATCGTTTGCACCTACAGACACGCTGCAAAAAGCATGGCATGCCAGCACAGCCCCAGCGTTTCTTTTTCGGGTTATGGGATGCCTTTGCCGCTAGCGGTGCGATGCAACTATTGCTGGCTGAATACCAGGGAATGGTTATCGCTGGCATGATACTGCTAACATCTGGTTCGACCATCAGGTATGCCTATGGGGCCTCTGATGAAGACTATCTGAAGCTGGCTCCCAACAACCTGCTCATGTGGACGGCCATCAAACTCGGCTGTACGCTAGATTATAAAATTTTCGACTTGGGACGAACTGCTTGCGATAACGATGGATTGATGGAGTTTAAACGGCGCTGGGGAGCCATCAAAGAGCGGCTCCCATACTACTACTATCCTCAGATGGCGGGTCTTGCATCCACTTCCGAGAGCAGCTGGAAGTTCCGTCTTCTTACTACTTCTTGGAAGCAACTCCCACTCCCAGTGGCGGGAGCACTGGGAGGTTATCTCTATAAACATTTAGGTTGAGGCAGATTTAGGATTGGAGGACTGGCAATACTGCCTTGACATTTTGACTTTCCTGCACCTCCAACGCTTTCTGAGCCGCTGCTAATATTCGCACGACCTCCAATCCAACCTCTCCATGAGCGCGTGGCTGCATACCTGTACGGATAGCATTAGCGAAATCCTCACATTCCAGGTGTAAAGGTTCTATCCAATCAATGTGTGGAATAGTAATCGCGCCAAAGCGATACGAGACCACCGGGTCAGCATGAACATCGGCCCCTTTATTGTAAATCTTGATCATTTCAGCCGGGTTTGTGTCATCATAAACTGCCATCCTCGCGTCGCCAATCACTGTAACCCGGCGAATTTTGCAGGGATGGAGCCAGCTTACATGGATATGGGCTGTCATGCCGTCTGCAAATCCAAGATCGAGATGGGCAATGTCATGGATATGTGGTTGGAGGTGTGCATGAGCCTGCACCTTAATTTGTTCCGGCTTTTTGCCAAGTATATAGAGAAGTATTGATACGTCGTGCGGGGCAAGATCCCAGATAACATTGATATCACTGCGAAACAGCCCTAAATTCACCCGTTCTGCTTCGATGCAATAAAGTTTTCCCAAATCTCCATTCTGCACTAGCTTGCGCAATTCATTGACGGCTGGATTGTACTCAAATGTATGCCCCACCATAAGGACTCGCCGTTGTCTTTGCGCTAATGCAATCAGTTCTTCAGCCTCTGCAACATTGGCAGTGAGTGGCTTCTCGACAAGTACATGTTTGCCATGCAATAAGGCCTCACGAGCCAATTGGTAGTGTGTTCGAACAGGTGTCGCAATGACGACGGCATCGACATTCGAGCGAAATATATCACTCGTTTGCGTCGTCGTCTGTATCCAGGGTTTGCCAACTGCCAGCGATGCCAGGCGGCGAGAATCGGAGTCGGCCACCATTGTTACCATTCCCTGTGGTATGCCATCCAGATTACGTGCAATCTTTGGTCCCCAGTATCCCCAGCCAATGACCCCGAAACGTAGGTCTGTCAATATCATTAGTTCCCCCAATAAGCAGATTAAAAATACTTCAAAGCTTGCCTAGGTTTGACGATTATTAGAGTCTCCAAACTACACACTTGAGACTCCCAAAACAATATTTTTCTTTATAGCATTGATTACCACCTGTAACTGCTCAGCCGTCAACTCTGCATACATAGGCAAAGAGACGATATTTTCCGCCACAGCTTCTGTTACTGGCAGACTGCCGCGCTCAAAGCTATAATGGATACAGGCTGGTTGCAGATGAACGGGAATCGGATAATGGATCCCTGTGGCAATACCTTCTTCCTCCAAAACCTTACGGAAATGATCGCGATCCTGTACTCGCACTACGTAATAACAATAGACATGCGTTCCCCATGATCTAATAATAGGTATTGTCTCCACTATATTCTCAAGGTGCAACTTATATACCTGCGCATGCGCCTGGCGAGCGGCATTCCATTGCTCCAGGTAGCGCAACTTCACCCTTAGGACAGCAGCCTGCAATTCATCAAGGCGGGAATTGACTCCCAATATCTCATGTTTATAGCGTATGCGTGAACCGTGATCTCGTAACATGCATAGAGACTCGGCAAGCATAGCGTTATTGGTTACACAGATACCTGCTTCGCCATAAGCCCCCAGGTTTTTACTATAGTA
>DMFQ01000070.1:29085-32786 GCA_003450555.1 Ktedonobacter sp.
TCATCCAGGCGAGCGTTTGTGCCTATTATCTCGTGCTGGTAACGAACGCGTGAACCATGATCGCGTATCATACGCATAGATTCAGCAAGTTCATCATTGCTGGTAACACAGATACCAGCTTCACCGTATGCTCCCAGGTTTTTGCTGTAATAGAGGCTAAAACAGCCAATATCCCCAATACTGCCAACTCGTTGCCCTCGGTAGGTCGCGCCGTGAGCCTGTGAAGCATCCTCGATCACGCGTAGACCATGCGAATGGGCAAAATCCAGGATAGGCTGCATGTCTGCTGGATGCCCATATAAATGGACTGGGAGTATAGCACGAGTACGGGAAGTGAGCGCTTGATCAAGCTGTCGCCAATCCAGAGTATAGGTAGCTGGATCGATATCGACAAAGATTGGTTTCGCTCCTACCATCGCTATTGCCTCAACAGTCGCAATAAACGTATTGGCGACGGTGATCACTTCATCACCAGGACCAATATTACATGCTCTTAGCGCGAGTATGAGGGCATCGGTTCCCGATGAAAGGCCTATACCATAACGACATTCGCAATACTGAGCAAATTCTTGCTCAAACGCTTTGGTTTGTGGACCGAGAAAAAGCTGCATGTTCTCAAGCACATCTGCAATTGCGGCTGTAACTTCCTGCTTTATCGTCTGATATTGCGTTTGTAGGTCTACAAGAGGTATCTGCATTAATAACATTTCTCCTGATAAATAGCCACTTGATGTGGATAATGAATATCTCCTGTCTCCATGATACTTGTCGGGAGTATTGAACTGATTGCAACAAAGTTAAGATTGGGTTAAGCTCTTTCCCGATGTGTTTAGGATTCCTAACTAAAAAATTTTTATAAACAAAGTGTGTTTGAGTTTTTACAACCGCTCATCCCACTTCTTCCCCATATTCACATGCAGATACGCACCAAATCTACACCGGCAATGACTATGATTTTAACGGAACTTAAGAAAGCACTACTACCTTCGATTTACTAATTTAAATCAAAATGTAGGGGAGGAATTTTCATGGCTGTTGAATCAATGCCTATTCAGAGCGCGATCAGTATTGCTCGAGGTTATTTAAGGGTAAAACGCCTATTTGATATACTCTTTGTACTACTTATCCTACTTCCCCTTGGTATTGTTATCGCAATCATTGCAGTGTGGATTAGGTTGGACTCAAAAGGTCGCATCTTTTTTCGTCAAAAGCGTGTAGGGCAGAATGGAGTCGAATTTGACATACTCAAATTTCGTTCCATGTATGAAAATAGCGATGATTCCATTCATCGTCAAGCCATCAAGCAGTACATGAACGGTGGGGAACTGAACGATGAGACAGATACTGGTAATCCATACAAGTTGGATAACGATCCTCGTATTACCAGGGTTGGTCGGTTTATCCGAAAGACCAGTATCGACGAGCTGCCCCAGTTCTTTAATGTCTTACGGGGTGAAATGACTTTGGTTGGCCCACGTCCACCTCTTCCCTATGAAGTTGAAGAGTATAGCCCTCGTGACTGGATACGTCTTTCTGGGAAACCGGGCTTGACAGGCAAATGGCAGGTATACGGACGCAGTCGAGTTGGATATTGAGTATCTTCAGCAACAATCGTTCTGGGAGGATCTTAAGCTTATTGTTCTTACCGTTCCAGTTATGATAAAAGGATGTGGAGGAGTCTAAAAACCAGTACTATTGCTTGCTGGCGGTCTCAAATGTGCAAAGATAGAGAGCGTGTTATAAGAGTACATTTTTCCTTTGATACAAGGAATATCGCTATTGATTCCATTTGGAGGTTATATAGAGGAGAGTACGGCTGATGTTGTACTTTTCGTAATTACTTGGCCTTCGACAAAAAGCGCGTTTGCTTTGTTGGCATCGCTCGATACGCCGAATTAGCAGGCGCATGCTAGCTTGGCCAACTAGAACCGGAAAAATAGCATGGCCGGTCAATCTCCTAAGTGATTCAATCACTGCCGTATTTTGACGGTCTGTAATGGCTACTGTTAGTACCCCTTGTGCAGCACCAATCACTATACACTGGTGTTGCTTCATTACTTTTAATGGCAAGACATGGTGGTAGCGCAGTGGCACCCTGCGCAATATACAAAATTGCGGTATAAGACTACCGCGTACACTATCTGCGATTTCCTTCATTGTCCCCATGGTGAATACTTCTCTCTCTTGGTTTCCGTCCTCACCCTTCGCTGCTCAAGTCACTCTATCTCTACGGCCAAAGTCCAATCTCGTAGGTATTGATGTCAAGGCAGTCTGTTTGTTTATAATAGTGTAAATGACTAAAGTGCAGACGCGAGGTTAGTATGTAGGCAAGTATGGTGTCAGAAAGTGTTGAATGTGGAGAAATCTTCACTTTTTGTGACTAAAAAGAGACGAAGAGAAGAAAGGGATTAATCACTTCGTCTCCTGCGTGACATAAATGTAATAAAGTGAAAGTTGATTCCTACTGTCTTAGCGACTAATGTAAAAAATCTATGTATCACATAGCAATAGCGCGCAATGAATGTATTACATCCTTTGATGTATACTTCTCTTCCTGAGCAGGGTGACGTATAAGGGTATAGCCGACGCCGGGCACAGTCAAAATGTAGTATGGTTTACTTAAATCTGGTTCGATCTTCTGGCGTAAGTGTCGTATATGCGCTTTGATCAAAGAAGTATCTCCATCGTTCCCAAAACCCCAGATGTGGGAAACAATCTGGTTGGCAGTACACACATTATTCGCATTGACAGCCAATAAATGCAGAAGTTTGCTCTCTGTAGGAGTTAAGCGGGTCTTTTTCCCATCGATACTAACTTCGTTATGCAGTGAATCAACATGAATTGGACCAACGGTGATAATGGAAGAAGGCCTCTGTACAAGAGTGGAGCGCCCTCTTCGGCTTATAGCATGAATGCGCGCTAGCAATTGTGAGGGAAAGAAGGGTTTGCGTAAATAGTCATCGGCTCCTGCCTCCAGGCAGCGCACCTCATCCTGCACGTCTTTCCCATCTGTCACAACTAGTAGTAAAGCGTCATGTTTGCTCTGCATTTCTCGACACATTGCCAGCGCGTCGACATCCTTCAATGCCGTGTCCAGGATCACGAGATCCGGTTGCTTCTCTTCCCATTCGAGCTTGGCACGTTCCCCATTATATGCACGATATACTTCGTAGCCCAGCGTTTTGAGCCAGCCCATCAGCATTTCGACCAGGTCACGGTCGGTATCCACAACTAACAATTTCATGGTTTCTCCCCCAGTTTTTATAAGTAAAAAGAATCCCTTCCCTTTGTATAGACGAAGTTAAATCCCTATCATAACTTGTAAAATTGATATTGAATATATACGCAAGCTTAGTTTGCTATTTTCAACTTTTCCTGGAATCTGTTTCTGCATTACGCAAATTCAGCAGATAGGTCTTCCAACGTATTTGATTATCGTTCAGACATTCATATTGGTCTATTTTGCCTCGCAGGCTCTGCCCGTCTCGGCAATGTTGTTGCCGCCCTTGTGATAACGTTTGAACTTTGACCTCGCGTATGTAGCTGTTCTATTGCTTTACCCTGCTTTCCTCCTTCAATGGAGTATATTCCAAAATTCCCCACTACATCCTAGCGCTGCAAGCTCAGTCCTTTGCTGTTCGTGTAGGTGGAAAGTCGACGAACGCTCGTTTATTTGGTATAATATAGAACAGATATTCTAA
>DMFQ01000070.1:32917-36660 GCA_003450555.1 Ktedonobacter sp.
ATATAGAACAGATATTCTAAAAATGAGCTGGCGGAGTTCGTTTCACCATGATTAACTGCGATCCATGGGAAATAGAGAGGATGCTGTAAATGCTCACGATACGCACACAGCAGGGTAGACTCATCGAGATCCTGCTCCAATCCGAACTGTGCGATCCTGTGAACATGGGAGAATATGTGCGTGCCTTTTGCCATATACACGGCAGCGACCACCAGCGCTCCCTGTCCATCAACACGTCGAATGGTTGGGGGCACTGTTTCAACGCTGAATGTAACGTAACAGTCCTGGTCGCTGAATGGAATCCCGGGGTAGCGCAGCGTCTCATCCACCTCTATTACCGCGGGCTTTCTCCAGGATTCTCTGCATCACACCAGTACCAGTCGGCACCCAGGAGGACACCGCTTGTGTCTCAACCGCTCTTGCTCCATTCTACCAACGTGCCACCGCAATGGCAAAATGATGAACGCAGCGCTCTACTGTCGCTTGATAAGCAGATGCGTACAGCGCTGGAACGTTCAAGACGAGCACGCGCATATCTGAATGAGCGTGGTATCTCGCTCGAAGTTGCCATATCAAATGGCGTCTGCTATCTCCCAGCAGCCTTGCTCAAGTTGCCTGAGCTGCAAAAGCAACGAGGCTTGCTGAACCGGTGGGCGGAGCGCATCTTGTTACCGCTGACCTCCCCTGCCGGAAAGGGATACATTGGGCGCTCGCTCTGGCACTGGCAGCCCGGCATGGATGAGAACGTGCACAAGAAGCTGCTCGATCAACCTGATAGACCCAGGAGATGGATTAAGACCAACCCTGCGGGCTGGTTCGGACATGATCTCGATCAGCTTTCAGGCTGTCTCATCCTGGTAGAGGGAGCATTTGATCGGCTTGCTCTGCTCACGGCAGGCTTTCGGCCAGAAGTAGTTGTGGCCCTGGTGGGCACCGCCTTGCAGATCGATTGGTTTCCACACGAGGTGAAGTCTGTGGTGTTAGCACTCGATGGCGATGAAGGCGGCATGGATGCCATGCGCAGGCTAGCCGAATGTCTAGCCAGGTCCGGCCTCTGTGTCAGCCTCTGTCCACCAATACAGGATGGGTGTGGCAAAGATTGGAGCGAACAGTGGCGGCGCAAGGGACCGCCGAGCCTGCGTCCAATCTATGAAGTGTATACCGGCCTCTTGCGCTCAGCCTGAGCCTGGTACGTTCCTGCACCGGTATGACACTCTCCCATTTAACCAGGGCGGTCAGCCTTCTACGAGCGAAGGACCGCCATCAATCCAGACTTCCGTTCCGGTGATATGACTGATGAATAGAACCCATTTTCTATATGCTCTTGTCTTCAGTCAGGGAAGCATGTATACTCTTCCCTGAAAGAGAGCCATGACGTAATTGACAGATATGCATTATGAAGGAGCGTAGCGTTTGAGGAGAAGAAATGTCACCAATTATTCGCTTGTGCTCTTTGGTATGGTTACTGCGCTCGCCATATTAATCACCTTACATTCAATTGTGCCAGCCGGGCTGGCCCTTGTGATCCCTAATTCTGCTCCACAGGTTATCCCCAGCCTTCGTGAGTGGCAAGGGAGTACCGGGTCATTCACAATCGTTTCAACTTCTCGCATTGTGGTAGATCCCCTTTATACTGCACAATTACAGGATACTGCCCATGTTTTTCAAACCGATCTTTTTGATGTGACAGGGCATCCTCTTCCTATAGTGGCCTTAAGTTCTCCTATTCCAGGCGATTTTTACTTGACGCTAAAAAATACAGTCGGTGGTATCGGCAACGAGGGGTATCGCTTCGAGGTAGGAGATGTACTGGCTATCAGGGCGAATACAAGTTCAGGTATCTTCTACGGCACGCGTACCGCATTGCAAATCTTGCTGCAAGATTCCGCGAGGCTCCATATCGTCAAAGGCATTGCCAGGGATTATCCGAAATATAAAGAGCGCGGTTTCATGCTTGATGTGGCTCGCAAGTTTTTCTCCCTTGGCTCTCTGGAAGACTACGTGAAAATGATGTCATGGTACAAAATGAATGATTTTCACCTCCATCTCAATGATAATGAAATCGGTGGTGGCGATAGTCCAGACTGGATGCACAAGTATGCTGCCTTTCGTCTCAATAGCGATCGCTTCAAAGGATTGGCAGCTAAAGATGGCTCCTATACCAGGCAAGATATGCGCGAATTGCAGGATGTTGCGCGGCAACATGCCGTCACGATTACCCCTGAAATAGATACACCGGCACATGCGCTGGCTTTCACACAGTATCGTCCGAACCTTGCCAGTAAGAAATACTCGAAGGAGTTTCTTGACCTGGAAAATCCTAGCACCTACACCTTTATGAATACTATCTGGGATGAGTTTTTGCCGTGGTTTGATACGCGTCAAGTACATATAGGAGCAGATGAATACGCTTTAAGCGACGCTGACAAGTACCGGCAATTTATTGACATCTACGACGCGTACCTCAAACATAAAGGGAAGACAGCGCAGATGTGGGGAAGCCTGACAAAAATGAAGAGTGCTGTCAGCGTAAACACCGATATTGTTACCGATGTTTGGGATAATAGATGGGCCAACCCGGTTGACATGGTGAAGCAGGGCTTTCAGGTCATCAACGCCAATGACAATCTCCTCTACATCGTCCCCAAGGCTGGATACTTCCATGACTATCTGGATACCAAACTGCTCTACGAGAAATGGGAACCCAATATCTTTGACCTAACTAACCCGGCTCTGAATCTGAACCCCAGCGACCCGCATCTATTCGGTGGCATGTTCGCGGAATGGAACGACAAACTTGGTATAGTCGTCAGCGATGCTGATGTCTATAACAGGGTCAAGCCTGCTATGCAGACGCTGGGTGAAAAGATGTGGAGCGGTACAACGACAGGTACAACGTACGACCAGTTTCAGCAATTGGCTGCAACTATTGGTGAGGCTCCAGGAACGAATTTCCCCCAGTAGTACCAATCTCCCCCCATCAGGCCAGATTGTTGCTGATCAGCAAATCATTCGGTAGTTTGACTAGAGGAACAACCAACTTGCTTATTGCTAATCGCGTGAGTCTCCACTAGATCGATCGCGTCCTCTATGTAACTGTTCCCTGTAAGCACACGAAACCGTACTGCAACACGTCCGTAATCCTGCTTTACACATGTACCCCGTGTCACCTATCGGGAAATAGCACAGTCCGAATACACCCTTAGCCTGTTTTTGTAATGCGTCAATTTTTGTAATGCGTTGTTTTAGCGTCATTTGAGTAGTAGAAGATAGCAACACAAAAGTGAGGGAAACTCATGGCCATGGATATTGACATCAATGAACTGATGTACCAGAAATGCCCATACGACGAAGACCAGGCAATATTGCTGGTCGATCTCGAAACAGAAAGCGCTCCGGCCACAGATGAAGCTGGCAACTTACAGTATTATTGCCTGGCAGGCAAGCATGTTTTCTCCATTGATGAAGATGGAGAGGCCGTTTAGCCAGAGGATACTTTTGTAGTCGTCTGTGAAATAGTGGGACTCGCGCAAAGAGCAAAAGAGAAACAATTAGCCAGACATCCTATTTTGGGGTCAAATAACAGGAGACCTCTGAACATCCACTGCCGAATATGCATTGAAGCGTAGAGATAGGGCAGCCCAACGTGGCTGATCCCCTATATTCGGCACGAGCATTCGCTCACTGCTCCTGTAGGGTCTTGCCTCGATTATGGGTACCCTTTCTCCCCAAATGTACGAAAT
>DMFQ01000397.1:0-2901 GCA_003450555.1 Ktedonobacter sp.
TTTTCTCTCCGCCCCTCCCCAAATGAAGTAGGGCTGTATTGGCTACTTGGGACATCCGTTCAGAAAATTATCAACCTGATCCCTCACCAACATCCTCTTTTCCTTTGTTATATGAGACGCAACCAAGGAAGAAGCGAAGAAAATTTTTCTCATGCGTGAGAAGAAGGCTCTCCTTTAAGAAAAACACGCCCTGACTTGCAGCATACACGCAGGGGGAGTTGTGCAAAGGCAGCATGAGAGGTCTGCCAAAGTCCTCTCCACAAATGACGCTGATATCTAGATGCACCTCGTCCACAGGCTGTCCTATTGGATATACGCTCCTGATTCAGGCTGCCCTTTGGTAATCATGGGAGCGCCCATCCAATATCGGAACAGCCATCTCCTTGTCCGCTGAACAATGAAAGGAACGAGACGATCTGCTCGGCTCGGGAAGCTGCTGCTGAATCCCTTGATGCGGCCGTGCCTGGTTGAAGTACGCTACAGACAGATTGAGTATGCGCTGGAGTTGCTTCTCGCGGAAGATCAATATGTGGTCGAGGCATTCTTGTCTCACACTCCTCAAGAAGCGTTCGCAGACGGCATTGGCTCGCGGTGCATGATATGGGGTTTTAAGCATCTCAATAGCACTCGTTGTTGCCACACGCGCAAAGCTGGGCCCAAATTTGCTATCGTTATCACGAATCAGATATTTCGGCGCTTGTCCATAAGCTGTCGCTTCTCGGAGTTGTTGCGCCACCCAGGGATCTGTAGGAGATCTTGTCACGCCTACATGGATTACCCGCCGCGATTTGAGTTCGGTAATGAAAAACGCAAAGAACGGTCGAAAGAAGAGGTCCGTTACCTGTAAGAAGTCGCAAGCCCAAATATCTGCGGCGTGATTGTGCAAAAAGGTAGCCCACCTCTGTCCTCCCGATTGTGGTGTACGAATGTGAGGGTATCCATGAAAGCAATTCCTCTCAGTTCTCAGAATACCGTCGAGTTTACCTCATCCTTCCCTTTTTCGCCACACAGCAAGCTAGAGAACGCTCTTGACCCACTCATCGAGAGCCGCTTTGAGCCGCTTGTTTCTGCCACTGATACCATGCTTGCAGCCATTGATCATCGACGCGATGTAACGTATCTTTAAAGCGGTGAAACGCACCTTTGCCATTTAATGCCATGGATAATTTTTCGGCGGCATGTTCGTCGGCTGGAGCGACCATTTCGTCCACGAAATCGACCATCCACTGGTAGGCTTCATGGGAGGGGATGCGCTCAATGGCAACGTAGTCGTTGCTCCCATCGATTTCTTCCGACATGCGTTCATCCTCGTCGGACAGGCCGAGATGGTCTGAAAAGAAGACCACTTCGCCTGTGACCAGATTCAAGAAATACCTGTTCGCCAGGTCTGAGTCTTCCATCGCGGTTTCAAGCATGTCCAGGTCAATTGATTTTCCGTTGGGAAGTGTGATCATGTGATACTTCTCCTGATGAACAGGTGTTCATCCCGCAAAAGTTTCTTGAATGGACTCAGGCTCCGTACAAGCTGATTTCTTTCTGGCGAGCATAGCGCTGGATTTCATGCACGTCCGTTATGCCCTTGATTATGGCTTCCTGAATCCATTCGTACATCTCGTATTTATTTTGATAGAGCCGATTACTGCAAAAGATGTTGCGACTAGCAAAAGGTGGTGGTGTCGTTCTCCGCGTGTGTTCTCGGATAGTTGGATCGTCCGCACGTTGGGTATACCACCAGGGAGTATCGAGAATATAGGAGGAGTCGTGTACCCACTCTGGGCAAGGTTGGTGATGGAGGTCACAAAGGTATTCGACAGATGCGGCGCAAAAAGCTCCCCAACGTTGGGTACCTTCGGTTTCCTGCTCTGGCTTGATCAAAGGTTCCTTTACCAAGTCGGGTCGGATATGCTTTGCGTAGCCATACCAGGCGTTGGAAAAATCTCCCAGGGCTGTCCAGGGGTCTTCTCCATGGCAAATCCGTCGGTAGGCGTACGCCATGATATCGATCGTTGCAGGGAGCGCTGGCGGTTCTTTGTGCCGGTCAGCGTAATCTTGTGCCATTATGCGGAGGGTTTCAAATTTCATGGTCAACCTTCTCTCCCCAAAAGTCGGTTCAGAGCATTTTCGATACTTTCGGCATTATTCTGTTGCCCACTTGGTAAGATGTACCGATCCAATAACTGTTGAGCTTGTTTACGTGTCCGGATCTTTGTTTTCGGAAGTAGTATAGCACAATCATCAAGGTCTTTTTGGCGGCCCGCGGTGATTTTGAGTGCAAGGATATACTCACTGGCTGGGGCATAGACATGGAGTGGCCCAAACCGTTTCCACAGCTTGCCATCAGGCACTATCACTTCATCGTACATAAGCATCTGAGCAAGATAGTTCAACCAGTCAGCATCGAGATCGTGTTTTTGTTTGATAACTTGGATGCTCTCACGTAGCGGAGCATAAGCTCGTTGCAGTCCATCTTCGTCGAGCCAGAAGATGTCTATGTCTTTGGTGGAACGGGGTGCATTTGCGAGTAGGAGCATGTATGCGCCCCCTATCAGAAGGATGCGAACCGGCTTCTTGAGTCCTCGGTTTTTTAGTTCTGCCCCCAGCTCAGCAAGGTAACGTTCTATGTCTTCTGCTTCCATCTTTGCCTCCCGGGTTATCTTTTACAGAAAAAGATTGGCTTTACTATACCACAGCATGGCATTTCTTACCCTCTATTTGACCGAGCAGAAAGATTTGACTCAACCTTTCTCATTCAGGATGCTGTAGCCTCTCCATCACCTGTATTGGCTTCTTGGCACGTCCGTTCCAAAGACAGGACGAGAAAACAGCTTCTATCATACTACAACCACCTCCAACTCGCGGCAGGCTTCTGCCTTCTTTTTGAACTCGCGGCAATTTTATGAG
>DMFQ01000397.1:2993-4812 GCA_003450555.1 Ktedonobacter sp.
CGGCAATTTTATGAGTGCAGAGGCGGCAAAGAATTGAGTAAAGTCGCAGTGAGAAGCCGCTTGAGACGGTTTTTTCTGACAGCAATAGACAGGTTGTAGCAACCGAAACATCAATGAGGGCGAACACTAATGTACGGAGAAGAGCTTATAAAATATGTTCGTATTCATGCTCAGCCTGATAGCTTGGATATTGAAGTAGCTAGACAAATTATTCTCGATCATCTTCATATTGTGTCTCAATCAACTTTTGATACCATCGGTTTCAACCAATTGCTCTCTGTTGTGATTAACCAAAAGCAGTTGTTTGATAAACCCATAACAGTTGAAAATGGGTATGAGCCTCTTTTGGAAGACGAACTTGGCAATGTCAGAGCCGAGCTTGCGGCAAGAGAAGCCTTGCTTTCTTTACACGCTAACGGTATCCTGATTGCTTGTGGAGGGCTTATCACTAGCTCGGATGGGCATTCACCATTTCAGAAACAGGTGATTATCAAGAACAATAATCAACCGTACCCGTATTATATTCAACCACAGAATATAGGCACTATCGACTTACCCTCGGTTCATTTATAAACTTCGACAGAATGCAGAAGCGCAAAGAGTCGCTGAGTGACTGAAGAAGCTCAGCACAAAAGACTCACCATGGCTTTGTGAGGAGCCTTTCCGATACGAAATATGGGGCGTAGGCGTTCTGGCAGAGGGGCATGTCAAACGGCCTGCCAGACCTGCACTGTGCCGTCGTTGCCTGCCGAGGCAATGCGTGTGCCATCGGGCGACCAGGCTATCGTATAGACGGAACTGAAATGACCACGATAGGTAAACATGACCTGGCCTGTGACGGCATCCCATACCTGCACCGTCTTATCACGGCCTCCAGAAGCGATGCAAGTGCCATCAGGAGACCATGCTACAGCATTGACCCAATCGGCATGACCGTGATAGGTGAAAAGTGTGTTGCCTGTGACGACATCCCAAACTCGGATGACGGTATCCCAGGAGCAAGAGGCGATACGCGTACCATCGGGCGACCATGCCAGGGCATTGACTCCAAAGGGATGATCACGATAAATGAGAGCCGTTTCCTTCCTGCCAACATCCCAGATATGGATGGTTGCGTCATTCCCACCAGAAGCAATGGAGGTGCCATCGGGCGACCAGGCTAAGGTCACCACCCAAAGGGAGTGGCCGCGATAGGTCTCAATCTCAGCATCTGTAGCAGTAGTGCCCATTTGCCATACTTGTACCGTTTTATCATCGCCTCCAGAAGCAATGCGCCTGCCATCAGGAGACCATGCCACAGCATTGACCCAGTTGGCATGACCCCGATAGGTAAACTTTTGCTTCATCGTGAGAGAGACATCCTTTTCCACTTGCCATACCCTCACCGTCCTATCATCGCTTCCACAAGCAATATACTCACCGTCGGGCGACCACGCGAGAGAAGATGTCCATGTGTACGTTTTGAAGGGGTCACGGTAGGTAAACATATGGCAACCTGTCATAGCATTCCATACGTGGAGGGCACTATTAACGGTGCCAGAGACGATAGTGGTGCCGTCGGGCGACCACGCCAGAGTCAGTACGAGCCTGTAGTGGTTGCACGTGGAGAGGAGAGTCCCTACGGGCCGTGAGGCAGCAACAATCTGCTCTAATTCTTGCCTTGCGGTAATCATGCTAGACGGCCGGTTGTGTACATCCATTTCGACCATCTGCAACACCAATGACTGGAGCCTCTGAGGAATAGATTGACCTTGCAGTGGTGATAGTTCAAAGCGAAAAGGATTCTGCGCGGGGTTGTTCCCTGTCAGCAGTTGGTGAA
>DMFQ01000397.1:4978-5579 GCA_003450555.1 Ktedonobacter sp.
GAGCCAAGTGGGATAGTATCCCTGGGCTGCCCTGGTTTAAAGTGGCGAGCAATGCCAAAGTCAATAAGGTAGAGATGACCGGCAGATGTGCGCATCACATTGGCTGGCTTGAGATCGCGGAAAATGATGGACGGCTCACGAGTATGGAGGTAGTCAAGCACTGTACAGAGCCGGATACTAATATCGAGGACTTCTGCTAGCGGCAGGCGTCCACTCCGTGTTCTCTCCAGATACTGCTCCAGCGTTTCGCCCTCGATGAAGTCCATCACGAGATACCAATGCTCTCTTTCAGTGAAGTGGTCGTATATCCGTGGCAGGTTGGGGTGTGTCAGGTCAGATAACAAATGCACCTCACGGTTGAACGCATCGGTGGCCTCAATCGCCTCCTGGGCGGTAAGAGCACTCAAATTTATCTCCTTCATAGCGAGGAGACGATTTCCACTCTGGGTATCTTCTACCTTGTAGACTGCGCCAAAGCCACCCTGTCCCACCGGGACAAGAATACGGTAACGCTCTTTGAGCAATGGTTCTCTCGAAGGGGCATGCAAAGGTGCTTCACAGACGAAACAACGTTCTGCCTGATCCTGGTTGGCTGCACCAC
>DMFQ01000397.1:5668-9731 GCA_003450555.1 Ktedonobacter sp.
CAGACAAAACAACGCTCTGCCTGGTCCTGGTTGGCTGCACCACAGTTATTGCAGAAGAGTTGAGAAGAAAGTGTCATACCCTTTTCAAACCTCTTTCATTGGCCATCTATGCTATCTATATACGACGAAGAATGAGAAAAATATCTCAAAAGGCTCTTACTAGAAAATGATCTACAACAGACTGCATTGTGATACTCTCCTTGACCAGGCACAACGAGCAGGACAGGGAAATCTGTGGTATACTTGAGTCACGCGCTGTTTCGTTGAGTCGGACGAGTCAAGCATCGTCTACAACGGAGCAACCTATGCCTTCCCACATTTTGGTTATCAACGACGATCTGTCTATTCTGGAGCTGTTCCAACTCATCCTCAAACCCGAAGGGTATGATGTAACCCTTGCAAAGGTAGCATTTGAAGAGATGAGCGACATCGCACAGCTGAAACCTGATCTCATCATTTTAGACTTCAAACTCGGTATGCACCAAGAAGAGTTTCTCTTGCTGCAAAAACTGAGAATGTATCCTGCAACCAAAGCTATACCGGTCATCTTCTGTACGGCTGCTCTACGAGAAGTGCGTGAACAAGAGGAGGTCCTCCGCCAGAAAGGGATACCTGTGATCTACAAACCCTTTGACTTGGATGAGTTACTCCAAGCCGTCCATCAGTTCTTGCCTGCCTCTTCCTCGGCTAGCGAACATGAGCATCCGATGCTCTTACCTGAGAGAGAGGAACCATGCTTGAAAGACCAGCTCGCCTGAGTAGAACAGCAACGAGTATCCACCGAACAGCAACGCGCAATGCTGCACCAGCAACGCAAACAGCTGGAACGGCAGAGCCACAAGGCTACGTCCTAGCGTTGCATCAAAACACCTCACCCGTCAGGATGCGATGCCAGAGCGTCTTGGCATCCACTTCATGCCAATAGCAGAGAAAATCAAAGAGATTGCCGCCGTACTCCCGCGCGCCTTCATCTTGTTTGGGAAAAAATTGACGCCAGGAGGGCAGCAACCAGCGCTGCATCAGGGAGGCAGGTACCAACCGATCACACAGAACACCCACAAATGGCAGCCCCGCCGTGAGCCTTACAGATAGGAAGGAATACCATCGGCACGAAACCGACGTTGGACAGCGACGAGCGTTTTGACTCATTCTTCTTGCAACACAGCCTTCCTCTCAGCTATCAATGAATGGGGCATCCTGGCCCATTTCGGTGATATAATAGCACCAATGGATGGCAGAAGCCCATGACGCGAGCTGCAACACAGAAAAACGAGAGAGCTTATGGTACTGGAACACCGACAGACAATGACCGTGGAAGAATACTTTCTTCTGGAAAGAAGCAATCCTGACACATGCTATGAATACGTTGACGGCTCCATTTATGCACTGGCAGGCGGTACCTTTAACCACGATACGATTAAATCAAATATCCAGAGAATTCTTTGGGGGCTTCTCCGTGGTGGGAAATGCCGTGTCTACAGTTCTGACATAAAAGTATACATTTCCAAAGAACGCTATTTCCATCCAGATGTCACGGTGACATGCGACCCACGTGACCGGGGGGCAGGTGATCTTCTCCAATCTCCGCGCCTGGTCGTCGAAGTCCTTTCCCCCAGCACAGAACTGAAAGATCGGACCTGGAAACTGCAAAATTATATCGCGCATCCCACTATTGAGGAATACATCCTTGTCAGTACGCGGTCTCTCAAAATAGAACTCTATCGAAAAGAGCAAAACAAATGGGTCTACTATGCCTTTGGAGCCAACGACGACCTTGATTTGGACTGTCTGGGTGTTCACTTCCCAGTGGCAGAGGCTTACGAAAGCATAAACCCTGAAGAGGACTTTTCTAAACGAGAGGAAAACGAGACCTTCCCAGGACTATAAGTGGTGATTGAAGATCGTGGGCCACCATATGTCTGCAATGGAAGGGATATCCCTTCCATTGCAGACGGTTCTCGTTTCGCATGAATTCTGTAGCACTTGAGGTACAGGTGCGCGCTCAACTTCATTGGGCAGAGGCCATAGAGATCAAGACAAGTTCAGATCTACATCGGCCTGCGCGACAGTGTTTTCCTTGATGAGCCAGTCGAGTCGCTCGTCGGATTGATAGATGGATGCCAGATTGTTCAGTCCGTCCGCGTCTTCGTCGATCATTTGGAGCGCTGGCGTAATATCAGATGGCGGGTAGCCTCGTTTGAGTAGGAGATAACGATCCTCCATGTCCACAACGCCGTAATCACCATGCTGCAAGATCGTTTTCACCGTGGCGGCGTAATCCTTGTAGTCTTTGAAGGGATAGGTGTAGCCGCTGGCGTCCAGGAGGATGTAATCGGCATGACCAATTGCGTAGGGGAAGAGATAGATGCTCTGGCGCTGGCTCAAGTGCGGCACTAGCGCGGTCTGGGTTGAAACCGAGGCATCGGCCGGAATCTGCTTGAGAAAATGGGAGGCCAGTCTGTTGTGCGTCGTTACCTTGGGCCAGATGAAACCACGGGCGTACGGCATTGCGCTATAGACATTGTATTCGGTCGTACTGACGAAGACACGCGCCAGCATATAGCAGAGTACCAGCGCGAGAATGGTGGCCTGCACCAGGAACGCCGGTGAAAGCGCGCGCGACCGCACAGAGAGCGGTCGGGTCGTCGACTCAGACGACTGGTTCTCTCGCTTTACGCTCAGACCTGCCATGAGCCAGCGAACAATCCATACAATGAGAACTGTCGCCTCGATGCTTGCGAAAATCAGGATCGGAATGATCTCCGCGTTGTACTGGAAGCGGCCGCTGTACATATTTGGATCGGAACTGAGCCAAGTTCAGGGCGAGTGTGGGCGAAGCTAGCACCAGTACCCAGGGAGCCAGCAGCGGGAGATAGCCCGCCTGCGCCAGAAGCTGGCGCAAGTAGAGCCTGTGGCTTGGCTCCAGCACGTGCTCTTTGATGATTACCGATCGGATGCGTCAGGATGGTGAGCGCGACCTGAACAGGGCTGTTCCCAAGGTAGGAGTAGCGCGAGGTGAGCAGCGAGTGTCCGACGGGACTGGCGTAGTGAATCACGATCAGTCCTATGGCGGTCCAGCAGAAGGCCAGCGCTATCAGCCCCAGACCAACCCGCCAGCGTCGCTGTAGGAGCAGCGTCCAAAGGCCGAGCATGACGACGACACCTGCAATCTCTTCCTTGCAGGCCAGGCAGAGGATCACGAAGACAAAGAACCAGAGCGTCTTGCGCGTATACAGGAAGTAGAGGGCAAAGAGCAGCAGCGCGATGGTCAGGGTCACAGCGTGAAAATCGTAGTTGACGGCGTATTGCTGCGCCGGATACAGCAGGTAAAGCAGCGCGAAAGGTACTGCCGCCCATGCATTCTGTAAGCGCAAACGAGCCAGCCAGAAGGCGGGAAAAGCGCCGCTTGCCACGACAAGTACCTGTAAGATCATCAAGGCTTTAGGATCGGACCAGATTAGATAAAGCAGAGAGATGGGGAAAAGGATTGGCTCGAAGTGGATCGCAAAGCGATAAATGCCGTCCAGCCCGTAGCAGTTGGTATCAGTGAGTGAATTACAGATCGTCTGGTGAAGCATTGACCCGTGAAGCAGACTCCAGATAGCCTGATCCATAATGCCCAGGTCTTCGCCGTTCGTCTTAAATGCGTCCTGCTTGGCTGTCAGGAAAATGCTGAAGTAGATGATATATGCCAGGACTGCCAGGGTTACCAGACCAAACGCGATCCAGAATGAGCGTGTACGAGGTAGAGGCTTCGGAGCCGGGTAAAGACCCTTCTGCCATACCATGTATATCAAATGTACGATGTTCTTCATAAACGTAATCCATATTAAATAGGTTGTAATCGCTTCATTCTCTGGAGGGAAAAACCATCTCCCTACAGGCTCTAAGCACTTAGCTATCATAGCATGTATTGGTCCCTAAAAAAAGCTTGCTAGTACACATGGGTGTAGGTTCGCATCTGCTTGCTTGTGCAGTCAAGATACAAACACTGCGACTGCGATGGTGCAAGAAGCCACATTAAAGGAATCTTGACAGTGGATGAGTTCTATGGTAGCATTGC
>DMFQ01000196.1 GCA_003450555.1 Ktedonobacter sp.
ACAAAATTACATGACCTAATAAAAGCCATTTAATCAGGGTTTCAGACCACTGCATCTTGTACGGGACAAGAATGGAGTTGCTGTCCCATCCCTTGAGCGTGAGCAGCGTCTCCTCCTCACTTCTGATAAGCACGCTTCAGAAGTGGCCTGAAACCCTGATGGTAGGGTATGTGTTGTAGAGTGCCGTGTCAAAGCTTTTTGGAGCAACCAAAGAGACCAGCAAGAGGGCTTTTTTGGGGCTCATCGGGGTGTAGGCATAGTGCCGCTCTTGGTGGTGGGCTTTGCTACCTACGATAGAAAGCCCACACCTCAGTAAAGCGTTTGCGAACTGCCGCAGGTAGCCAGGGGTCATGAAGAAATCAACAGCTTACACTTGTGACAGGATGTTTACTTGAAAGCCTATCCTGATGATGGTAGAGCCAGGATTGAGCGCGGCAAGATTCGCGGTCAGCTGGATATTGCGGCCGTTGGGTCCGCCCAACACGGTGTCTACCGTATCGACACCCCAGCCAACAGGCCGCTGAGGCGAAGCCTCAATAGTGGTTGGGAAGGCGATCACCGTCGAGTCAACAAAATTGCCGATATCCAGCGCCGGGGCATTGGGATCGGTCTGGCCTTCATTGGGTACGAGGAACGTCACCGAATCGCGGTTGTAGTCGTTGAGCGGGCCGTGGAAATTGACAATTGCCACACCACAGACCAGGAACAAGGTATTCGCGCCCGATGGGCCAGTTACACCAACTGTTAATACTTCTGCATTATCGAAACTAACAACACTAATAGCCATGAAAAACCTCCCTGGTTCCGAGAACCATCCAGGCAGCGGTAGCCTGGCGTACAATCACAAAACGTTTCGGTAGGGACTCAGGCCAGTGGATCTTGTGCTGATCTGCAATGGGAGAATTGCCCCGTTGCTGAACGGGAGCAACGTCTCCTGTCTGACTCTTGTCAGCAACATCAAGAGGCTGCTTGAAGCCCGGAATACCGATTCACCTGACAGATGAACGTCGAGGGAAACACTTTTTAGCAGACAGGATTGCAGGGAGTGTCTCATTTTTGCGGCTAGGGAAGAAGGGTCTTATGAGCCTTTGGTTAAAAGGGTATTTAAGCGGCTCATCGCGTCCTCTTGAAGAGAGGGTAAGACATGTGAATAGGTATCTAAGGCGGACAACTATGATACTCAGCAGTATAGTCAAATCGGTCTTCGGAACCGCAGGTCGGGGGTTCGAATCCCTCTGGGTGCGCCTCATGAATCTAGGATATATCCAGGTTCTTTAGGGGTAGAGAAAGACAAAGATAGGTAAAAGTGTGTCTCACCTGGCCAACCAATAATGGGATGGTCGAGGGGCACGTGACCAGGCTCAAACGGATCAAATGGAGACCTGGTTGTCACTTATCGTTTTTGTGAGCCGTTATAACAGTGATTGCAGTTTCAGGCCTGAACTTTTTTCTGTGACACGGGAAATGGCAGATGAGGTCGGCCAACCATCAAGGACATCTGGTAAACATATACCCTTACTTAGTTAGGAGGAATGCGTGTCTCACATAAATCAAACCCAACTCAACCTCATGCACAAGTATTGGAACGCCGCTAACTACCTGACGGTTGGACAAATCTACTTACAGGATAATCCCCTGCTGAGAGAACCTTTGCGGCCCGAACACATCAAACCACGATTACTCGGACACTGGGGAACCTCGCCCGGCCTCAGCTTTATTTACCTGCATTTAAACCGGCTCATTCAAGAGCACGACGCGAATATGATCTACCTGGCTGGTCCAGGGCATGGCGGACCTGCCATCCTGGCCAACGTGTATCTCGAGGGCACTTATTCGGAGATCTATCCTGACATCTCTCAGGATGTAGAGGGCATGCACCGCCTCTTCCATCAGTTTTCAACGCCCGGAGGAGTCCCTAGCCATGTGAGCGTTCCTACGCCGGGATCGATTCATGAAGGGGGTGAGTTAGGGTATGTGCTCACGCATGCATTCGGAGCCGCTTTTGATTCTCCTGATCTCATTGTCGCAGCCGTCGTAGGCGATGGAGAGGCAGAAACTGGGCCACTCGAGGGGTCATGGAAAAGCGTGTATTTTTTGAACCCGGTTCGTGACGGAGCCGTGCTTCCCATCCTGCACCTGAATGGATATAAGATATCCGGACCAACCGTCATGGGACGCCAGAGCGATGAGGCGATCAAGCAAACCATTACAGGTCGTGGGTACGAGGTACACTTTGTTGAAGGTGATGATCCGATGGCTATGCACCAGGAGTTTGCCGAAACGTTAGAGCTGTGCTACCAAAAAATTCGTGCGTACCAGGAAGAGGCGCGGAGTCAGGGCAATTCAAAGCGACCGGACTGGCCGGCGATTATTTTGCGTACTCCGAAGGGGTGGACCGGGCCAAAAGTAGTGGATGGCGTTCAGATCGAGGGCACCTTCCGTGCACATCAGGTACCGGTAGCGGAGGTGAAGACCAACCCCGAGCACCTGGAGATACTCGAACAGTGGATGAAGAGCTACCATCCGGAGGAACTATTTGACGAGCAAGGACATTTGATTCCCGAACTGGCGCAGCTCGCCCCACAAGGTGACCGACGCATGGGGGCCAATCCACACGCCAACGGCGGCAAACTACTGGTAGACCTGAACCTGCCGGACTTTACACAATATGCCATCGAAGTTAAGCAACCCGCTACGCAGCTCTTCGAAGCGACGAGACTGCTGGGCGAGATGATGCGAGACATCTTTACGAGAAACGCGGAGCAGCACAATTTCCGTTTCTTCTGCCCCGATGAAACGAACTCCAACCGCCTGGGAGCTGTCTTTGAGGTAGAGAACCGTTGTTTTATGGGAGAGACGATCCCGACGGATGACCATGTGTCTCATTTTGGGCGCGTGATGGAGGTGCTCTCCGAACACCTCTGCGAAGGATGGCTGGAGGGCTACCTGCTCACAGGTCGGCATGGGTTATTCGCGACCTACGAGGCGTTTGCGATGATCGCCGACTCGATGATAATCCAACATTCAAAATGGCTCGTGGAATCCCTGAATTTATCCTGGCGTGCACCGATTGCTTCGCTCAATCTGCTGTTAACGTCGACGTGCTGGCGCAATGACCACAACGGATTCAGCCACCAGGGGCCGGGACTGATCGATACCATCCTTTCCAGAAAAGGAACGGTCGCACGCATTTATCTCCCGCCTGATGCGAACTGCCTGCTCTCGGTTGCCGACCATTGTTTCCGCAGTCGGGACTATATCAACCTGATCGTGATCGACAAGCAGCCCCATCTTCAATACCTCACGCTGGAAGAGGCAATCGATCATTGCACGCGCGGCCTCTCGACGTGGCACTGGGCGGGCAATGCCGGTGAGATCGAGCCCGATGTGATTCTGGCGTGTGCCGGTGATGTGATGACCGAGGAAACGATCGCAGCAGCGTGGTGGTTACGCCACCACCTGCCAGAATTAAAGGTGCGTGTCGTGAACGTGGTCGATCTGATGACGCTCTACCCTCCCACGTTCCACCCCCATGGGTTAGATTCAGCGACCTTTGTAGAGCATTTTACGGAAGAGAAGCCGGTGATCTTTGCCTTCCATGGCTATCAGAGGGCTGTTCACGAGCTCGTCCATGGACGTCCGAAACCCGAACGCTTCCATGTGCGAGGTTTTAACGAAGAGGGAACGACTACCACGCCATTCGACATGGTGGTCCTCAATGGAGTAAGTCGCTATCATCTCTGCAAGCTGGCAATGGAGTTCGCACCGCGCGTGCACGAACTGACCCCGCCACTGATGCGGGAGTGCGACGATCTATTGGCGAAACACCACAGCTATGTACGGGCGAACCTTCAGGATATGCCAGAGGTGCGGGAGTGGGTATGGACCGACTAATCATTGAGTATCCACAATGTTCCGGCAAGCTTAGCCCATCTTGGCGCTGGAAGCTTCCAGATCACAGGAAGCATGAATACATGTTCCCCAACTGCTAAGAGAAATCCTGGCACAGTCCCATCTGCTATCCCAGTTTGCCAACTATGTGGCAAAAAGAAAATTACGAAACGAATAGTAAAAAGACCAGCAGCAATAAATGCTGCATAGATACCTACCTTCTCTTCTTCAAGTATATTGTTCATATGTTCCTCTGTTTCTCAGCTACTATAGTTTGTTTGGTTTGCGAGGGCAGTACTGAACTTGCTCTTTATACTATACCTCCTGACAATATGGCCACTTTACTGTAGTTATCTTTTACGTCTCTTGCCAGGGCAGTATTCGGGGGCCAAACGCTTGCAATTTATTTGCATATATGCTAATGTTGCTATTATAAGAATGTTGTGTAGCAACAACTATTTGGAGGACACAACCAATCACTACGAACGAACATGAATTGATCGCCTGGAGTCTCAGCCAGTTTCGGCGAACCATCTTACGCGATTTCGTCCTGGATATCATGCAAACCTTTGAGGATTTTGACTATTCGCTGCCTCAGATGGCCACACTGCTTTTGCTTGATGATGAGGGTGAGCTCACCATCAAACGGGTTACTGAACTGCTGGGACGTTCGATATCGGCCACCAGTCGCTTGCTCGACCAGCTAGTCGTGCGAGGCATGATCAGCCGCCGCGAGGACGAGCGCGACCGGCGGACAAAGCGCGTGGCAATTACCGAGCAAGGGCGAGCACTTATCATGACACTTGAACAACGGCGCGCAGACGCACAGATAGCCGTGATGGAGTACCTCTCGGCTGAAGAGCAAGCGGAAGTAACTCGGGCGATGGTAATGCTTGCCGAGGCCGGCAAGAGAAGGAAAACGCAGTATGGACCTCCAGGAACAGGAGCACAGTGAGCTTCACATCCACAATACAGCATTTGTCTTACCCTTCAGTACCCTTAATCGAGATTCGCTCGCGGGCGGCATTAGAACATATGTTTCTTCCCATATCTGATATACTCTTCTGTAGCTAATATCCATTTTTCTATTGTCAATTTATTTCAGATTAGGGGAACTGCATCATGTCTAACCAACCTCCTAACAACGAGCAATGGCATCAACAACAACCGAATCCCAATTATCAACCCTATCAGCAGCAACAATCAAACCCCAATTATCAACAGTATCCTCAACAACCGATGTACCCTCAACAACCGATGCAACAGCCACCAAAGAAGAAAAGCAGGTTGTGGCTCTGGATTGTGCTTGGCGTAGTTGGAGTGCTTGTCCTGGGCTGTATCGGCGTCGCAGCAATCGCTTTTAATGCAGCAAAGACCATCAGCACTACAAACATTTCATCAGTGGAAACCGCTGCAGCGACTACTGGGACAGGCAATAC
>DMFQ01000371.1:0-1186 GCA_003450555.1 Ktedonobacter sp.
CACCGGAGGTGCGCACCGGCAGCGACCTCTTTGCCACCATTCGGCGCGGGGACGTGTTGCCTGCACCATCCCTATGACTCTTTCGCTCCGGTCGTCCAACTGATTGAGCAAGCGGCGATCGACCCCGGCGTGCTGGCGATCAAGCAGACGCTCTACCGTATTGGGCACAACTCACCGCTGGTCGACGCGCTGATCCGCGCGCGGGAGAACGGCAAGCAAGTGGCCGTGCTGGTGGAACTGAAGGCGCGCTTCGACGAAGAGAACAACATTGAGTGGGCAAGGGCGCTGGAGCGAGCGGGGGTACATGTTGTTTATGGGCTGGTGGGTTTGAAGACGCACGCGAAGGCAGCTATGGTCGTGCGCAAGGAAGAGGAGGGCTTGCGCTGCTATGTGCATCTTGGAACGGGCAATTATAATGCAACTACCGCGCGCATCTACGAGGATCTGTGCCTGTTTACCTGTCGCCCAGACATTGGAGCTGACGTGACTGAGCTGTTTAACATGCTCACGGGTTATTCGCGTCAGCACGCGTACCGCAAGCTGCTGGTGGCTCCTATTGGTTTGAGACCCTGCATTGCAGAGCGTATCGAGCGAGAGATACGGGTGCAGCAAGAGCAGGGCGGAGGTCGGCTCATTTTCAAAATGAATGCGCTGGTCGATCCGGAGATCATACACCTGCTCTATCGTGCATCGCAGGCGGGCGTGAGCATTGACCTGATTGTGCGCGGCATGTGTTGTTTGCGTCCGGGGATTCCCGGCGTGAGCGAGAACATTCATGTCAGAGGACAGGTGGGGCGATTTCTGGAACACAGCCGCATTTTCTACTTTGGCAACAATGGCAACGAGGAGATTTACCTTGGAAGCGCGGATATGATGCAGCGCAACCTCGATAACCGCGTTGAGACGCTCTTTCCCATCGAAGACCCTGTATTGCGTGAAGTCCTTCGCGATAATGTGCTCCAGTCCTACCTGGCCGATACCGTCAATACGCATGAATTGCTGTCGGACGGTACCTACGTGCGGGTACAGCCCGAGTCAGGCGAGCCACTCTTCGATTGCCAGGCCTGGTTTATGACGCATCCTTTGATTGAGCCTGGATCAGACGACAATGGGGTTGGGATGAATGTTTTCCCGCCTGGAACGTAGCATCCGGGGAGACTGATGAGAAATGGGGGCAGAGGACATC
>DMFQ01000371.1:1334-7738 GCA_003450555.1 Ktedonobacter sp.
GAGGATATCCAGGGCTGCAGGGCAGGGGCAAGCCCTGCCCGTACATTTATTACTTTGTGCGGATGATTGAGGTGCTGCGGGCGGTAAATATTGGTTGTTGATTGCTGTCGGTTCCTGTTGTTTCCGATATCAGGAGTGTCATGTTTCCACTGCGGCCAGAGCGTTCGCGCACATTTACTACGCGCACTACGCAGGTCACTTTTTCACCAATACGCAGGCGACGGGTATAGTTGTATTCTTGCTCGCCGTGCAACAGTTGCATCGTAGAGGTGTCTATTTCAAGTCCGGGAATACTCACACGGAAGGTGGTGGGAAAGGTGGGAGGCGCATATTCTATAGGATTACCATCCTGTAACGCGGGGTCTTCCGCGGCCTCCATGAAACGTTGTACCGCTTCTCTCGTAACCTCGAACGTGTGTGGTGAAGAAGATTGTCCGACCAGACTGCTATCAAGAGGCATAGTTGCTTGTTGCTCCTTTTAAGGTATTAGGTATTTGTAGGTTGGGTTGTTCCACGCTTGCGCACCCTACGGTGTCCATTATATCTTCTGGGATGGAATGTGTCAGGGGACAATCGAGGTGCACGAGCCTTATTTTACACTCAAATCGTCCTTGACAATAAGAACTATCCTGTTTATACTGATTTTCATAATGGAAATAGTAGTACAAAGGAAACAAGAAGGATTGGCCGTTCCTTTTGTACACAGAATCCGAATGATATTTTTCAATGAGGCAATGACATGACATTGCAGAATGAATCGAAAGCTGGAGCCCAAAGTCGCTGGCAGTTTGACCCTTATCACACGCAAGTCGAGTTTGCTGCCAAGCACCTGGGCATGATGACGGTGCGTGGTCACTTTACCGAGATCAGCGCGACCGGTAATATCTACCCTGACAACGCGGCAGCTTCATCGGTTGAAGTCACCATGCAGGCGGCAAGTATCCGGACCCACAACGAGACGCGGGACAACGACCTGCGGTCGTCGAATTTTCTGGAAGCCGACAAGTATCCAACAATCACCTTCAAAAGCGCCAGGATCGAACCGGCTGGACAAGATCGCTACACCATGACCGGTGACCTGACCATCAAGGGCAACACCCAGCCGGTGACTCTGAACGTGGTGCGGTACGGGGAATTCAATGACCCCAACATGGGCCACCGGATCGCCTACAGCGCCGAGGGCCAGATAAACAGGAAGGACTTCGGCCTGACGTTCAATATGATGCTCGATGGTAAGTGGGTCGTCAGCGACGAGGTACAGATATTGATCGAGGGCGAGTTCGTCGAGCAACCTGCTGGCACCGCGAGTGCCTAGCACACCGAGGCAAAAAGGCTCCAGGATTAGGAAAGCCGCGGCGCGGCTTTCCTAATCCTGGAGCCTTTTCTACTTCTTCACTTTTTCCTCTTATTCTATCCTGGTTATTTCTCTGTGTACTAACGTAACAGAGTCCTGAAAAATACGTCTCGCATTCCCCTAAAATACGTCCTCTGGCGTATGACACGCGCCTATTTCATTGCTAC
Organism: Ktedonobacter sp.; assembly: GCA_003450555.1. Taxonomy (GTDB): domain Bacteria; phylum Chloroflexota; class Ktedonobacteria; order Ktedonobacterales; family Ktedonobacteraceae; genus UBA11361. The sequence continues at coordinate 2,856 of DMFQ01000371.1, forward strand.
TCTAGAGATAGACATACTTTGATCTCGTCACATCTTCTGTCTGGTTATTACAGAGAAAAAAGTCAGACTTTGATAAGGGGTGTTGCAAGGGGGAGGCTGAAGTAGATGTGCGTGCCCTGACCAATGCTACTTTCCGCGGAGATGGTGCCGCCATGGGCTGTGATGATGGCTTTGACGATGGAGAGACCGAGGCCGCTGCCCCCTGTTGAAGCCGTGCGGGCACGATCTACACGGTAGAACCGCTCAAAGATATTGGGGAGGTTGGCTGTATCGATGCCTGTGCCGGTATCGCTCAGGCAGACCCTGAGCATCTTTCCTATTGGCTGAGCACGGACAGCAATGGTGCCTCCCGCCGCTGTATGGCGGCGAGCATTGTCCAGCAAGTTGAGCAGTACCTGGGTAATGCGATCACTATCGGCCAGCACGGGTGCAGTCTGTGGATCGATCTCATTGCGCAGGGTGATGCCTGCCTGCTCGCATTCTGGCCGGATTACTGCCAGCGTCTCATCGACCAACGCGTGTAAATCAAGGGGGGCAAGCTCAAGGCGGGCGCGACCGGATTCCAGCGAGGTCATCTCCTGCACATCACCCACCAGGCGGCGCAAGCGCTGCACTTCGCGCCCAATCAACTGCGCCGTCTCCTGGCGTGTCTCCTCGTCAGCGATTACGCCATCGGCCAGGGCTTCGCTGAAACCCTGGATAGCGGTGAGGGGCGTGGCAAGATCATGGGCGATATTGGCCATGAGATCACGGCGTAGCTGCTCCTGGCGGCGCAGTTCGTTCACATCGGACTCGATAGTATCAGCCATGGCGTTAAAGGTAACCGCTAGACGCTCCAGTTCATCCTTGCTTTTTGGTGGCTCTGCTCTCCTGGTATAATCTCCTCGTCTCATCTGGTCGGCTGCCACCGTTAAAGATTCGAGTGGACGTGTGAAGTTGCGCGCCAGCAGCAGGCTGAAAGCAACCACTACCAATGCCACCCCAGCGCCTGCAAGCAGGATAGCCTGGTTGACATGCGCCAGAAACTCAAGAGGCGGTGAAACCTGTGGGTAGCGCTCTGGTACGGCAACGAGCAATGCCCCAATGAGCTGGCCGTTGGTTTGTCCGTTATAACGCAGAGGCTCCGAGACATATAAGCCGGAGAAGGAGTTGCTGTCATCGCCACCTTGTAGCCGTCCATCATTTTCCTGGCCCTGAAGTGCTTGTAGCAGCGATTGCCTGAGCACAGGTATTTCATCATCGCTCAGGGTGAGGGAGCCTGGCTGTATTTGAAGAAGGCGCTCTCCGCTTTGATCTGTAATGATCAGCAATTCGGGTCCGCCTGTTTGAACCTGCTGTAAGGGTACGGTGCTCCAATTTGCACCGTAGGCACGGTAGAGATGACCGATTTGCTGAGCAAAATACTCTCCCTCGGCGCGTAATTGATCCCTTTGAGAACTGGCATAGTAGTTTTGTATGGCCAGCGAGACGGCGATAGCCAGGATGAGAATGGCACCGAGCGCGACAATAAGGTAGCTCAGCACGAGTTTCAAGCGCAGACTTGGCGCTGGGAGAGTGGCAACGCGTTTCATTCCTCTTCCTCGAGTGTGAACTTGTAACCTACTCCCCAGACGGTTCTGATAGAGTGAGGGGCGTCTTTTACCGCCTCGATCTTTTTGCGCAGTGTTCCTATGTGGACATCGACGGTGCGGCCATCGCCAACATACGTGTAGCCCCAGACATGGTTGAGCAGCGCTTCACGGGTGAAGACACGTTCGGGTGAAGAGGTGAGCATTACCAGCAGGTCGAACTCTTTGGCGGTCAGTGTCACGCGCTGGCCATTGACTTCGACGCGACGCTCTGGAATATGGATGGTGAGCTTGTCAAAACGCCGTACCTCGTCATTGCTTGCATTATTGGGCGCGTGGGATGGGGTGTTGGATCCCGCATTTTCTCCAGTGGTGCGGCGGAGGATCGCTTTGACGCGGCTGACAACCTCGCGCGGGCTGAAGGGTTTCACCAGGTAATCGTCGGCGCCCAATTCCAGGCCGGCGATGCGATCCTCTTCACCAGTACGGGCTGTGAGCATGAGAATGGGGGTAGAAGCCCAGGCGCGTATGCGGCGGCAGACCTCCATACCGTCGAGAGCGGGAAGCATCAGGTCAAGAATAACCAGGTCGGGATGTTCGCGCGCGTGAAGTTCTAGTCCGGAGACGCCGTCGCTGGCGGAGATCACTATGAAGTTCGCCTGCTCCAGGTAGAGCCGGATGAGCTGTACGATATTTGCTTCGTCCTCGATGATGAGTATTTTCATATAGCTAAACTTTGCAGAAAATGGCTGACAGCGGAGGGAACTGTGACTCATCCTTTCCACTGCACAATTAAAGTATACTGCTAAAAAATGAAATAGCCATGAGGAAAGTATAAAGTTTTTGTAAGATCGTAGCAAGTATAGCAGCACTTTTTGCCACGACTTAGTTACTATCATCGAAAGAAGGAGCAAGCGCTGGTGAATTTTCTCAGATTGTTTGAGGGTATTGTATACTACAGGTAACAAGCACATCACCTTCAGAAATCGAAAGAATGAATAAACGTATGAATTTGAACACCCTTCGGCCGCTCCCGCTTTTGGTAGTAAGCGTTGTTTTAGGGATACTGCTCATAAGCCTCATCATCTTCTTTGGCGCATCAGCAACCACAAGAGGGCCAATCGAGATACTTTTAGCATTGCTCATAGGCGCCCTCGTACTTTTCTTTAGAGCTTTAGCGAGACGAGCCAAATAAGAAATAAAATGACGGAATACGAGCCCTTGCATCTTCAAAAGCTCATGCTATACTATTGTTGAGTGTTTACCGCCAACAATGGGCATTCTTTACTCTCGAGAAACGAGGAAGATAATGGCATTAGAAGAACTGCAGAATGGTCGCTACCAGCGCTTGCGCTTGCTCGGCACGGGTGGCATGGGTGAAGTGTACCTCATGAACGATACACGTGTAAATCGGCAAGTAGCCATCAAGGTCATTCGCTCTGAAGGTGACCCCTATCCTGGCAGCGATGCAGCCAAAGATGCAGCCCGCCTCTTTCAACGCGAGGCGAGAGCCATCGCCACACTCGAGCACCCTAACATCTTGCCCCTCTACGATTTCGGCGAAGAAAGCTATGATGGCACGACGATGACCTTCATGGTCATGCCATTTTGCGCAGAGGGGTCACTTGCAGGCTGGGTGCGGCAGCGCGCTAGTGATGCAACGCTGTCGCCTCAAGATATTGCCTATGTGGTTGAGCAGGCTGCAGAAGCCCTTCAATATGCACACGACCATCACGTCATTCACCTGGACGTCAAACCCCCTAACTTTCTGCTGCGCAGCAATCGCAAGAACCCCAATCGTCCGACGCTGCTGCTGGCCGACTTCGGCATTGCTCGCAACAGCGCAACCGCAGCCAGTTCCAGTCGCACCATTCGCGGTACTCCCACCTCCATGGCTCCCGAACAGTGGAGCAGCACGCCTGTTGCCGCCACCGACCAGTATGCACTGGCAGTCATGGCCTACGAAATGCTGGCGGGACGTCCCCCTTTTGTGGGGAGTATGGAACAATTGATGTACCAGCACTTCAGCGTTGAACCACCTCCACCTAGCACCTACAACACACAACTGCCAAAGGCCGTCGATGCAGTGCTGCTGCGTGCATTGGCGAAGAAGCCTGAAGAGCGTTTCCCTTCTATTGTCGCCTTCGCCAGTGCCCTGGAGCAGGCAGTGCAGCTAGCTCCTGCCGAACTGGTCGTTGGGCCCCGGCCTTCGAGTATCGGCGATAGTACTAGAGATATGCGCACTACCCTGGCTATTAGTAAGGCAGAGGCCCACTCCGGTACCAGCAGAATGATCACCCTTCCAGGGGGTCAGCATCTCAACGTGACTGTCCCTGCAGGGGTCTCAGATGGTCAGATCATCCATTTGCAAGATCTCGGTGATTCATCCAGCACAATGGGTGAACTATTCCTGACTATTGCTATCACAGCGCCGGAAGAAGTTCATCAGACCTCAGGGACAGTCAGTACTGAAGAGACGGTTCTCACTTCGGGCTCGAGCATACAGCGGCCATTTCATTCCGCCACCGGCCATGATCTTCCAACAGTGGCATCCTCTAATCCTAATCTGCAAGCTCCAGAGAGACAACCACAGGCATCTCTTCCACAAAGACGATCTGCCTCTCGCTCCAGGAGCGTCAGTATTATCTCAGGTCTAATCGTATTGCTCGTACTCGTTTTGGTTGCCAGTTCATTCTACCTGTATAGCAGCCACCAGGTCAATGTGAATGCCTTAACTCTTTCACAAACTGCGACTGCTTTTGTGCCGCATCCAACGCCAGTGCATACGCCGACCGCTGCCGTCACCCCGACCCCAAAGCCGCAAAACGGACTCTATATTGCTGGCACGTATAAGGGGTCTATGTTTAGTGAGATCACACAAAAGACCGTGTTCTTCACGATGTTTATCGGGCAAAATAAGGGGAATGCTGCCTTGAGCGGAATATATACGTCCGGGTCCCCTCAAAAAGAATATTCGCTCAAGGGAACGGTTGATACTAAAGGCACCTTCTCTATTACGGTGCAGCAGTCTGCAGGTCAAACGCCACTCTACTTTTATGGGGCAGTGCAGGGGGACTACCTGAAAGGAAACTTTTGCAATAGCAGTACGAACGCTTGTAGCGCGAGTACTGGCTTTTTCCAGGCTGGACCAAGGTATTAAGTACATTCACATTACTTTCGCGGCATAGTGCGTGCTTGATGAGCATGATTCATTCCGCGTTTGTTCCTTGATTGTACTTAATCTTCCTAGTGCAGAAAGAAGGCTACACCTTGACCGTGATATACCCCAGATGTTCCAGCGCCATGTACGCGGCG
>DMFQ01000122.1:0-4091 GCA_003450555.1 Ktedonobacter sp.
GGCGTTGAGAATGACCATTGGCAGGCTAAGCCCGTCAACCCCCAGGAAATAGTTGATCTTGAAACGTATCGTTCCTGCCGTGAAATCAATCCACGAAGTGTTTACCGAATCTTGCAGATGTTGGAGATCACCGAAATTGTAACCATTGGCGGCGAGACGGAAGAATATTGCCATCGAGAGCACGAATGTTGCGGCGCTAAATACCAGCGCTACCCAACGCGCAATCGACTTCGGAGTAGCCAGTACTGCCAGCGCGCCAATCACCGGCAGCAGGATAATCCAGGTGAGATCATTCGTAAATATCACAGTTTTATCCTTACTTCATAACAGTGACAAGCACAATAACGACCGCCGCCAGTACCGCGAGACCACCAAAGAATCCGAACATATAGGTTTGCACTCTGCCAGTCTCAACGTGTCGCAAATCGCGTCCCAATGTAGTCACGAGACTAGCCGCCCCATTGACTATGCCATCAATGATGTAGTCATCGAAGGCCTGCGCGATGTGTGAGATACCGAGTACGACGTAGCGGACAAATAAGTCGTAGAGATCGTCGATATAGTACTTATGCAGGAGAATGCGATGTAACACGCGCAGTAGCGCGTTGCCTTGCACGAAAGCATTGATCTTTGCCAGATCTGTACGTGCATATAACGTATACGCCCACGCGAAACCAAGCAGGGAGACAACGACGCCGAGCCATGTCTTCCAGTCGCTCACTATTGTGAGGAAACTCAAGCCAGGTGCTTTGGGATCGAGGTAGGTGAAAAACCCGAACCAGTACCCAGCAATTACCGACGGGATGGCCAGTAGTATCAAAGGAATAGTGATCGTTAAAGGCGCTTCTTGTGGCTCGCCTACCCCTCGGTAAGGTCCACCCCAGAAGCCTCCGTATTCTCCACCCTTACCTCCAAAGGCCAGGATGTAGGCGCGCAGCATATAGAAGGCTGTCAAACCCGCGGTCACCAGCGTTACCGCCCACAAGCCGTAGTTGCCATGTTCAAAGGCGAGGGAGATGATGGTATCTTTACTGTAGAAGCCAGCGAAGAAAGGGGAAGCCTGAGATCGAGAGCGTGGCAATCAGCCAGGTGATGGCGGTGATGGGCATGTATTTGGCTAGTCCACCCATCAGGCGCATATCCTGTACCTCTTTATGCGTTGCGTGGTGCAGCGCGTGAATGACGCTTCCTGCACCCAGGAAGAGCAGCGCTTTGAAGAACGCGTGCGTGAAGAGGTGAAACATGCCCGGGCCAGCGCCAAATTCAGGACCAGCTATGCCCAGCCCAACGAACATATAGCCAAGCTGGCTGATCGTCGAGAAAGCCAGCACGCGTTTAAAGTCGGTTTGGACAAGGGCAATCGTTGCCGCGAAGATGGCGGTAATACCGCCGATCCAGGCCACTACCTGAAACGCCGCCGGATCTGCCGCCGCGAAGAGCGGAAACGTTCGTGCCACCATATAGACACCAGCCGCGACCATGGTTGCCGCGTGGATGAGCGCGCTGACAGGAGTGGGACCCTCCATTGCCGGAGGTAACCAGACATGCAGCGGGACCTGCGCCGACTTCCCGATAGCGCCACAGAAGACCAGGATCATCGCTAGCGTCAGCAGCCCTTTGTCCATGCTCTGGACCCTTGTTTGTAACTGGCTAAACTCGAATGTGCCAGTGTTGACGAAGAGGATCATGATGCCGATGATAAAGCCTACGTCACCTATGCGGGTCACGATAAAGGCCTCAATGGCTGCGCTGGCTGGCTGAAGACGATCTTCCTCAGGTTTGGCCTTTTTGTTAATCCAGAAACCGATCAGCAGATATGAACTCAGGCCCACCAATTCCCATCCGACAAAAATCACTAGAAAATTCTGCGCGAAAACGATGGTAAGCATTGAAAACGTGAAGAGCGAGAGATAAGAGAAGAAGCGCGCGTATCCTGCCGAATTCTCCATATATCCCTGGGAATAGAACTGGACGAGCAATGAGATGGTCGTTACTACCACCATCATGGCGATTGCCAGGTTGTCCAGGTGAAATGTAACCGTGTAACTGGCGGTTCCTTGCACCAACCAGTCATAAGAAAACACCTGGATACCGCCCTGTGGCAATGGCGGCGCAAGCGCGATGACGCCCGCTGTGGTCAACAGCAGCAGCCACGAGTACAGGCAGGCTATGGCCATAATGGCGATCCCGACGTAGCCACTTACCAAAGCTCCCATCGAGAGATGTGCTACCTTTGGGTCCTCGTCGTCGTCGAGACCATGCTCACCATGTTCGTCGCCATGTGATCCCTTAGCTTCAACCTCGTGAGCCTCCGCGTGAGCATCGCCACTATGCGCTTCTGCCGCGGCAACGCGCGGACGGCTGAGCATGTCCCAGACGCGCGTCCCGAAAATAATTACCGCGAAAGAGAAAAGCGGCGCAAATAAGATCAGCCAGGACAATTGATAAAATGCCATTTTGATCACCACTTCATAATATCAATTTCGCCAACATCCACTGTGCTGCGTCTACGATAGATGGCAATAATCATGGCAAGCGCCACCGCCGCCTCCGCCGCAGCAACCGTGATGATGAAGATAGCGAAAATTTGACCGGTCAAATAGGTAGAATACGGTGCAACTTTGTTATAAAACGAAAAAGCCACCATGGTAATATTCACGGCGTTCAGCATAATCTCGATGCCCATCAATACCGCGACGGCATTGCGTTTTGCGAGCGCGCCGTAGAGTCCGATGCAGAACAGGACCGCGCCAAGCACCAGGTAATGATTTAAACTGAGTCCCATTGAATTAGTCCTCCCTACCAATGACAATCGCGCCTACAATCGCTACCAGCAGGACCAGCGACGCAATTTCAAACGGTAACACGTAGCTATAAGTGGTGGGACTGTAGAGCAACTGACCAATGCGCACAACATTGCTGATACCCGCTGGTAACTGGCCCGAGCCATTCCCATCGAACGCGACCGCGTGGGGGCTGACCCCTGCTGCATACACGATGACAGCGCCTACCAGCGCACAAACAACCACGGCCAGCCACCATTGCTTGTTATTTGGATTGCTGGCCGTCTGGATATTGTTTGTTCGTGTCAGCATAAGCGCGAATAGTATGAGGATCGTCACCGCACCTGCGTAGATAAGAATTTGCACAATGGCGATAAATTCAGCGTTGAGCAAGAGATAGATACCGGCAGCCATCGCAAAAACTACCACCAGGGCCAACGCGCTATGCACGATATTGCGTTGAGTGACCACCAGCAACGCAGAGCCCACCAGGATAGCGGCAACTATCCAAAATATGATGGTAACTAAATCCATAAAAAAATGCCTCCGGACGTTATTCGGATAATAGTTTCAGTCTCATGTGAGAAGAGGATGTCCACCTGCTCCACCCACTCCACCTGCTTCAACTTCACTCCTATTTGATATTACCGCGATTCCACATGTGAATGCCACTTCCGTGTAGTTCTTTCTTCCTATTGTATCATGTGCCGTGCTCAATGCGGGGTCATCAGGAGCGGCAGCACCGTTCTAATTTTAGCAAAACATAGTAGCGGTGACAAGGTCACCCGATCTGGCGATCATCTACGCACAACCACGCTGTCTATGTTATAATTTGTGTATTATTATCTATGACCCATTCAAAATTTAAAAGGCTATATGACGAATGACTATGACGCAAGTAACCACCGATGCCAGTCCCTCCGGCAATCCACATTGCTCGAATTGCCATGCTGTGCTGCCTCCGCGGGCAACATTTTGCGCTTCCTGTGGAGAGCGCGTGGTGAAGAAAAATGTTGTCTCCCTCTCGCAGGACAATATCGACATAGCTACCCGTTATCGTATCACTTCTCTTGTGCGTCGCCGTCCATATGTCAGCCTTTTTTTTGCNNGGTATCCGTGACATTGATATCAGTAGTTTGAGCAATGAAGCACAGGCGAGTGCTTGCGATATAGTACAACAGGAATATGATCTGCTGCGCCGCGAAAACATTCTCTCCCTTATGCCGGTGATCGAAGTGCGGCGCTTTGAAGGTCATCTCTATGTTGTCTCAGCGTGGCCCTCTCCAGCAGGCAAAAGCGAGAGAACGG
>DMFQ01000122.1:4243-7082 GCA_003450555.1 Ktedonobacter sp.
CTCACCTCCAGACGCTGCAAGATGTTCTGCAAAGCGGCATTGGTCTGCCTGAGACGCAAGTGTCTCTCTTTTGGATTGAGCAGCTCTGCTCCTCATTGATCAATCTACACCGTCAACACATTATCCTGGGTGACCTCGATCCACAGGCATTGATCCTCAGCAGTAACAACTATAACAGTGATCTGCTCCTTATGGTCTCCTGGCTGCCTCCCCTTGTGCACGACCTGATGCCGCACACCTCGGCGGTGAATAATGCGACAAATTTCACCGCGCCAGAGGTACTGCTCGGGAGACCAGAACCAGCTTCCGATATCTATAGCCTTGGTGCCGTGCTCTATCTTTTGCTGACAGGTATTCCCCCCGAAGAGCCTATGGCACGCATGCACCGCAGCCTACTTTCCCCGGGCGAGGTCAATCCACGTATCAATGCCCGTCTTGATGAATTTGTGATGAAGGCATTAGCTATTGAAAGCGCCGAACGCTTTCAAAATGCAAGCGAGATGTTAGAAGCGCTTTCCTTCTTGCGTTCTGGCGGCAAACGTGCTTCTGCTAAAGTATCTACAACCTTACCACCGCCAGCGAATACAAATGAGGAGCATCAACAGGCGCCAAAAGCTAAATCAAAAGAAAGTGAAATCGAAGACATCTCTAATACCGATACTGTTCAGATCAAGCCTCTTCCAAACAAAGATCTCGAGGCCTGGGAAAAAGGGAAAAGGCCCATAACCCTTGCCCCTGCGCCGCTGAAGCGATCTCCAGACCCTGTCGAGGGAGCAGTTGAGCAAGTATATGCCGTGGAGACAACCCCCCAAAATGCACAGGCCCTGGCATCCCAGCCTGTAAAGACTTCTCCCCGCTCATATGCCTCGCTTCCAGCTTTACCCCCAAGAGGTACCACAGGATTCCTGAAGCAATTGCAACGTTTTCTTCTCGGAGAACAAAAGCATAGCACAACCGCGGCAGCGATTATTGAAACTCCCTTGCGAGTGCAACCTGACCGGGCCTACGCCATCCGTATTCAGCTGACGGGTAGAAATGTGCCGACTGTGGGAAATTCGCCGGGCACATTCGCACAGCCTCATAGTAAGAAAAGTACGCCTGCCGGGTTAAGTGCCCTCGTCGAGGGGAAGCTTGTCTTTATTGAAATAAGTTCAGCGCTGTATCAGAACTATGCACATGTCATTCAACAGGCCGCTGTTCGCGTACCGGCACAAGGCTTTGCTGCCGAAGTGACCATCCCTTTGCAGCCGCTGTCGAGTGGCTCTGGTGGAAGACGTGAACGCCTGCACATTTTCTTTATGGATGAGATGCGCCGCCCGCTCTACGAAAAACCATTTATTGTCGAACTGTTCATTTCTCCCCTGGTGCAGCCCGGTCGCGAGGGACATAACGTATTGACCATCCCAATATAGGGTAATTTCTTCCCTTACCTCACCTCTTGCTCTTACGGAGTGCTACCACTGACGGTACAATGCAGTTTGGGAGAAAGAGTATCCTATACCCCTTGTTAAACACTTCCAAAGAGGCTATATTTCCGCTATACTCGTCCCATTGGAAATTTTTGCCGTCGCGTTATGGCGAAAATAGTCTCATCTTGCTTGGGCGCCTTGTCGAGGATTAGCTAGTTCTCTCCACAGATTCAGCTGCACTGGCCAGATGGTTGTATGCCATTGGATGTCACCTTGTTAGGGCTGCTCGTAATAACCTCTCCAGTACCAGGATAGGTATGGTCAGCGGGAAGATTTCCCGACCAGGTAAATTGATATGTTTTTGTGGTCTGTTTAGCTGCAAAGGTGAGGCTAGCCGTGTTACTGCTGCTACCGTTATTTGTCGTGTAATCAAACTGGACAGTGCCGCCAGGGCTATTGGAGGAGACAACAAAGGTAGCTGTGTAAGTGACAGTCACATTTGTGCCACAAGCTATTCCTGCGATAGAGGTTGGGTTGACTGTCATTGTCACGGTCTGGACACTGAAAGGGGTCGGCGTAGCGGTGGGTGTATTGGCTAAAGCGGTAGCTGTTGCATTGATATTTCCTTGCGCAACTGCCGTTTGGGTCGCGTTCGTATTTGCCTGATTGGCATTGGCGGTCGCTGTAGCGTTCGCTTTTCCCTGAGTGTTAGCGGTGCCAGTTGCATTGATGGCGGTGCTGGTCGCGAGAGCATTCGCTGTGGCAGTATCGTTGGCTTGCGAAGTGCTCGTAGCATTGTTTTGCGAGGTGACAGTATTATTGTTGGCCTGGGAAGTGGCGGTCGCGTTTGCGGAATCGCTGGCACTGGCGCTTGAAAAGTAGTAGTACGCTCCCGCTGCGCTTCCTAAGATCAGGAGGAATACCAGCAATAGAAGCAAAATCGTGAGGCCTGAATTGCGCTTACGGCGCGTAGGAGCGCCATTATTGTCTCGTGGAGGGAATGTAGGACCATTATTGTAGGATGCCTCATCGTAGTACGGTGGCGGTACGGGGGTTGGCCTACCGGCGCCAGGAATGATTGTGGAATTGTTGCTTATGGCTGTTCTACTACCGTCGGGGAATGCAGGCGGATAATTGCCGTAGATTGGCGGAGTATTACCGGTATTTGATCTGCCGCCTTCAGGTACGACTGTCTGGTTATTACTGAAAGCTGTTCTATCACTTCCGGTAAACGTTGCCGCGTTGCTGGCAGTAGACATTTGATCATCCGCCATGAAAACAGGCGGGCCATTTACCACTGTTGCCGCGATGGCGATGGTGAGCAGCAGCGGAATGGTTGCATTTCCAGCGCCAAAAGTGTTGTCCTGTCCACTGACTCGAATAACCTCTCCATCCTGTATACCTGCCGGAACATCCACCCTGACGCGACG
>DMFQ01000335.1:0-2677 GCA_003450555.1 Ktedonobacter sp.
GTCTCACATTCCTGCTCATGATTGCCATGTGTGCGAGAGATTTCCATAGCGCTCTCTCGGCAGAAGAATGTGTTTACACGAAGCTTTTGATACGCAAATGTAACCTGAAAGGTATCTCTCTATGAAGATTGATATACCCAATCACAAGGTCAATGCGTCTGGCTAATGCTCCTACTATGCGAATTTGAGAATTTGGCAATGCGCAAATTGCGCCCGCTTGCTAGCATTTTGTTTTGCCAACAAATAGGACTATAATAGAACAGTGATCACAAAACACGAGCGTTTACACGCCCTCGAAAATCAAATACATCGCCTGAACAGGCACATAGAGACACTAAATCAGCGTAGCAATCGCCTTTCATGGGTTCGCTTGACCATCTTTCTGGCAGGACTCTTCCTGAGCATCATTGTGTTTTTTATGGGAGGATGGCTCTGGTCTCTCGCCATCGCTGCTATCACCCTGATTGTTTTTAGTATCGCTGTGTACTATCATCGTCAGATCGAGCGCAGCATTACCAGGCACAAAATATGGCGTCAGATCAAAAGCACGCATGTAGCGCGTATGCAACTTGATTGGGCAAACATCCCCTCTATAAGCACAGCATCGCCAGTAGCAAATCACCCATTTGAAACGGACCTTGATATCACCGGCAATCACTCGCTGCACCAACTTATCACTACGGCTGTATCATTCGAGGGTAAACAACGCGTCCGCGAGTGGCTGCTGCATACATCGCCAGACATACAAACTATTCGCAAGAGACAGGCACTGCTGCAGGAGTTGACGCCCCTTTCTCGTTTCCGCGATAAACTTACCTTGAAATCCCTGCTCGCTTCAACGAATGTCGCTGAACACCTGGAAGGAAAACGCCTACTGAACTGGCTCAATCTGCCGAAGCAGCAGGAAACATATCAGCAGTCTCGCTTAACTATCATCGTCGCAACCGTTTTATCAGTTCTCACAATCGCCCTTGTGCTCTTAAACAGCTTCGCGCTGATTGGACCTCAGTACTGGATAATCGCTGTCCTGCTCTCCATTGGCTGGTTCTCGGCGAAAAGAAAAGAACGAGGCGATCTCTTTGAGGATAGCTACTTTTTGCATGACGCTTTCGCGCAGCTCAGCACAATCTTTGAGTACCTGGAAACCTACCCCTATGGCAACAATCAAGCATTGAAAAAGCTGTGCGAGCCCTTCTTTATCAATCTCTCAAGCCGTCCTTCCGTGCTCTTAAAACGGCTCTCGCGCATTGCTTCAGCCGCGACACTGTCAAAGAATCAATTCCTCTGGCTCATTGTAAATGCCCTCGTACCCTGGGATGTCTACGTGGCAATGCGTTTAAATCGCTACAAATCGCAGGTCGCTGCAGTGTTACCCGGTTGGCTCGATGCCTGGTTTGAGCTTGAAGCTCTCAATTCACTTGCCGCTTTCTCCTACCTGAACCCGGAATACGTTCTACCTGAGGTATGTGAGGAGCAAGACAACTCCTGCCTTTTTCACGCCCGCGACCTTGGGCATCCATTAATTGTAGATGAGAAAAAAGTCGTCAATGATTTTGCCATGAACGAACTGGGCGAGGTGATCATTGTCACAGGCTCAAACATGTCGGGGAAAAGTACTTTTTTGCGAACGTTAGGCATCAACCTCTGCCTGGCCTATGCCGGTGGGCCGGTCAACGCCAGTTCCTTGCAGGCGTCGCTCTTCAAGATCTTCACCTGTATCAAAGTCAGCGATTCTGTGACCGATGGCTATTCCTATTTCTATGCCGAAGTGAAACGCCTCAAAGCTCTGTTAGATGAACTAAAACGTGGCGACGACCTGCCCCTTTTCTTTCTCATCGATGAGATCTTTAAGGGTACGAATAATCGCGAGCGGCTGATCGGCAGTCGCGCCTATATCCAGGCGCTGGTTGGACAAAATTGCCTCGGAGTCATTTCAACACATGACCTGGAGTTAGTGCACCTGGCTGACGTACTGCCCGAAATCAACAACTATCACTTTAAGGAGGATGTCATTGATGGCCAGATGGTCTTTGATTACATCTTGCGTCCAGGTCCTTGCCCGACAACCAATGCGCTAAAAATTATGCAGATGGAGGGTTTACCGGTTGAAGCACCGGTATCAGGATCCCTTTCATCCCATACTGATCGCTGAGTATATCTCACTGAAAAAGCGACTGGGCACCGTTGCGAGCAGCCGTGTATGGGAAAACCCATTCTTGCGCGCCAGTTCTTCCCAGGTCCCATACGAAAAGGGATACGGCACCCACATATTGCCCCGATCCGCATTATATTCGACGACAAGCAAACGTCCACCCGGCTTGAGATAGCTGCGCACTAACTGCAACATGGCATCCTTTTGACGCAAGAAATGAAGCGAGTTGGCCATCACTACCCCATCGAGCGCAGGCAGAGCAAGCTTCTGCATAAAATCGGCATTGATGTAGTGAACTGTGGTGCCAGGAAAGTTGTTACGTATAGCTCTCTCTTGTTCTTTGAGCGCGCCCCTGTCTTTGTCCACCGAATAGATAGACCCTGTTGGCCCGATTAAATCAGCCAGCGCTAGCGTAAAGGCACCTGCTCCAGAGCCAAAGTCGGCCCATACTCCACCTGTTTCCGCTATACCCTTCTCTAAAAGCCTGACATGATCTTGATGATTCATACGATATAACCTCACAAA
>DMFQ01000335.1:2839-4053 GCA_003450555.1 Ktedonobacter sp.
TATATCTACAGAGCGTTCGTCGTTCATAGATGCATGTACACGACCTGGTAGGACTGTTTTCTGAAAAGCTAGAAATCTCATTCAATCTCGATTACAATAGAGGGAGAATCCTTTTAATAACTCATTTTATTCTTAATTACCGGAGATTACCGCCTATGCCTAATGATCTTTTGACACTTCCTGAGCTTCAGGTGGAGACGCAAGAGCTTTTACGCCTTCGTGCCAAACTTCTCCCTCCGTACAGAGTTGTGCTATTCGATGATGACTACAATGAAATGACGTATGTTGTCTTCGTATTACTTCACTCTATCAACCATCTCTCTCAAATAGAGGCCGAACGTATTATGCTCACTGCGCATCTTACAGGTAGCGCTATCGTCGCAGTCTGCCCTAGAGAGATTGCTGAATTTTACCAGGAGCGCTTGCTCAGTTACGGACTGACGGCCACAATTGAGCCAGCGTAAGCAACAGCTAGCCACAAACAAGGAGTATGGTAGTACTTTATACTATCATACTCCTTATGGCAGTGATAATGATGCATAATACTCTACCTTCTTTGTACAATTCGGACATTGACGCTAGCAATTTTAAGTTATAGAATCATAGTAATTACCTGTGTGGAACGCATTGAAAATGATCTGCTGAAAATGCTGAAAACTATAAAATGCTAGAATGATGCTGTTTTATCATACTCCACCAGGAGGGGAGACAATATGGTTCACTTATGGCGCTCAAAAGCCAAAGATGAGGCAGAAACGAGTAAGTCTGCTCCAGGGGTTGGAGCAATCGGCGATATTGCCGTCATTGTCGAGGGTAAAAAGCTCGATAACGAATTGGTACGTTTAGCCTGTCTTATGGCGAAAAAAGCCAAACGCAAAGTACACCTTGTTCACATAATAGAAGTTCCACGTACTTTACCTCTCAAGGCCGTTCTCACAAAAGAATCTGAGCATGCTGATAAACTACTCACAGAGGCGCTGGCTATCGCAGAAGAAGCTGGCTGCGAAGCTGTCGCTGAAGTAGTACAGGCGCGTGATGCCGGCCCTGCTATTGTGGATGAAGCGCGAGATCATGGCTGTGCACTGATTTTGCTCGGGTTTGTACGTGACACTCATAAAATACATAACGACCTGGGAAAGACGATTCCTTACGTACTGACGAATGCACCGTGCCGCGTGTGGGTTGTACAAGATCCAAGTAAAGATAAAGATAAA
>DMFQ01000335.1:4114-5125 GCA_003450555.1 Ktedonobacter sp.
TAAAGATAAAGATAAAAATAAAGATAAAGACGGATACCACGAGAAATTGTAGTTGCCAGTTGATGTAGTATCTAATGCTACGCTGCTAATAGATGCCAGATATACATGCATAACTGATATGCCTCATCCCTGCCTGGCAAGGCCGAGGGATCAATTTTCGTGCCCATAATGTTCGTTCAAACCATGATCAAGTATGTTATAATTATAACGTACTGATTGATGCTGTGCATCATATTGCCCAATGCCTGTGTTTCTGCGTTGCTTAATTGGGAGGGATTGTACTGATGACTACAGATTCTCGTTCCGCTGGCACTCCAGCTCGTACACACAAAGATTATTATAATGCGCTTCACCAGGCTGCGCTGACCATCTCATCCAGCCTTGAGCTTGAACAGGTTTTACAAAGCGTAGTCATGAGTATTACTGAAGCTATGCAGGTAAAGGGGTGTGTTCTGCGCTTACTTGATCCTCGCACCGGTCAACTGCAGTTGAGCGCGGGATATGGATTGAGCGGCGGCTACCTGTCAAAGGGTCCCGTCGAGGTGGGCCATAGCCCTCTTGATAGCGAGGCTCTCCGCGGGAAGCCCGTCATCATACCCGACGTCAGCGAGGATAGCCGTTTCCAGTACCAGGACGCGGCCAGGCGCGAGGGCATTGTTTCGGTCCTGTGCGTGCCGCTGGAAGTACATGGGAATGCCATTGGGGTATTGCGCGTCTATACGAGTGAAAAATGCATATTTCACGAGGATGACATTCAGTTCCTTACGGTCCTTGCCAGCCTTGCCGCGCTAGCTATCGAGAATGCCAGCCTCTACGATAACCTCAAGCGTTCCTACGATGGCGTAATGGATGTCCTCTGGGGCGTAAACCTGAGTGCAATCAACTAAATAACCCGACGTGCAAGTTTTTGTGAAATCACGCTCAAAATGGTCTCGGTGAGTGTGAAATCCTATCAATAATTTACCAAATTTACGCTCAAGAAAAAAACTTGCACATCGCGTTAAATAACCT
>DMFQ01000335.1:5186-11252 GCA_003450555.1 Ktedonobacter sp.
GGGCAGGGGCAAGCCCAGCCCGTACATTTTACCTCCGCCGCCCTATGATATGAAATGTACGGGCTTGCCCCTGCCCTTTTTTTCACTTTACCTGCGTATTTGTGAGATAAGGCGAGCTAAAATCTGTACGCTCTCCGCTTTTTTTACCCGGAACCGGAAAGAGGCGCGCCGAGAGCGGCTTGTTTAAACGTAAAGCTAGCGTGGCTACATCAAGCAGCAGGTGGGCAACCTCTTCCGTTGTAATATCCCCTGCAAGTGGTAGGGTATCCAGTCCTGTGCCGCAAACCGCTGAATAGAGGAGCAGTTGATGAATATTCACATATCCCTCTTCCCACCTTCGACCCAGGGCCGCGTCTTCTAACACGGGCATCATCAACCCACAATAGCCACAGGTGGGCAATCCCGTATTCTTCAATGCAGCGGTGAGCGCGGCAGAGACGGCCACCGTTCCCGCTGACCCTACGGGTCCATAGCCGCAAAGCTCCATAGCTGCGGTAATACTCTCCTCTCCTAAGGGAGCAGGCGAAAGATCAATACCGCCAAAAGTCAAACTATGCGCGGAGGCTAGTTTCTGTGCCAGCTCTACAATTGGCCCCGCGTGCTCAATAATCGCGGCCTTCACCCCCCCGCTGACTTGCAAAAGATCCAATGGACTGCTACTGCCATCCTTGCGTAAAGCCTGTAGTGCTGTCGCGACAATACCGGCCCCCTGTAGCCCGATAGAGAGACTAGCAGGACCACTATGATACGCCGATGGAAAGAATGGGCTGCCCGCTTCAACACAGGCCAGCATGGCAAAACGGAAGTTGCCAAATCCCTCCTGCGTCTCAACCGCTAATCGCTTCATCACGCGCGCTGTTGGTAGAGCAGCCGCTGCTCGCAAGCCATATAATGGTGTAGCCAACTGAACCGTCGCATTGAGCGCGCTTGTGGAGGCCAGCAGGTCTGCAATCAGGTCGATCCTCTCCAACGGAAAATCAGGACGTGCCGCGTAAGCGGTCCCTACCGAGCAAAAGCTCAGTCCGAGGTCATCCAGTAGACGCTGAAGCTCCTGCGTATAGTTGAGCATGTCGGTCGCTGACCAGTTTACCAGGTCATCAAAGATCGGCCGGGTCGAAAGTCGCACTGTCTGCACTTCATATCCCGCTGCCATAAACTGTGTGCTCGCATCTTGCAGTGCAGTTGCAGCTCGTTTGATAGCCACCAGGGTGAGAGGATGAGCCTCGGCCATACCAAGTGTAATAGTACGAATTGGAGGATTGGGCATAGAAGATACCTCGTTTCTGCGCATGTTCTAAAGTTTACCTATTATAACACGAGTGTTTCAGCGCTCCTTCTGCAAATTCCCACTTGACGAATATCTGTTCTTCCCATACACTTCGAGCAACAGTTGCGGCAGAATGGAGAAAGCTTGATGACCTTAATGACAGCCCATGAAATTGGTCAACTAGAGGAGACGGAACGTGAATGTTTTCTCTGCGTGCTTGATCCACAATCTCCCTGTGTCACCAGGCAGCTCGAGGGCCCCATTCTCACAGCTTACGAACGCGTCATCGACGGCGAGAAGACGCCTATCGTTATACTTGATACAGGCACAACTCGTGTTGAGGTCCGCTTCATACAGCACTACTACGGTAAGTTTGTCAAAGAGCTGCTGGAACGAGGTAAGAGCATAAAAAACCTGGTCTTACGCCTCTACCACCTTCCCACACCTCCTAACATCACTGAATATAAAAATCTACCGTGGCACATCTATCAGACCAACTCATATACCCTCGCGGTATTAGAGCCTGATATCTTACTCAATATCACCGATCTTAACCACGCGGAATATTGTTCGCGCCAATACCTGCTAAACGCTCTTGTTCCCTCGCCAATTTCACCTGCTACCATTCGTGGTAACCTGGTCCATCACTGCTTCAAAGAACTACTCAAAGAACATGACCGGGGCGAATTGATGAACGGCTCCTTCAAGGGAAAAGAGGCGCCGCTAGCTACTCTGAAACGCCATTTTGAACAGGCGCTGGAACAGCATAGCCTTGACCTGGCTTTAGCGAATGTGTCGCTTGAAGCGATGCGCGCTGAAGTTGCACCGCACCTGGAGAGCCTTGCCACCTGGTACCAGAATCAGAGCACGACGTTGTGGGACGTTCTCACCACCACCAGTAAAAATGACAGTGCGCAGGTAGATACTCAGCGCAGCGAGAATATGGTACGCGCTGAAACATTCTTGCTCGCTCCTGAGATCGGCCTGCGCGGGCGGCTCGATCTGTTGTGGCAGCAAACGAACCGGCAAAGCTTACTTGAATTGAAAACAGGCGGCGGCACAAACCTGCCCAAATCCAGCCACCGCTGGCAAGTGCAGGGCTACCATGCTTTGTTGGCTGTACGACGCGATCCCCGCATGAAGAAGGCTCGTGGCACCTTACTCTACAGCGGCACACCGGGAGAGGCTCAGGCTTTCGGCATTGAACCAACCATTAGAGACATTCAGCGCGTCAACGAATCACGCAACATTCTCATGCTGAGCCACGTTACAGGCATACCTTCTGCACCGCCAGGACCATCGCGCTGTAGTAAATGCGCCATGCTGACGCAGTGTGAACAGGTATCGTCCTTGCTCAGCTGGCAACCTCCAGAACCTGATCCAGATGTGACACACCAGAATGACAACGTGACATCACCTGAAAGCAGAGCCTATCCACACTATTCATATTCGTCTACCCATACTCAATTGCATACAACATACAACAACGAAGAACAGGAATTCTTTTCAAAACACTACCAGTTGCTGCGCTTAGAGGGGCGCGAGGGTGAGCAACAACAGGCCCTCCTCTGGAAAACGCCTGTGGAGGAACGCATTGAACGCGGAACGGCCATCGCCAATGTAGTACCATTGGGCAAAGCAGAACCAACGGGTCAAGGTGAATGGGAGCAAGAATTTCTCTGCGAGAACACGTCAGAGTTACGTGAGGGCGATGAAATATTGCTCAGCGATGGAGACCCGATAACCGGCGAAGTAGTGACCGGCAATATCAAACGTATCAGCGCGGAGCAAGTACGCGTCTGGATCCCGGAACTCATCGCCCACCCCAGGCTGATCGACCGTTACGGCTCTAACATTGTCCATGTGCGCACGGTGCAAAACCTGCTGCGCTGGTTGCAGGCTGACACCCATTTGCGCGCACTCGTGGCAGGCAAAGTGCGACCACGATTTCAGCCCGGAAACGTTTCGCCGCGCCATGATTTTAACGCACAACAAAATCTGGCGGTCGAGCGAGCGCTACAGATGCAGGATTACCTGCTGGTGCAGGGTCCTCCTGGCACCGGCAAGACAAGCGTCATTGCCGAGATTGTGAAACGGCTCTGCCAGCAAGGGCAGCGTGTCATGCTCGCGGCGTACACGAATCAGGCCGTAGATAACATGCTCAAGCGCCTCGACGCTGAAGGCTTTCATGCGTATGTACGCCTCGGACACGACCGCAATGTGCATGCCGATGTGCAAGACAGGCTCTTGAAACACCTGGTAACACAGAACAATCAACCACTGGCTGTACGTGCGCTGTTATTCAAAACAACGGTGATAGCTTCGACAATGGCCACATGGTCATCCGATAAATATTCCTCTCCCCCAGTTGATGAAACAGCAAGCGGCACCGATGGCTCGCCACTGCACTTTGATGTCGCCATCATTGACGAGGCCAGCCAGATCACTATACCCGCCATTTTAGGCGCACTGCGGCTGGTAAAACGCTTCATCCTTGTTGGCGATGAAAAACAGTTACCCCCGCTGGTATTGAGCAAGGAAGCAGCCGAAAAAGGGCTCGCTACCTCCCTCTTTAGCTATCTCAAACAATGTGATGATGACTATATGAACGGCGGGAGCGAAGCCGAAAGTGCGTGCGTCTCGTTGCGCGTGCAGTACCGTATGAATCGCTGGATATCAAACTTCTCTTCTAAAGTATTTTACGAGGATACCCTGGAAGCGGCTCCAACGGTTGCGAAGCGTGTACTGACATTTCTACCTGCTGCCACAGCGCCTCTAACTGAGGCACCTGCTATCAAACAAGCTATTCAACCTGCATATCCACTGGTATTCCTGGATATTCGTGACCACGGCGAGAGCGCCGGGCAAACTGGACAAAAGAGTAGCAACGCTGAAGCGCGCGCAGTACGCGCTATTGTCCAGGGGTTACTTGCGCGAGGTATCGCCCAAAAAGATATTGGCATCATCTCACCATATCGCGCGCAGGTTGCTACTATACGTCGCCACCTTTATAGCGATCACGTGACGACCGGCTGGTCCGCGCTCACTCTCGACTCACCTATGAGTATCGATACCGTAGATAGGTTCCAGGGGGGTGAACGCCTGGTGATTATTATGTCGTTCGCAACTTCACAAACGCCCGCAGTTGAAAGTCTTCTCCGTGACTTTTTGACGAACCCATCTCGTTTGAACGTGGCACTTACTCGTGCCCAACGTAAACTTATCGTGGTGGGAAGTGCTCCCGCCCTTGAAGGGTTACCCTATTTTCAACGGTTACTGTCGTATTGCAGGAGCATGGGTACGGTGATTGCTTATAGCGAGTAGCAACGCTGAGACATCCATTACTGTATGCGTAGCAAAAGGATGCCCTTTAATTTATACCTACCATACTTTGACAGCCTTAGTAGAGGTAGCTACCTGTTCATGCAAAGAGGGTAAAGAATCCAGGTAATTGGATACCTCGAGCAAAGAAAAACAAGAAGACTCTAACATTCTTTGCGAGTCTTTGTGCAGTTCTTGCAGTATATACTCTGTCGCGTGTTTCAAGCTTCTTGAGATACGAAACGTTCCTTCAACCTCATTGAAGTGTTCGCGAAATTGTTCGATGCCTAAGCCAGTGAGCACCAGCATAGAATCTACGCCTGCCGCAATGCCTGCCCGTATATCAGTCATGCTATCCCCGATAAATAGTGCATCACTTAAATCAATGCCCAACTCGTCATGGGCTTGCAGCAACATACCTGGCCGAGGTTTGCGACAGGCACAATTCTCATCTTTGCCATGAGGACAATAGTAGACCTTCTCTATCACGCCACCAAACTCGGCAACGCCTGCAATCATACGGCGATGAATCTCTTCCACCGTTTCTATCGATACGTGTCCTCGCGCAACCCCGGCTTGATTTGTACACACGATAATGCGGTGACCTGCATGCGTTAATTTTCCAATCGCCTCTCGTGAACCTTTTAGGAAATGGAATTCATGCCAGTTTTTTACATAGTCTGCCCGATTTTCATTAATCACCCCATCCCGATCAAGAAAAATAGTAGACACTTAGACACCTCAATCAATGTTTTTTCGGAAATAGCGGAGAGATCACCTGGTTATTGTTTTCGTTCGTATCTATTCCCACCATATATTCCAACCATGTGTCAGGTATATCACTCGTGTGTTAACCTGTAGTTGAGAAGAGGATATGACCCGGTTAAGGTTCTCGCTATACGGTGTTGAAAATCATCACCACAGGCGGCTCTAAAAGTCAGCAGAAACGATTTGCGCCTCTACAGCTCTATATCGTATGCTTTCTATAAAATCCAGCAGAGGTTGCTAAAAAAATGCCGCAAAACACCATTCTCGTTGTTGGTAGTCTCAACATGGATCAGATTGTACGTGTCCCTCACATCCCCGTTTTGGGCGAAACGCTCCTTGGGGCAGGTTCTCTTAAACTCATTCCAGGCGGGAAGGGAGCGAATCAGGCAGTGACAATGGCGCGCCTGGGTGCAGCGGTTACAATGGCAGGTCGTGTTGGCAGCGACCCCTTTCGGCGAACGACTCATCAAAGCTTTGCAAGCCGACGGCGTAGATAGCAAGCTCATCGTCGTGGACCAGGAAGAAGCAAGTGGCGTCGCGTTTATTTTTCTAGCACCCGATGGCGATAATGCCATTGTCGTTGCCTCTGGCGCCAATATGCGCGTTGGACAGGATCATACGCACATCTCCGCTATCTTCGAGTCTATTACTCATGCACAGGCGCTGGTGTTACAACTCGAAATCCCACTGGAAACCGTAATATCCCTCGT
>DMFQ01000335.1:11394-11765 GCA_003450555.1 Ktedonobacter sp.
CTCAGTGGACAGCGTGTAGACAGCCTTGCAGATGCACGCATCGTGGCAAGCATACTCCTTGAACAAGGTATAGCGAAGGTGGTGATAACACTTGGCTCGCAGGGAGCAATCCTTGCCACTGCCGGTGAGTCGGGCAAAGCTCGCATTATCTATCAACCAGCTCCCAGGGTCCAGGTTGTAGATACTACGGCTGCCGGAGATTGTTTTGTAGGTGCATTAACGATAGCTCTAACTGAAGGCCAGCAACCTGAAGAAGCTTTGCGCTTTGCTGTGTATGCCAGTGCCCTAAAAGTGACAAAATTTGGCGCGCAGTCCGGCTTACCCACACGCTCAGAGGTCGAGGCCTTTCTGCGCAGCGGATAAGAGACCCT
>DMFQ01000335.1:11836-13365 GCA_003450555.1 Ktedonobacter sp.
CCTGCTGAGCGTAGCTAGACGCGCTAGCGGCGTTGCAGGGATGGATACCAAACACTTCCTTCTCAAATCGTTAATGTTTATCTCCTGCCTTGAACATCAATCAAAATGAGGTGAGCTACATGCACCGTATTATCCTTGATACTGACCCTGGCATAGATGATGCGCTAGCACTCTTTCTAGCGCTCGCCTCTCCTGAAGACGTTCACCTTGAAGCTATTACGACTGTCGGCGGCAATGTCAACGCTCATCTCACGACATCCAACGCACTTGCACTGCTCGAGTTGGCTGATTGTACCACTATCCCTGTTGCGCGTGGTAGCAACCGCCCGATTGTACGTCAGGCAGTCTACGCTGAATATGTGCACGGAGATAATGGGCTAGGCGGGTTACAGTTGCCAGAGCCAAAAATACAAACCGTAGACAAACATGCAGTCGACGTGATCATTGAGCAGATTATGGCTGCGCCAGGCGAGATTACCCTGGTGCCCATCGGTCCGCTGACAAACATCGCCCTGGCTTTACGCCGCGAACCGCGTATTGCCCAGTCTGTACGCGAAGTGGTCATTATGGGCGGTGCTCTGCGCGTACCAGGCAATACAACACCAACGGCTGAGTTTAATATATACGTGGACCCACACGCGGCACACATAGTCCTCCATGCAGGCTGGCCAATTCGGCTGGTCTCGCTTGATGCAACGATGCAGGCAGAATTGTGCCGTGAGCAAGTTGCAGTACTGGCAAGAAGTAAGAGTCCTGTAACCGCTGCTATAGAGCAAATGCTCACCTACTATTTCGATGTCTTCAGCCCACAATACGGCATTTCAGCATTTCATATGCACGATCCTCTCTGCCTGGCGGCAGCGTTCCAACCAGATCTGATCACCTGGGAACCCGCGTACGTCGATGTGGAGCTACATGGAACCTTGACGTTGGGTGAGACAGTCGCCTATTTTGGGCCTTACGCGACCCAGCCTCCTAACGTGCTCGCCGCTGTAGGAGTCGATGGGAAGCGTTTTATCCAGTTGTTCTTAGAGCGCATAGTAGAGCGTTTTGCGTAACCTGCTAACGTGCTTAACCCTTTTGACAAAGACATGCTTTGTGGGCTATATTACAGGTAAAAGAAATCCTAGTAAATTACTTGGTTTAACAAGCAAAGGAGCCACATATCTTGGTGGAGATTAATGAAGCTGAAGTCTGGGATGCACTTCATGAGTGCTACGACCCTGAAATTCCTGTCAACATAGTTGACCTGGGTCTTGTCTATAATATTGATATCAATAAGGAGACTGGTCTGGTTGGCGTCACCATGACACTGACCTCAATGGGCTGTCCCATGGCGGGTGAAGTCGTTTCAGAAGTCGAGATGCGCGTTGGACAGGTTGAGAACGTCAAAGCCTGCAAAGTTGAGATGACTTTTGATCCACCCTGGTCGACCGATAAAATGACTGAAGACGCCAAATGGGAATTGGGAATGGTGTAATTCCGCCCCAATAGGCGTGATATGGAAGGGCGTAGGGACCCGATTGATC
>DMFQ01000335.1:13521-19456 GCA_003450555.1 Ktedonobacter sp.
CCTTGCCCTGCTCCATCCTTGCCCTGCTCCATCCCTGCCCTGCTTTACGGCTCTACGCTACAACCTCTCAATAGATAAATATATCGCAGTGCTAAAAATTCATGGCTTTTCTATCTTGGCGCGGCACGCAAAGCATGGTATGCTACCTCAACACCAGTGAATCTTATCTTTGCTAAAAGTGTATATATGAGGAGAAAACTAACATGCAATGCAAATCGTGTGGCGCGACACTCCCGTCTGGCGCACGAAACTGCCCCGCCTGTGGCACAGCCGTTTCGAACTCTAACCCTTTCGAGAAAACTTATTTATCCTCCCCTGGTACACAGTCAGAGGAAATTCTTCCCGCGGCTCCTTACCCTCCTGGCTCTTTTCAGGAAATGGCATCGCCGCCACCTATGTCACGGCCAGATAGCCCTTATCAAGCAAACTCATATACTCCAGGAGCATCTCCAACGCCAATACCTCATTCGTATGAGCAAGCAAGCTATTCGCCTTCCCCACAGCAACAGCCGCTCTACCCGGTTCCGCAACAACAATTCCCATCATATCCTTCATCGCCACCGTTGCCACCACCAGTTCAACCACAGAAAACACCGCGCGGGCGGGGTTTATCAAGAGGTATGATGATCCTACTCATTGTATTAGCTCTGCTCATGATGAGCGGCTTCGGACTTATCTACTACTCAACGATTTATCATCCCAATCAGCTCCACATGCAGGCCACCGCGACGGCTCAGACCTTGCAGACAAGAGAGGCGCAGGCCACCGCCACTGCCAACACAGAGGCAACAGGGACGGCTGTAGCTATTGCCAATGCTACTGCAACGGCTCAGGCTCAGGCCACCGCAAATGTCATAGCTACCACGACAGCGCTACAGAATATCTATACCTCGGCCACCAACGGGAGTCCCGCCCTCCACGACTCGTTGAGTGCTAACACTGGCAGCAATTGGGAAGAGGACCAGGCTCAGGGAGGCGGCGGGTGCGCCTTTACCGGGGGAGCATATCACGCCAGTATTGATCAGAAGGGGTTCTATTTTGCCTGTGCCGCTCAAAATACGAACTTTTCAAACTTTGCCTATCAAGTGCAAATGACCATTACGAAAGGCGATGCCGGCGGGGTCTTTTTTCGCGGCAATCGTTCCGCGTCTAAATTCTATTTACTGAGTATCGCTCGTGACGGTACTTACGACCTCTTTGTTTCGAAAGATCAAAATCACAGTACAGATTTGAGCTTCGGCAACAGTTCTGCTATCAAGCAAAGCCTGGGTCAGGCTAACCTGATCACGGTCATCCTTCGTGGAAACACTATCTATTTTTACGTCAACAAGCAATACGCGGGTAGCGTCAATGACAGTACGTACAAATCTGGTCAAATTGGCGTCTTCGTAGATGCTCACACCACTGCCACCGATGTAGCTTTTACTAATGCCCAGGTCTGGAAGCTTTAGCGTGGCTGGCACCATCACAGATCTGGCATCTTTGACGAAGAAAACTGCTAGAAAGATTGGGCCTACACATGTCAGATGAGAACGATTTGACAGAACCGGAGCGGGTCTCTCCTTTCGATGTCACAGTACCTGATCGGCCAGCGCCGCCGGTATGGCCCCCGCGGCAACAGGATTTCCGGCGGCGTCAGACCTTTCCTGTATGGGTGACCATTCTGCTGGTTATGCTGGCTACCGCGCTCATTGGGGGTGGACTTGGCTTAATTTTCTTTACCGCAACAGTGCAATACCGCGGCGCACTCCATGCTCAGGCAACGACTATAGCCCGCGCAACGGAACAGGTACGCCAGGCACAAGACCAGGCAACTACCGCTGCATTATCAACCGCTAGTGCCAATATCTATGCCAGTGCTACAGCCCAATCTGGAGCTACCGCTACGGCAACCGCTATAGTGGATAGCGCCACTGCCACAGCAACTGCATTCGGTGACGTTCTAACTCAGGCGACCAGCGGAACGCCTGCACTCGATGATCCACTAAGCGACAACACCGGGAATAACAGCTGGGATCAGACAAATAATGCGGTTAATGGCCAATGTGTTTTCCCGGGCACAGGTTACCATGCCCTTGCGGCGCAACAAGGTTTCTTTCACCCCTGCCTTGCCGAGGCGTCCAACTTCAGAAATTTTGCCTATCAGGTAACAATGATAATTGATAGTGGCAAACAGGGCGGCATTGTCTTCCGCGCTAATAGCGCCAGCATGTCATTGTATTTCTTCTATGTTGACATCGATGGCAGATTCAGCCTCGACCTCTATAAAAGTAGTAGCCAGGCTAAAACACTAAGTTCCGGTTTCAATGCTGCTATTACGACTGGCTTAAAACAGAGCAACCAGCTTGCAGTCGTTGCTTACAATGGTACCCTGTATCTATACGTCAATCAGCAGTTTATTACAAGCATTGCTGATAACACCCTCAGTGGTGGAAAAATTGGTGTGGCCGCCCTTGACTTAAAAAACCCTACCGAGGTGGAGTATAGCAACGCCCAGATATGGACCCTATCGTCCAGTACTGTGCTGACCCCGACAGCTACCCAGATATCTACTGCGACAGCCACAACAACTACACCAGCAGTCACAGGGACTCCAACAGTTACAGTGACTCCGACACCGACCGATAGGCCTTAGCAATCCAATACACATGCCACACAAAATTTGTTGACAAAATCGCAAGCGGCTGGTATCCTTATCTCAAGAAAAAGAGTTAAAGGTTAAGAACGGGACAAGTACCTTTTGCTGAACAACAGAGAGCCGTGGGTTGGTGCAACACGGCAGCAAGCAGAAGCAAAATCCACCCGGGAGCCTGCGCGAGAAGCGTCAACGGTCGCCCCCGTTAACAGGCAACATTGAGGCCGCATCTACTCCTTCACTGAAGATACAGCGATTCGAGTTCAGCGGTAAATCTGGGTGGCACCACGACTCACACGCATTCAGCGTTGTCGTCCTTGTATAGACAGTGGACGACAACGCTTTTTTTGTATGCAGAGATTGAGAAAAGAAAGAAGGAATTATCATGTTAGACCTGGCCTTTATCCGTAGCAATCCGGACGCGGTTAAAGAAGCCGCGCGCCTCAAAAACAACACTATCGATATCGACTACCTGTTGGAGGTCGATCGGAAAGCAACCACTTTACAGCGCGAGGTGGAAGAGGCTCGTGCTCAACAGAACCAGATCTCGAAACAGATCCCGAAGGCTGGCAAAGACAGAGAACAGCGTGAGAAACTTATCGCTGCAGGCAAACAACTGGCAGAGCAAATCAAAAGCATGGAACCACAGCTGAATGCGCTGCTGGAAGAGCGCCTCCAGTTGCTCTACCTCGTGCCCAACATTCCCGATCCCAGTGCGCCCATTGGCAAGGATGAGAACGATAACGTGCCGGTCAAGTACTGGGGCAAGATTCCTACCTTCGACTTCGAGCCTCGCGACCACTATGCCATCATGCAAGAACTGGATATGGTGGATATCGAGCGCGGCGTCAAGATCGCCGGAGCGCGCAGCTATATTCTCAAGAATGATGCGGTCCGGCTTGAACTGGCGCTGATGAATTTTGCCCTTGACCGTATGGCTCGGAAAGGGTTTACTCCCCTCATTGTACCGGCCATGGCGCGCGATTTCTGCTTTATTGGCAGTGGTCAGTTTCCCAAGGGGCGCGACCAGGTGTATGCCATTGAGAATGATGATACCTTCCTCGTTGGCACCTCGGAGGTCTCGATCACGGGCATGTACAAGGATGAGATTCTCAAGGCCGAGGACCTGCCTCTACGTTTCGTAGCCTTCTGTCCCTGTTTCCGCCGCGAGGCCGGAACCTATGGTAAAGATGCCCGCGGCGTCTTTCGCGTCCATCAATTCAATAAAGTCGAACAATATATCATTGCCAAAGCCGACCACGGGGAGTCGGTGCGCTGGCATGAAGCGCTGCTGGCCAATTCGGAAGAGTTGGTGCAGGCCTTAGAATTACCCTATCGTGTCGTCAGCGTTTGCACAGGAGACATGGGTGATGGCAAGGTGGGCATGTATGACCTTGAATGCTGGCTGCCAAGCGAGAACAGGTATCGCGAGACGCACTCGTGCTCGTACCTGCACGACTGGCAGGCCCGCCGCGCAAATATCCGCTATCGCGACGAGGAAGGAAAGGTTCGCTTCGTGTATACACTCAACAATACCGCCATCGCCTCGCCGCGCATCATGCTGCCCCTCCTGGAGACACACCAGCAGGCAGACGGAAGCGTGAGCATTCCTGCTGCCCTCCGCCCATACCTGGGAGGACAAGAGTACTTCAAGCCGCGTGAGATAGCAGCAAAAGTAGAGAAGTAATGGAGCACTCCCATGGAACCAATCAACCTTAACGATTACGAAGCTCTCGCACAGGCCCGCGTGGAGCCAATCGCCTGGGATTACATCCAGGGTGGCAGCGACGACGAGGTCACCCTGCGCGCAAACCGCACTACCTTTGAGCGTATTTGGCTGCGCCCGCGCATGCTCGTCAACGGCAGTACCTGCGACATGAGCACTACTGTGCTGGGCACACCTGTCAGTATGCCCATTCTCGTGGCTCCTATGGCGTACCAGTGCCTCGCACATCCCGAGGGTGAGTGCGCCACCGCCCATGGCACAGGTATGGCCAATTCGCTGATGATCGCAAGCGCCTTTTCGACGCGCACCCTTGAGGACATAGCAGCTTCAGCCAGCGGCTCACTCTGGTTCCAACTGTACCTCTATCGCAACCTGGAGGTCTCAGGAGAGGTAGTACGACGCGCCGAGGCGGCAGGGTATCGCGCCATTGTGCTCACGGTGGATCTGCCTCGCCTGGGCAATCGCGAAAAAGATACGCGCAACAACTTTAGCCTGCCGTCTCATATGAACCTGGCAAACTTTCCTGTCGAAAAGGCGGAAGCGGAAGAATTAAAAATTGCTCTTCCCTTTACTCCGACCTGGGAAACCCTGGACTGGCTAAAAACCGTGACTTCGCTGCCAATCCTGGTCAAGGGCATTTTGACGGCTGAAGATGCGCGCCTGGCGCTAGAACGGGGAGTAGCGGGTATCATCGTCTCCAACCACGGAGGGCGGCAACTCGATTCCGCCATTGCCAGCATCGAAGCCCTTCCTGAAATCACAGAGGCCGTCGCCGGTCGCTGCGAGATATACCTGGACGGCGGCATACGTCGCGGCACAGACGTACTCAAAGCCCTGGCCCTTGGAGCGCGCGCCGTCCTGGTTGGCCGACCAGCATTCTGGGGACTGGCAGTCAACGGTGCGCAAGGTGTACAGCACATGCTGGAAATACTGCGCACCGAACTTGAACTGGCAATGGTGCTCTCAGGTCACTACTCCTTAGAGACGATCGACCGGTCACTGGTGAAATGGGTCTAATTTCATCAACTTAAGTTTA
Organism: Ktedonobacter sp.; assembly: GCA_003450555.1. Classification (GTDB taxonomy): domain Bacteria; phylum Chloroflexota; class Ktedonobacteria; order Ktedonobacterales; family Ktedonobacteraceae; genus UBA11361. The sequence continues at coordinate 18,919 of DMFQ01000335.1, forward strand.
CCACATGTTATTTGACTTTTCCGTTCTCATGGACAATAGTGATAGCAGCACTATTGACTCATAAAAACAAACAGACAACCGGGTAGGAGTAAATAAAGGAGCCGGTTATGGCACTTCCTGAATACCGATGGGTGAGCGTTGAGGAATACCTCGCTATTGACAATGCCAGTGATGTGCGCTTTGAGTACGTCCATAGTCAACTTCGTATGCCTGCTGGTGGGAGTCGAAACCACTCATTAATCGCGCATAATCTTCACGGTTTACTCCACAACCACCTGCGTGGAACTCCATGCGCTGCCTACACCTCTGATATGCGCGTCCAGGTAGCCATAGACCGCTATTACTACCCCGATGTCACGGTCAGCTGCGATGAAAACGAGGCAGAGAATACATTGCATTCTCCGCGTGCCGTGTTTGAGGTTCTTTCTCCAAGCACCGAAGCGATTGACCGCACCGAAAAACTAGAAGCGTATCGTGAGTTGCTAAGCGTAGAGGACTATGTACTTGTGAGTTCTGAGCGGCAGGCCGTTGAAGTTCA
>DMFQ01000121.1:0-1096 GCA_003450555.1 Ktedonobacter sp.
AACACTTGAAACACTTGATACACCTTGACTCAAACGTATCTGACCCAAATGCAACGGCAAATCAATAAATTATCCTGGCGACCGCTAGGAAAGTGCCAGGCATAAGCCGCAATAAAAGCATTTTCATAGTCATTCACAGCCCCTGCTGCCCGCTCTTCCAACCACATCTCTGCGCGTGATATGATTTGATCGACAACCAACCGAAATCTTGTACTAGGAAGATCAACATCGTAATGAGTAACCATTTTCTACGCGTTGCCCATCGTGGCGGCTCCAATCTCGCCCCCGAAAACACACTCGCTGCCTTTCGCAATGCCCTCACCCTACCAATTGACGCCATAGAACTCGATGTACACTTGAGTCATGATGGCCACACCATCGTCATTCACGATTTCATCGTTGACAGACTCACCGATGGCCATGGCAACATCCTTGACCTCGACTTCGCCTATCTGCGCAGCCTCAACGCCGCGGCTCACTACCCAGGCGGCTGGCCCGAACCACAGCAGATACCTACCCTGCGTGAAGTCCTCGACCTCGCCAAAGGCCGCGTCCAGGTCCATATCGAAATAAAGCCCAGCAAACGTGATATGAGGTATAAGACGTATGGCCGCTATCCCTACATCGTGGAAACCATCATGGAAGAAGTACGCAATGCTGGCATGCTCGACCAGGCTCTCTTCATCTCCTTCGACTGGGTTATGCTCCTCCTCGTCAAATCCATCGAACCCACCGTTTCCACCGGTGCCATCGTTTCAAAAGCTCTCTGGAACGCCACCAACGAACATGCCTTTGACACCCTGATCAGCCAGGCGACCGCTCTCGACTGCGACTGGATCAACATGCGCCACGACCTCTTCACCCCTAACATGCCTACAGTAGCCCACCAGCATGGCCTTAAGCTCGGCGTCTGGGTCGTCAACACTGCCGACGAACTTCAACGCCTCGCAGCCACGGGCGTTGACGCCCTCACTTCCGCCCGCCCCGATCTCTTCTCTATTCTCTAAAAAATTATTGCCACACTCTCTTCTCTACCCTTCCTGCTAAAATGTACGGGCAACCCTTGCGGTTGCCCTGCGAGGTAGGCCAGCGAGTC
>DMFQ01000121.1:1206-5768 GCA_003450555.1 Ktedonobacter sp.
AGCGAGTCCTGCGAGGTAGGCCAACGAGCTGTGCCCTTGCGGTTGCCCTGTTCCTCACCTATCCCCACTTTTTCCCTGATTCGTGTCCCTAACCACATTTCATCCGTTCTATTAAAGAGAAACAACAAACGAGGAAGCAAGAAAAGGTACCATCCTCTACTGTATCAAGTAGACAATATGCTATAATTGGCGGCAATCATAGACAGCGAACGCCTGAACGCGGAGAACATCAAAATGCAACAGACAGAAATATCATCGAATCTAACAATTGAACCAGCAATAGCGACTCCCGAACCTACCGAACAAAAAGTAGCAATTTCAATTGTCGTCCCTGTCATGAATGAAGAGCAGAGTATCGCCATCCTATTTGAAAAATTATCTGCCCAACTTGACACACTCGGGCAGACCTATGAAATCATCTTTGTTGATGATGGCAGCACAGATAACACCTTCGCGGAACTGAAAAAATTACATGATGAGCATCCCAGCATTGTGCGCGTCATCCGCTTCCGCCGCAACTTTGGCAAAACTCCAGCCCTCGTTGCTGGTTTCGAGCGTTGCCGTGGCGAAATCATTTTTACCATGGATGGCGATTTAACAGGATGATCCAGAAGAGATCCCCAGTTTTCTGACAAAGCTCGACGAAGGCTACGACCTCGTCTCGGGCTGGAAATTCCCTCGACTCGACCCTATTTCAAAAACATTTCCATCTCGCGTCTTTAACGGCCTTGTCAGCACCTTAACCGGCGTTCACCTGCACGACATCAACAACGGCTTCAAAGCCTACCGCCGCGAAGTGATCGAGGATACACACTTCAAACTCTATGGTGACTTCCATCGCTTTGTGCCTGTCATGGCCTACTGGCGCGGCTTCCGTGTGACAGAGATCAAGGTACGCCACCATCCGCGTAAATACGGCGTCTCCAAGTTCGGCGCCAGGCGTTTTGCACGCGGCCTCATCGACCTGCTCAATGTCCTCTTTCTCACGTCTTTCCTGCGTACTCCCTTGAGGCTCTTTGGTCCACTCGGTTTCTTGACCTTTTCCCTTGGTGTCCTGGTGGACCTTTTTGTCGTGGCTCGCCGCTTCTTTGTTGGTCAGTTGATTCGCGACCAGCCGCTCCTCTTCGTCGGTATCATCTTGATGATCATCGGTGTCCAGTTTGTGCTGACAGGCCTGCAAAGTGAGATGATACGCCATTATGCCTTCCAACCGGGGGAGGAGTATAGTATCAGGCAGGAACTCGATTGATGCAGCATCCATCTCTCAAAAAAATTGGCAAGCGTACGCTACAAATTGGCTTACCTGTAGCGATTGCAGCCTTCTTTCTCTATAAAGTTCATGACTACAATTGGCAGATCTTGACTGCCGATGCCTCCCATTGGAATTACTGGTTGTTGGCCGTGTCTTTCCTCGGCTTTATCCTCCAGGAACTTTCCTTCGGCTTGATCTGGCAATCTGTTCTGAAGCGCCTCGGCTACCGCCTCGCTTTGCGTCCCTGCCTGCGCATCTACCTGGCTTCAGAATTTGTGCGCTATATTCCCGGCAATGTCTGGCACGTTCTGACACGTGTATTATGGACAGGGAAGTATGGCGTTCCGCGACCTATCGCCTTTGCCAGTATGACCATTGAGCTGATTACAAAACTGGCGGCGGGTGCGCTCGTTTTTGCCCTTAGCCTATTGTTCTGGGGCAGTGCTCATGCGCTTGGTTCGCTGTTCCAGGGGTCCCTCGTGCTTGTACTTGGCGGCATAACCTTCATTGCTTTGCTCGTCATGCTCCACCCTCGCGTCCTCAATGGTTTACTCAATCTCGCATTGCGCCTTTTGAAGCGCGAACCCATCGTGTTGTCGCTGCGCTATAGCGATATCCTGCTTGTGACGATCGCCTGGTGTGCGAGCTGGTTTGTCGCCGGTTGCGCATTCTATGTTATGCTGCTGGCCCTCTGGCCTGCAACCCCGCTGGCTGCGTTACCAGTTTGTATCGGTATCTACGCCATTGCCTGGGATTTTGGCTTTGTCACTTTTATAACCCCGAGCGGTCTGGGCTTCCGTGAGTTGGCGATTGGTGCGCTGTTTACGCTTGCCTTAGCGTCTGTACCTGGGGGCATAGTCGCCGTAATAGCCTTGCTTTCACGCGTCGTCTCTACCTTTGCAGAACTGCTCTGTGTAGGTATCGCTTATCTAAGCGGCGGTAGCCAGTTACGTGCCGTCCAACAAGAGCAAGCCTCAAAGCAAAACGCGATTCCTGAAGATCAGGTCAAACAAGTAGAAAATAAAGCATCCGCTACAGATGTATCTGCGAAACTGGTAGAAAAGGGTGCAGCAAGTGATTAACGCAACGTGGCGCAAACGTCTATCCGTCTGGCGCAACCGCTTCTATCTCTATCCTTCTCCTGAACCTTTGTCGCACACATGGGTGTTCTGGCTGGCGACAGGCGTCGTCGCCTTTTTGGCTCTTCTCTTCTCAGCCTACTTTATCTTCTACCTGACAGGTCGGCACGACGCATTTCTCACCAATGCCGAGGACCTGGGAATTATGGATCAGGCTATCTGGAATACCGTCCATGGTCAGCTGTTACATCAAACAATCTGCAATATCGTTCATGATACGAACTGTTATAGTTTAGATGGTATCTCCCGTTTTGCTATTCACTTTGAGCCGATTCTCTTTCCTGTCTCGCTCCTCTATGTGTTCTGGCCTGACCCAAAAACACTGCTGGTAATACAAACCCTGGTGGTAGCAAGCGGTGCGTTTCCAGCCTTCTGGCTCGGACGCCTGCGCCTGCGCAACGAGTGGGCCGGAGTTGCCATTGCCTTACTCTATTTGCTCTATCCTGCCCAGCAGTTCGCCCTTGTCAGTGATTTCCACGCCGTTACCTTCACTGCGGCCCTCTTACTTTTCACCTTATATTTCATGTATACGCGCCGCACCGTCTGGCTCTTTATCTTTGCTATACTTTCTATGGCTTGTAAAGAAGAGATACCCGTACTCATTGCCCTCTATGGTCTCTGGTCAATCCTCTTGCAACATCGCTTGCGTAGCGGCCTGGCATTAATGGTGCTTGCCATTGGCTGGGTGGGACTGACTTTGCTCATCTTCCACTTCTTTAGTCCCACTGGTCATCCACTGCTCGCCTCACGTTATGCCTATCTCGGTAATAGCCCTGTACAAATTGTTCGCAACATAGTACTGCACCCGGTAAGCATACTCAAGCAACATGTTTTGGAGCATAATCATAATTTTTATATCCGTTTGCTCCTCAATCCAGCTGGCTATCTTCCACTGTTGGCTCCGTGGGTTTTCGTGTTGGCCCTGCCCTCGCTGGCCTTAAACTTGCTTAGTTCTGACCAGAATATGTATAGCGGCTTCTTTCAGTACAACGCCGAAATCGTACCTGTCCTGATTTTTTCGACTATCGAGGCGCTTGTATGTATCATCTGGTTGGTGCAATGGGTACTTAATCACGTGCGCCTGTCGCGAGGAAAGTCACAGGAAAGCAGTAATCCTCCTGTTCGCACTGGCAGCATGCATCGTTGGGTTTCTCCAGTACTGCTGGTAGTACTATTAGCCTACGTTCTCTTCAGTACAGTGAAGGCAGATGCGTTCAATAGTAATATGCCATTAGGACAAGGCTTTCATTGGCCCTCAACCCAGATCACTGCTCATACCAAACTGGCACAGCATTTTATTGACATGATACCGCGAGATGCCTCAGTATCTGCACAATCGAGTTTAGTTCCACATCTGAGCGAGCGGCCCAGTGTTTATCTCTTTCCTTACGCGGATGACTATGCTGATTATATTTTCCTTGATGTGAGCAGCGATGTCTATCCCTTTTACGGTTCGCCAGATTATACGCATGAAGTGAAAAAGGTCTTGCGGAGAGACAATTATGGTATTGTAGCAGCCCAGGATGGCTATCTCTTGCTCAAAAGAGGACTGGCCCCACCTGCTGCCCTACCTTATGCGCCTTCTTCAGATACAAGCAACGTTGATGATCTCTTATTCAATTTTTCAGATAATTTCTGTTCGTATATCTCGGTCCCGCAAGAGCAAGTGCTCCATCCTTTGCAAGGTCACTTTTAGCAACTCTGATGGTACTGATACTATGAACATGATCGGCTATAATGTCTCGGCTGCCGATACGTTTAGTTCCGGTGCGGGGTATATGAACATAACCACCTATTGGCACGTCGCTAAGCCTACCCTCCATCCACTACAGACTGTCATGCTTATTACCGACCAGAATGGTGGTAAACATATTGTGAACGTAGATATTCCGTCCCTTGCCTGGTGCCCGACAAGTACCTGGAAACCAGGACTCGTAATACGCCTTACAAGTAGAATTTTTAGCCTGAGTAGTTTCCATATCCCAAATGGGCTAGCTCATATTTCAATCGCACTTTTGCCGGTAACCCATCCGTTTAGCACAATAGTAGGTGAGCAGATTTGGCTGCCATTGCATATTGTTCAGGCACCAGCTACAATAGTTCCAACTCAGGGAGATAATGCATTGCAATTAGCGACAATCAAGATCGTTCCCTAGCATTCCCTAGCATTC
>DMFQ01000255.1:0-553 GCA_003450555.1 Ktedonobacter sp.
TGGAAGAAGTGGAAGAAGTGGAGGAAGCGGAGAGGATATGTGAAAAAGGGTTGTTTTCAAGGCCCTTGACAATGCCTCGCTAATATTATATTCTATCAATATGACGTTAACGTAACATTTAGGATTGAGCGATGAATGACCGCATGCGCATAGGTGATTTGACGGAACGAGCTGGGGTAACCCCGCGCACCGTTCGATATTACGAGAGCATTGGACTGATCCCGCCAGGTGAGCGTGAAGGCCACGGTCAGCATTACTACACAGAGGAGACGCTTGCCCGCCTGCGGAAAATTGACCAGTTAAAGAAGCTTGGACTCAGCCTGGATGAAATACGTGACGTCATCGACCTCTATTTCATTGACCCTAGTGGAATACAACCAAAACAGAAAGTCCTCGCCATCCTGCGCCAACATCTAGCTGAGGCGGACCAAAAGATCGGTGCCTTACAGCAATTTCGTGCTGACTTACAGGCCAATATCGAACGCTTCGAGCGCTGGTTTGAGGAAACAGAACATCGTTAGGCTTTTTTTGCACCAAACATGACGTTAACGTC
>DMFQ01000255.1:651-3464 GCA_003450555.1 Ktedonobacter sp.
GACGTTAACGTCATGTTTGGTGCGTCAACTTATTCAGAAGGATTGATAAAAATGAGTGAAACGATTGGATTTATCGGGCTCGGCCATCTGGGTCTCCCAGTGGCTAACAATCTACTCAATGCCGGGTATCCTCTCCGGGTGTACAACCGCACTGCGAGCAAAGCGGAATCTCTGGTTGCTCAGGGCGCGCAACTGGTGACCCGACCAGTTGACGCTGTGATGACCGGGGGGATTGTCGTGACCATTTTGTGGGATGATGCGGCGCTGGAAAGCGTCGTCATGAGCGATGGTTTTGTAGAGCAACTGGGACCAGGTGGTATACATCTTTCGATGAGCACAGTGTTGCCTGAAACGGCAAAGAAGCTTGCGGCAATGCATGCACAACATGGCAGTGTCTATATCGAGGCACCCATCTTTGGAAGACCTGAGGCAGCGGTCGCCCAAAAGCTCTGGATTCCTTTTGCAGGTCCACAGATAGCCAAAGAACGAGTTCGACCACTCCTGAAGGCGATGGGGGGACAGGGCATCTTCGATTTTGGCGAAGAGGTCGGCGCGGCAACTCTTGTCAAGCTCGTTGGAAACTTCCTGATTTCTTCAGCAGTACACTCCCTGATAGAAGCACTATCGATGGCCGAGAAAAACGGAGTCGATCCAAAAGCAGTTGTTGACATGCTGACACAAACGTTATTTCCCGCTCCCATCTATCAGAGCTATGGCAAGATGATTGCCGAGAAAACTGTGACTTTCAACCAGAGTGCGATAGCGCTGAAGGATGCTGGTCTCTTCAAAAAGACAGCACAACAGGTGGAGTCACCCACACCCATTGCAAGTCTTTTGTACGATCTCTTGAGAAGCGATGAAGGAAGAGCGTAGACGCTTCCAACAGCCAGTTCCGAGCCTGACACTATCGAACAAATTGAGAGAATCGAGGGATTGCTTCTGGGTTATGAGGAAAACCTGAGGATAGGCATAGACAGATGTGTTGCTGCCAGAAGGGGTCCATGCCGGGAAAACTGAAATGCTCTCCGCTGAAGACGGTGGAAACGACCTCCTTATAGAGTGTGAGATATAGATCGGTGAGCTTTTTTCTCGCGTGTTCGGTGTATGAAGCGATCTACATTATCGATGGGTTACTCAAGAATGCCTCTGAATTGCAACTAAAATACGTGTTATCTGAGAGCTAGCTCGTTCAAGAGAGCCAGGGTGAAGGCGACGGTTTCTCATGTGACCAGGCAATGCGCTCATCAAGCCTGCGCGAGAGTCGATAGGCCACGGGTCGAAATCCCTGGCGCGGCCAAAATCGCGAGGAGAGCAGATTGGTCACGCGCCAGTCTGTGATGCAATGGGTATAGCCATTGGTCTGGGCCGTTGCAAGTCCATGAGCCGTGAGGGCACGCCCAACACCTCGTCCTTGTTCCTCTTCGCGCGTCGCTGCAATCGCGAGGTAGGAGCACTGCTCGGGAACCATCAGATTATCAATTTTGTCAAAATGAGGGGAAGCTGGCATGTACAACTGATAGCCAACAATACGACCATTCCTGAGCGCGAGCCAGAACTTCGCGTTCTCATCCTGGAAGATTTCGATGGACTCCTGGCGGATTGCTTCTTTATCCCCAAACGGTGCGTACTCCTCAAACCAATACGGTGCGTACACAGGCGCGCGGGACTGATGGCGCGGGATGATCTCATCCAATTCGAGGGAGGCCTCGAGATCAGCAAGCTCGGCACGACGAATCTCCAACGATGGATCAACGGGAGGGGCAAGAGAGGAGGCGTCGGCTGTTTCGCGTATCCCGTGGGCCTGCTCCTTGCCAAAACTCAGCGCAAACCAGGCATCCAGAGCTGGTTGATCCGAAGCCGGAATGAGCGCATAGTGCGCATAACAACCAAGAGCAACCCAGGAAGGAGAGAGTGCAGCATAGAGGTCGCGATACACCTCTGAGCCGTAGGTGCGGTTAACGGCATGCCCGGCCAGATAGACCCAGACACTGCGCCCCCACACCTGATTGATCCGAGGGACGCCGATCAGATAGCCAATCATCCGGCCCTCGTACATAGCAACCACCCCGGTTGCATCTGGTTTGCGCCATATCGCTTCTACCGCGGCACGAGCCGCGGCTGCTTGTGTGAAGCGTTCAGGCAGGGCCGGTTCGAGGACGTGGTCCCCTTGATGCCGCAGAGCCAGAAGTGCTGCTGCCTCTTCGAGATGGGTGTCGCTAAATGGAACGATTTCTATGTGCATAGATCCTCTTGCCGTCGGATGGCGTCTCAATTGCACACATGCAGAGCTTGTATCACCGCTTGTGGTGAGCTATTTGGGATTTTCAACCAGCAGCAACGCATTGTCGTCCTCGTCGAGGATCATCATATAGGTTCCCCAGGGTTGAGGATCTGGTTCCTGGGTAATACGCACTCCCTTTGATTTGAGATCAGCATGCAGCGCTGTCATGTCTGTCACGTTGAAGGTGAGCGCTTGCGATTTCCCCATGACCTGGCGATAATGCTGCCAGTTTTCATCTAGCTTATAGAGGATTACTTCGGTGCGCGCTCCTTTTGGCGCGACGGCAATCCAACGTGACGCACCCATTGGTGAATCTTGCCGTACTTCAAAGCCGAGTTTCTCGGTATAAAACGCTTTGGCTTTGGCTTGATCGTTGACGAAAACGCAGACTGTTGCGATCGCATCAATCATGAAATACCTCCTTGTATATTCGTTTAACACGTTACAAGTGTAGCATGGTATAGTGGTGTGTCAAGTGTGGGTCGGGCGGCTTTATTTGCGGCAATTATGCTATACTACCAGGGAAGAAGCG
>DMFQ01000396.1:0-129 GCA_003450555.1 Ktedonobacter sp.
CATCTGTACTAATTAGTAAAACATACGTACAAAACACTGGACTATGCACCGAAAAGTATGTACAATGACATCTATATACATAACATACATAACCATACGGATTGAGTAGCGCTTATAAGGTTTTTATAA
>DMFQ01000396.1:232-5789 GCA_003450555.1 Ktedonobacter sp.
GGAACACCTACGGGATACCCCGTTCTCCCTTTTCCCCAAAGGATGGAGTCTCTTTCAATAAGGAGGTAGGCATGTCTTCCTCACATCCACACAAAGCAGTTTCGGCCAATTCCAGTAGGGATGATAAGGCTGGTACAGTGAGTGTCGAGCAATTTCGTAAAGAGATGAGTGAGTTACGTACAGAGATCTCAATCAGCCGAGAAGAAAATGTTTTGCTGAATGAGGTTATCTCAACGATAGGCTCGACGCTAAAGCTCGATGAAGTGCTCAGTCACCTGGTAAATATCATCGTACGCGCTACTTCTTGTCATGCCGCCTTCATCTACCTGTATAACAAAGACAAAGATCGATTGGTGCTGGCCAGTACCAGCGAACAGCATGAACACCTGGTAGGAAAGATCGCATTGGGCCTCGGCGAAGGGATTATAGGCTGGGTAGGCCTGACGCTGAAGTCTGTGATCTTGAAAGACGAGGCGATGGAAGATCCTCGCTTCCATTACTTCCCTGAATTGGAAGAGGAAAAGTTCCAATCCATTATGACGGTGCCCATCATCGGCAAAGGGCGCAACCTGATCGGCGTGATCTCTATGCACACCGTCGCACCCTATGAATTTACGGAGAAACACCAGGCGTTCGTCAGTAATACGGCAACGCTGGTAGCGTCCGCTATTGAGAATGCCCAGCTCTTTGAGAATACACAGCGCAAGCTTAGCATCCTTACATCCCTGGCCATCTTGAGTCAAACAATCAGTTCTGGCCTCTATCTCGACGATATGCTGCGCTCCCTGGCGACCCTGACAGTACAGATTATGGAGGCCGAACTTTGCGTTATTATGTTGATGGACCAGGCGCGCGGACGTTTAACTGTACGTGCCTCATCGCCCAATCTCAATGATCGCGCCTTGAATTTTCAACCTATCGAGGTTGACAAGCACATATGGGAAAAACTGCGCGAAACAAATGAAGCCTCGTACCAGAAAGATAACACGCACGGACAACGGCCCAATTTAAGTCTCACTGCGCTCGAACGACTGAACCCTCTCAAGGATTCGCAGCATAATGCGCTGCTCTCTGCTCCGCTTATCGCCGGTACTGAACATCTTGGTTTGATAAGCTGTTACGCAAACAAAACGCGGCGCTATACTGCTGAAGATCACACCCTGCTAAGCACCATTGCTAACCAGGCGGCAATAGCGATCAAAAATAGCCACCTGGTAGATCTGTTGGCACAGAAAAATCTGGTGAAGGGCTTTTTTGACGATCTTATGCTCAGTACGTACGATTCGGAAGATTCTATGCGCCAGCGCGCGAACTTCCTGGGCTGCGACCTCGTAAAGCCTCATCTCGTAGCGTTGATTGAAATTACGCAGCTAAGTGAAGAGCGTGACGACAAAAACAATCACCAGGCTGGAGATGCAGCGCAAGGCGGCACGCTAACGCTGCAGACGGATGAGGATCGACTGGCAGCACATAAACGCATCTGCAGCCTGATACGCCGTCGTATTCAAGACAGTTACTCTGGCTCTGTCCTCTACGAACACGAAAATATTCTTACTTGTATGCTCTGCTTGAGCAAAGATCCAGCCGGGACACGGCTCAAGACATGGTTACGCGATCTCTCGCGCCAGATGCGCAGCGAGCAGAATGTTCGCCTTTCTATTGGGGTGGGAAACCCCTGCCTCCACATCAGCGACTACCGCCGCGGCTTTGCTGAGGCCAGTGAGGCGCTACAGATGGGGCAAACCCTTAACAAGGAAGGGGGAGTTACCCACTTCAATGATCTAGGGGTCTATCGTTACCTGTATAAGATTGCGCGAATGGATGATCTGCGCGACATGTATCAGGACCAGGTGGCCCGTATCGCAAACTACGATAGTCGTAAAGGGACTGACTTGCTGGATACGCTAGAAACATACCTTGAATGTGCGGGGAATTTGACCAAGACATCTAACCGTCTCTTTGTGCATCGCAACACGCTGATCCAGCGCTTAGAGCGATTACAATCGCTGTGTGACATCGATCTACAAGAACGCGCCAACTGGCTGACGCTCCAGGTCGCGATCAAAGTGTACAAGTTACGCTCAAAGGAGGCATAGTTAAAAATCGTAACGCCTACATGCCTGTACAGGCGTGCAAATTGCTGCTTCAATCTGACTATATTAAACGGCGGCAATCCCTTTGAAGTAGATGCGCCCAAGCTGCTTCGCAACCTCTTCTTGCGGCATCTGACCCTCAACCATCAGGCGATCATAACTTTTGGGCGATAAGAGACTGAAAAATGCACTGACCATAACGGAGGTAGGGATGGTTGTATCGAATTCGCCAGCGGCCTTCCCCTCTTCAAGCAGACTGGTGATACGTGCGAAAAGCCGCTCCCAGGTCTCGCGCATACAGCCTTTTTTCTCAACAAAAATTCTCCGCAAATCTACGCTGTTGGATAACGAATAGAGTAATTGAAAGCGTTTGCTAAAGAAGCTCCCGTACAGCACGTCCATGATAGCCTCCATCTTCGCGCGAGCGGTCAATCCCGTAGCAATGGTCGTTTCGACCAGTTGCAGAAATTTTTCCAGATCCCGCTCGAAGAGTGCGATTACCAGGTCTTCCTTACGAGCAAAGTGAAGATAGACGGTACCCTTGGCAATGCCTACGAGCGAGGCTATCTCATCGATAGACGTTTCATGGTAGCCCTTCTCCATTAAGACTTCTTCGGCTGCCTGGAGGATAAGGGCCTCGCGTTCCTGGCGCTGCTTCTCTTTGAGAGTACGTGGAGTTGCTGTCTGTGTCATAATAGACCTCCCCACAGAGTGGATGACTCAGAGTTATCTTCTGACTTTTGCCAAAATCTATGACTCACAATAATATTGTGACTCTGTAGTCATAGTTTATGTGAAAATGAGCAAAAATGTCAAGTGGTGCATTTCCCACCCCTACGAGTTATGTTTAGCTGTTAATACTTCGGGGGCGTGGTGATGACCATTGCATTTTTCTTTTGCGTCCTCCATGCGACAATAAAGACCATTTGTCTCGCAGCACGCTCCCTGTTGATCGCTACATTCAAATTGGATGGTAGCGTGACCGATGTGGTATTTTTCACTGAGCATAATCGTAAGGGATTGCAGGATGGGCGAGCTACCACTTGGAGGAAGATCGTTAATGAGCGTATGGCAAGAGAGGGCGTACATGCCACTGGCAATGCACCAGACATGGAGATCGTGTACGTCTTTCACTCCCTCAACATGCTTCATATCTGTGACAAGATGTGCGAGAGAGATGTCCCGGGGCACGGCCTCCAGGAGAATGTCAGTAGTCTCACGGAGAATACTCCAGGCTCCCAGAGCAATCAGCACGGCTATCCCGACCGATAATAGGGGGTCAGCCAGCGTCCAGCCCGTCAGTAGGATGATGATGCCTGCAACTATAACGCCAACCGATGCGATCACATCACCAAAGACGTGAAGGGTCGCGGCACGTACATTGAGATTATGGCCCTCTTTTTGTAAACCGAAACCAATAAAGAGGTTAACGATTATGCCGATGCTTGCTGAAAGAAACATAATAAGTGGCTGCACCGGTTCTGGATGTTGAAACCGCTGAAAGGCTTCCCAGCTGATCGCGGCAGCGATAATGATTAATGTGACAGCGTTGAGCAGGGCGGCGAGGATACCGACACGATGGTAGCCAAAGGTATTGCGCGCGTTGGCTGGCCTATCAGCCTGTACAGCAGCAAACCAGGCCAGACCGAGCGCGAAGATGTCGGTTACGACATGACCAGCATCAGAGAGCAGGGCCAATGAATTTGCGAGTATACCACCGACCAATTCGGCAGCCAGGATGATTATCGTTAAGAAGAAGGCGAGGCGTAACGTTTGTTTCGCCATGCCATGGGTATGATTGTGATTATGTCCCACATGCTTGTTACTCATGCTGGCACCTGCGTCTCTCTTTTCGCGGAGAGGAGGGACAGTTCGTTGGCATGGGTGAGGCCAATTTCAAGCAGCAAGCGAATGTGCTCGTCGACGAGCCGGTAATAGACAACGCGACCAACTTTACGCATGGCAACAACCTGCTGGTGTCGCAAGACGCGCAGTTGATGGGAGATAGTGGTATCGTCTCGTCTAAGGCCGGTGGCAAGATCGCACACGCACAATTCTCCTGTGGGAGCATTCAACAGGGCATAGAGAACCTGGAGGCGCGTGGGGTCGCTCAAGACAGAGAAGAGTGTAGCTGTACGCGCCGCTTTGTCGTGAGTTAGTTGATTGCGCCGCACCGCTACTACGTGCTCCGCGTGGATAGTCCGCTCCTGGCACATATCTTCTGAAGGAGTATCATCAAGTATTGCCGTTTTGATTGATTGAGAAGCCATACAAACTTCCTTTTTCTATTAATAGCTGCACATGCGTGCAACTATTCTGTTAACATTATAGCCCAAAGAATGGTAGTTCCGCAAGTTGGCAGGGCGCGGGAACGACGAGCGATGGACGATACAGATGCTGGCGCTGAATTATTGGTGAAACTAGCTTGCATACAGGTTCATTCACATGTTAGACTAAAGCGTGTCTAATTCATCTATACGCACAACCTATGATCCATGGTGGCAGAGGCTGCGGCCTCGCATCATAACAGTGTACATACTCGTGACCCTGGCGCTGCTCATCATCAGTGTAATCGGCCATATACGCTTAATAAGCGAGGTAGGGAAAACCTTTGGCGGTTTTTTCTGGGCGATCAATACTGATAACCAGGTGGTCATTGTCTCGCTATTACCTCAAATCAGCTCATTCGGGGCATCCGCGAGTTCGCTCACCAATACGGACCAGTTCATCGGCATCGACGTTAAAAATAGGAACGGGGCGACAAGCTACTCGTGGAAACAAAATCAACTCCGTCCCGCAATTGTGCCACTGGCAACTGCCTATAAGTATGCCCGGCCTGGCGATAGCATTACCTATACTATTTTGCATTCGAACAACACTACAGAGCAAGCAACACTGCCTGCTCTCCAGTTTAGCTGGGGTATGTGGTTTGAGAACTATGGTCTGGCGCTTTTGGCAGGTATCAGCTGGCTCCTGGTAGGCACGCTTTTGCTTGTCACCGCACAAGATTGGACCGGGGCGGTCGAGAGTATTACACTGCTGCCACCAGCGATGCTCTTTCTGCTCTACAGCCACTGGGGCAACGTCCAGCAGGCATATCCAGCTGATATCGTATTCCAACTGCTGTGGGTCCCCTCATTTGCCCTGCTTGGAGCGGCATTTATTCATCTCAGCTTGACGTACCGGCCTGAGGCGATGAGGACGCCGCGTCGCCCGCGCCTGATGATTGATGGACTGCCTTACCTACCCCTGATTGCATTGGTTGCCTTTGAATGCAGTTCTTTTCTCATCTTTGGCAGTGTAGCCGCCCGCCCCAATTTGATTGTTGCCCTTGGCTACGGAGTCTTCGGTGGCGTCCTGAGCTTTGTAATCGGCATCATCTCGCTGTTGCGCGTCAGTCGCATTCTGCCAGGAGCGCGTA
The DNA here is from genome assembly GCA_003450555.1 of Ktedonobacter sp. Taxonomy (GTDB): domain Bacteria; phylum Chloroflexota; class Ktedonobacteria; order Ktedonobacterales; family Ktedonobacteraceae; genus UBA11361. The sequence goes on from DMFQ01000396.1 coordinate 5,747, forward strand.
TCCCGCATAACGTGCGCCGCCGCCTTGGGGATCTTTTAACGCT
>DMFQ01000396.1:5840-7379 GCA_003450555.1 Ktedonobacter sp.
GTCTATCCCTTGCTCCTGCTGTATGCGCTTCGCTCTTTGCGCCTGATCGATCAGTTACAACTGACGCTTGAGCAGCGTGAGAAGGCATTGCGCGAACAGCAGCAAACGGCGCGGGAGTTACAGCAGGCGAACAGCGAACTGCAACAGGCAACCTCGCTCTTGCTACACGCGGATGCCCACTTACGCTCCGTGCTTTCACAACGTATTCATGACCAGCCCAAGCAACAGGCTCTGCGCATCCGCTCGCTGCTGGGACACTGGCAGCACAAGTTGAAAATGGAGGCCGAACGAGATCCATCCGGTAGGGTGGCGGTACAGCCCATTTCCGAGGCGCTGGGTAAGGTCCGTCGCATCAGCGAGGAGTTGGAAGGGGACCTGCGCGGTCTGCAATTGTTGGTCGAGGATGCCTACCAGAGACGCAGTCTGGGCCTGAAACTCCACCTGGAGAAATTGATCCGCGAGGATCTTCCCGCGTTGCACCCCGAATCGCCACTTAAGGTACAACCCGATCTGTGGGCGCTGGACGCGTTAAGCCATGACCTGGAACAGACGGAGGAGGGAACGAAGATCGCGGAGGCCATTTCATACACTGTCACCCAGGCATTGCTGAACGTCTATAACCATGCCGGGGCGAGCTTCGCAACAGTGCAAACTGTGCGCAAGAATGGCAACATCGAGGTTTACATTAGCGACGATGGGCGCGGCTTTGATACGAGTTCGATCTCACCCGAGAAAACCAGCCTGTTCAAAGCGCGGCTCAAGGCGCGTGAGGCAGGCGGTATCCTATCAATTCAGTCAGTACCCCGTCCCCAGGTCGAGCATGGCACAACAGTTGTACTACAATTGCCCATCCCTCAAAGCGAGCAAAGGTTTACTTCCGGGCCATTGCCCGAGTCTATGTATGAGATGTAGAGCCTTGTGAGTCTAACTCTGGCAAGAGTTAGCAATCAGAGAGAAAAATCGATCACCAAAGGAAACGAAAGGACGGCTCGCTATGACAGTGGCAGTATTCTTCCCAATCAGCAATTTTTTCATTCTACCGTTTTGGTTCTTAATGATAGTATTGCCTCATTGGCACTGGACACGCCGCATCATCCAATCACCGCTGATAGCCATTGCACCTGCTCTCGTCTATACCTTCTTGGTAATACCACGTCTGCTACAACTCTGGCCTATCCTCATCTCTCCTGATATATCGGTTCTTGCCGCACAGCTTGGTACACCTGTAGGTGCGCTGATTGCCTGGGCACATTTCCAGGCATTCGATCTCATTGGTGGTCGCTGGGCGTATCTTGATAGCCGCGAACGCCGTATTCCTGCCTGGTTCATGGTCCCCATCCTCTTTCTTCTGCTCATGTTTGGTCCGATCGGGTTTTTGCTCTATCTCTGTGTGCAAATATTTTATCCTTTGCAGCAGCCACAGCCAGCAACAGTGACATCCACTTAAATATTTATAGACAGAGATTGAATTTTCGTACATATGAGTTTATAATTGAATTGTCTCAAGCAGAAAGCCATGCTTACGTTGAAAGAAGCTAC
>DMFQ01000396.1:7455-11350 GCA_003450555.1 Ktedonobacter sp.
ATCAAACAGGAGGGAGACTGCCATGTTGTTTCTGGACGAATTTGAGGCGCTAGCTGCGAGGCTAGCAGGTGACGTTGAGAAAATCGGAAAACAGGCCATCGGGTTGCTTGAGAAACACACCGAGGAACACCCCGAGATGCTCTTCGCCTTTCTGCGAGAGACGAAGCCCATTTTTGTTGCGCACGGCTTCGCCGTCGTCACCAGGTTTGAAGATGTGCAAGAAATTCTCAATCATCCCAATGAGTTCACTGTCGCTCTCTATTTGCCGAAGATGGAAGCGATTTCCGTTCCCTTCTTCCTGGGATTTGACAACACACCTCAATACGAGCACGACGTTTCTGTTATGCGTCTGGCAATGAATCGCGATGACCTTCCCAGTGTAGCCAGCTTCGTTGACCAGACTGCGAACCAACTGGTCGCCGATGCTGCATCCGCCGGTAAGATCGATGCGGTGAGTGGCCTGACCGATTTAGTACCAACCCGGCTGGTTGCCAGGTACTTCGGCACTCCAGGCCCCGATGAGGCAACTCAGCTTCGCTGGACTCGCATCCTTTTCAACGAGACGTTTCTCAACCTGAAGGATGATCCGGAGATAACTGCTCAGGCTGTAGAAGCATCAGCTGAGATGCGCTCCTACCTCGACAACGTCATCGCTTCCCGCAAGGCCGAGATAGCGGCTGGCAACGCAGGCCCGGACGATGTCGTCGGACGCTTACTACATATGCAATCGACTGCTCAGACAAGCCTCAACGACACCTCGCTCCGCAACAATCTTTTTGGAGTTATCGTTGGTGCAATCCCTACGACGTCGAAAGCCACAGCCCTGGCCCTGAACGAACTTCTGAGCCGTCCAGATGTGCTCATCGATGCACAAAGGGCGGCTAAAAACGACGACAATCAGCTGGTTGCAGCCTATATGAGCGAAGCAATGCGCTTTGCTCCTCAGAATCCGGGCCTGCTTCGCAAGTGTGCTGTGGACTATATCGTGGCCAAGGGTACTCTCCGCGAGACGACCATTCCTGCCGGTACCATAACCTTTGTAGCAACACAGTCGGCCATGCTCGATGATCACATCATCGACGAACCAGAGGACTTCCGAGTTGACCGCCCACCGTATCACTATATGCATTTTGGTAGTGGTATGCATACCTGCTTTGGGCAATACATCAACCGCATCCAAATTCCCCTGATAGGCAAGGCTCTCTTGCAGCAGAAGAATCTTCGCCGTGTACCCGGCTCAGCGGGAGAACTCATCCAGGATGGTCCATTCCCCACGTCTCTACCTGTCGAGTTTGACCCTGTGTAGCTTCTGCTTCTGTCTCCTGAAACAAGCGTGAAAGATCAGGTGACCACGTATGAAACAAAATCCTTTGACCGTAATAGCGAATATCAAGCCTGCCGAAAAACAGGAGCTTGAAAACCTCTTGAACTGTATCGGGCAAAACCAGGAGACCAATGAATACCTTCGTTTCTCGGAGATCAAGACCACGCATTTCGCTCGCTTCGCGATGATCGGTGGTGGAAATCTCGCAGATCGAGATGCAAAAAATCGCCTTCTCTTCACCAGCAACCATGATGGCCCGTCAGAAGCCTATATCGACCTGTTGCTAAGTAAAGCAGGCAGGGGGATGGAGGCTATCTGGAGCAAATGTGAAGGGTATCCCGATGTGAAATTGCCCTCTACTCATCATCTACAGGAATGTAAGGAGTATATCAAAGCCCACATGGTCAAAACTCAGGCCTTTTACCAGGGCTACCCTGGATATTCAGTACGCGAAGTTGAAAGCTACCTTGGGTGCCGCCAGCAGTTGGAAGAGTTCCTGAACCTGGAAGAATTTGAGCCACTTTTGGGCGCGCTTGCCCATTTACCTCCACCGCAACCAGGCCTCTTGAGTGGAATTGGGCAGTTAGTGGCGAACTTGCGGCTCAAAGAGAAGGCGATAGAGGTTGTCTTCGCTTTTTTAGAACATGTCCTGGGTCCCAGGCGGCTTCCAGCACTGAAACGCATCTTGAAAGTGATGAGCCTGGTAGCCGCGAACAACCCTACTCCTGGTTCACTTTCGGGTCTGGCAACCATTCATTTTGCCCGCTGGGTCATCATCGATGATGGCGCCAATTTGCTTTTTGAAAGCAATTACGATGGGAACTGGGAACAGTATATTGGTGACTTTGTGGATAAAATCAGCGGGGGAATGGACGCTATCTGGGGTAACTGCATCGGCTATCCATCGCATGGCTCCAAGGATATACAGGGATTCAAGCAGGCGATTATCGATCACCAGGTCAAGGCGCAAGTTTTCTACAGTGCCTACCCCCACGATTCGGTGAAAAACATCCGCAATGATATTGAGATCGGCCGCAAACTCAGTCGGTTTATTAACCAAAGAGGAGTAGCCGACTGGCTACGCCGCTTATAACCCCTGAAGTTGGAGGAATGGATGACAGCAACGACACTAAACCTCAAAGAAATTCAAGGGATCATTCTTGGCGGCTATGACCATCTGAAAACTTCTCGCTACCTGTTTCTTCAAATTGAAGATGTTACCCAGGTGAAAGAGTGGCTTGCTCGCAGAAGTGACCTTGTTGTAACTGCAGCGCATTGGCCCAAGGGATCTGATGGGAAACCTCAAAAGCCCCAGAACTGTCTGAACATCGCTTTTACCTACGAGGGACTTGAGAAGCTCGGCGTGCCAACCGAAGGCTTTACCGCCGAATTTTGCCAGGGTATGGCCGGACCCAGGAGCCCAGACCACCAAACCCATGCCGACCGGTCGAAACGGTTGGGCGATACGGGTGCCAATGCTCCCCAGAACTGGGAGTTCGGAGGGCCATTTAACCCGCCCATACACATCCTCCTGCTATTATTCGCCTATGACCAGGACGGAATCGAGGCTTTCCAGGCCCAAATCTTTCCTGCATCGGATCAGGCAGGATTAAAGATAGTGGCGCAACAGGACACCTATCGACCGAAAGAGTCCAGGGAACCGTTTGGATTTAGAGATGGTATCTCTCAGCCGTTTATTGAAGGCTTCGACCGTGGTAGAAAGTCCAACGATACCGTTCAGCCAGCCGTCAAAGCAGGAGAATTTATCCTGGGCTACCGCAATGAATTTGGCTTGTTGCCGCCTATGCCTTCCGCCTCCCAACTGGGACCTAATGGAAGTTATCTGGTGTACCGCAAGCTGGAACAGGACGTGGTTGGATTCTGGAATTTCATGTACAAAGAGGCGAAGGGTGATCCTAAAACAGCGGAATGGTTGGCAGCAAAATTTGTAGGACGGTGGACAAGTGGCGCACCACTGGTACTTGCTCCCGATGAGGATAACCCTAAGATCGGCGAGAATCTTAGCCAGAACAACAACTTTCAGTTCGCGAAACTGGACCCCAGCGGTTATGCCTGTCCCATCGGCTCTCACATACGCCGGACGAACCCACGTGACTCGCTTCAGCCGGACCCGATAGCATCACTAGACGCGGTTAGAAAGCACCGGCTCATCCGGCGTGGTCGAGTGTACGGGCCTAAATACCCTGCGCACGTAGTGAAGCACCTCACCGAGCTTGCCAGGCAAAAAGGTCTCTTGCAATTTGCCGAGGAACTTGTAAGCCCCAGAGGACTGGCATTTGTGGCTTTGAACGCCGACATCAAGCGCCAATTTGAATTTGTCCAGCAGACCTGGGTCAACGATCCTACATTCGAAGGGCTTTATACAAATAGAGATCCCTTGCTGGCGAATGACGATGATCCTATCAGTGGCACTAATCGCATGACAATCCAGCGTCGACCAATTCGGAAAGAGGTGCGTTGCCTGCCTCGCTTTGTGACCATGAAAGGCGGTGACTACTTCTTTTTGCCCGGTATGGAAGGGCTAAAGTTTATAGCCAGCAAGCCGTAGAT
>DMFQ01000396.1:11500-14507 GCA_003450555.1 Ktedonobacter sp.
CTACGCTGGTCGCAGCCCGACGTAGGCCTCGTAGGCATGTGCAAGCAGGACGCGCCTGCCGGGATCACTCGGCAGGCCATCAATGGCAAAGAAGTTATAAAGCTCGCTGACAAGATTCTCAAGCGGCCCAATATTCGGTCCTCCCCGCGCATTAAGAAACCCCATACGCTGAGCAATTTCATCATTGCTCAGTCCCCGCGCAATGAACAAGGCGCATTCCTCCTGGCGCGGTGTGAGCCGCTGTCCACGAAGCTTCTTGAGCAAATAATTCAAGACCTCGGCATCGATAAATGTCTCATTGCGCAGCACGACGGACGTGGCAATATGTGCCAGGTAGTCCGGTTCGATGTTGTTGAAGAGGGCGTAGCCATGAAGCCCTGGCTGTTTTCCGGCACGTTTGCTGGCTCGGCGAGGAGTTCCGCGCCTGGTGTACTCACGGCGGAAGATTTCCGCGGCAAGTGTCCAACTTGGGTCCTGCGTATAGATGACGACACGCATTTGCGGAGCAATCTCCAGCAGCGCGCGTCCCAGTTCCACCCCATTGTCGTTGCCCAGGTGCAGATCAGATAACACCAGCCAACCTGCCAGGCTCGCATTGTGCTGGTGCTCCTCGCAGATTTTTTCAACAAGTCGCAGCATCTCAGGTGCATCACCTGCCTGGGCATAGAGGCGCAGCAGCGAGGTCTCCTCGACATACTCGCAGACTCCACGCCGTTTAATAGGTGTATCGTCAATGACGATGGTTGGGATGAGTGTCTCTGTTGTCATGCTGGTAGTATACCGATCTTACCCAAACATGGCAATAATAAGAATGCCAACAAAAATAACGCTGGCCCCTATCATTCTCAATAGTCCCAGATTTTCTCGTAGCCAGCGCCAGCCTATAAAGGCGGCGAAGACAATGCTGATTTCGCGCACAGAGCCAGCGTAGCTTACGGGGGCAAGCGTATAGGAGACGAGCACCAACATATACGATAGAAAGGAGAGGATACCAACGAGGATAATACGCAGCCAGTTTGTTCTCCACTCGGAGACGACGGCGTTGTGTCCGTAACGCAGCAGCACCAGCGGAGTGAAGAAGATGGTGGCGAGGCTGATTACCAGAACAGTATAGGGCAGAGGAGAGACGATACGCACAGCGGCACCATCGATAGCGGAGTAGATGGAAATACAGCAAGCGACGCTGAGCGCCAGGACAACGCCGCTGGTGCTTAGCTTCGTTGTCTTTCTTAATGCCCACCAGTTCTTGCCGCCAACTATGACGAGACCGAGCACGAGCAGCGTCAGGCCGGCAAACCCGGCTGGTCGAGGACGCTCACCAAGAAAAAGTACAGCCCACAGGACGAGAAAGGCAGGAGCGGTACCGCGCGCCATGGGATAGACCAGCGAGAAGTCCCCATGCTCATAGGCCCGCGTCAAGGTAATGTAATAGACGGCTTCTACCAACCCGCTGCAAATGACGAGCGGCCAGACCTGAATGGGGAATACTCGAGTTAAGAGGAGTAGAGGAGCAAAAAATACGGCGCCTACCGCTAAAGCCCACCAGGTAAAGACTTGCTTTTGGCGCGCGTTTTTGACGAGCAGGTTCCATATTGCGTGCAGTACGGCGGCCAAAAGCAACAATCCAAGGGCGGTCAGTGGCATAAGTATCTCTTCCTGTACGCAGAACACGAGCATAGAAAGTTAGCAAAGTTAGCATGCACGTATCCTTGCAGCATAGTGTAGCTACAAGTATAGCATGTTTTTCTTTAGAGGAGAGAGACGACGGAACCGACCACTGAGGCATCACTGCCAAGGCGAGCGGGCACAACATCGATCAACGTACACACGTGAGAGGAAGAATGCGTTGTAAGGATGCGGCGCACGTGATTCAGAATCAAGTCGTTGCTACTGAGCGCGTCTCCACCGAGGATCAGCCTGTGCGGCTCGAAGAGATCGATATACCTGGTCGTTGCGACTCCTAGCCAGCGACCAACTTCGCCATACACTTGCAGTGAAACACTATCTCCTCTCTCAGCTTCTTCCGCGAGTAATTGAGGAGAGAAGTATTCGCGATTGAGCAAGCGCTGCGTCAGGCTCGTCTGCTCTCCACGGCGCAGCGCGCGCTGCACCATTTTCTGCATCGCCTCTAGCGAGACCAGGGTATTGATACAGCCATGCCTGCCACAGCTACAGCGGGGTCCGTTCGACGCGACAAGCATATGACTGATGTGCCCGACATATTGCTGGGCCGTGCACTCCAGTTGACCATCAATAACAAGGGAGGCGCCGACTACAGCATTGAGGGTCAAGAAAAGCAGGCGATTACAACCCTTGCCCGCTCCAAAGCGATGCTCACCCAGTAATGCCGCGTCGACATCGACATGCAACCGCACAGGTAACGTATAACGAGCCTCGAGGAAATCACAGAGGGGGAAGTCATTTAAGGAGGGGAGCGTGGGTACGAGGAGCGGACGGTGCCTCTCAGTATCAAGGGAACCAGGAACACATATGCCCAGACCGCGCACCTTATATCCCCCGGCATGAGCATAGGAGAGCATGGTTTCAATGGCTCGTAAGGATGGTTCAATGGTGGCGATGGCGGGGCGTCCCATGAGTGTTCTGGCACTGAGGCGATGGAGGATGGTACCGTGGCGATCAATCAGAGCTACAGTCGTTCCCCTGGCAGCAAGTTCAACACCGACGGCGACGCTCTTGACTGTGCTCATGAATTGACACACCTGTGATTCTAGTATTTGAATAGAACAAATGTTCTTGTTTCAACAGGTTTGCTGATATGTGGATACGTACAATAGCAACATTTTATGTATAATAAGTATACATAGCATTGAGAACATTTGTCAAGAGCAGATGTTCAGAACACTTATCCTACATAAAGAGTGAAGTCTTTTTTTAGAAACCCTTGTTGCGCTAGCATCGGCGTGATACAGTAAGATAGATAGATAGAAGAAACTTGTCGCTACTGAACAACAAGGAGCATTTTTGTGTCCGACAACGATAGATCAGC
>DMFQ01000396.1:14732-15043 GCA_003450555.1 Ktedonobacter sp.
GGGGACATGATTCAGCAGATGATTCGCGAGGAGCAGCATTCGGCGCGAGCACTGCATATCCCCGAACAGGATCTGTCCACAGAGGCAACAACGCAGATGTCCGCCGAGGTAGCCCGAGTCATTGAAGATAGCAGGTTACGCAGAATTTTGCAGATGTTCAATCGCGATTATCTCTATGGCCAGGGGCGTTTCGACGAATACAAAGACGGCCTGATCTTGAAGTGGGGAGATGGCTACTCGCGCAAACATATCTGGGCAACTGTCGAGGATGGGAACCTGGTCTTTGAGACGAGCCATTTCAAAAAATGCAG
>DMFQ01000396.1:15200-16029 GCA_003450555.1 Ktedonobacter sp.
GTACAGGAGCGTACAGAAGATTAGGTAGGTTTGTAGAACGTGACAACACAAATTCTCGCCCTGGAAAAAGATCTCTTCTTCTCCGTGAAAATGCGCGATACGCTGCGACATCACGAGATGGAGGTAATGGTCGTCCGTACTCTGGCGGCTTTCGAGCAGCGCCTGCGGCTAACAGGAGATGAAAAGCCAGTTCTGGCCATTGTCAATACTGCTACCAGCGGGGTTGACTGGGAAGGGGCCATTCGACAGGCGCGCGAACACGGGCTGCCAGTGCTGGCCTTCGGCTCTCATATGGACCTGGAGGCACGGCAAAAGGCCTTGCAGGCAGGCGCTCAGCGCGTCGTAGCTAACTCGAAATTTACCAGCGATATGCCAGGGCTGGTGAAGAGAATGCTCAGCGAGCTAGTTATTACAAGTGATGACGAGGAAGAGTAGATCCCCTCTATTATTTAAGCCCTAATGCTGTGGACGAAGCGGTAAATGGGTATGAGAAAAAGGCCTTGCCCCAGGACTGGTTTTTGATAGGGAAAATTGAGGCGACGGTAGGTCCAGAGCGGGCGGAAAAACTCTTGACGGGTGCGTTGCGAAGGCTGTGAGAGATGTCGTAAATCGCGATAGCGGTGACGATGCGCAATTCGTCTGCTGCTCATGCACTCTCCTTTAATAGCTAAAAGCCATAGCGAAAGAAGGACAAAAAACACAACAAAAGAGATCTACTCCTAATAATATTACGTTAGGAGAGACCCCTTTTTTCTCACGAATTGAGTGAGTTGAGATACGCATTTAGCGGTTAAGATTAGTGGCCGCAGCCGCAACCCTTGGCCTCGCC
>DMFQ01000396.1:16080-18460 GCA_003450555.1 Ktedonobacter sp.
CCAAGGCTCATCTCATCCACAAGTACGTTGAAGTCGCCCTGTAAGATGATGGTGTCGCCATCCTGTGTTTCGTCGATAGTCATGCCGTACTGCAAACCGGAGCACCCACCGCCAGCGACGAAGATGCGAAGGCCGAGGCTAGGATCGTTCTCCTGCTTCAACAGTTCGTGAACTTTTTCTGATGCCGCAGGTGTGATAGAAAGGATGCTGGTCTCTACCGCAGATTGCTGGCTATGCTCGATCATGTAATTTGCCTCTCTTTAAAGAATTATAGAAACCGTTCGGACGCTTTTCACGTTCCCGTTTGAGTGTATTATAAACTATACAAAGTGAAGCGTCAAGACAGGTTTCCGTGTCGTCTGGTCATTTCTAGTGGCTATAACAGTCTTCGAAAGGGGATTATTCCAGCTAATATTGGAACAATTATCAAAATGCTGGACAGAAAAAGAGCTGCATCACACGCCAAAGCTACCCCTTAAAGCGCTGCTGGACCCGAACGATATTGGCGAGAAGGCTGGGGGCTTCTGGGCTGGCGCCGAAGAGATTTTCGCCACTTTTCCCCGGGCCTGCCGCGATACGGCTGATGGTATTGGAGGCCGAGCCGCCTTGCGCGAGGAGATGAGCACCGAGAGCGCTGATGATAGGAGTGGCAAACGAGGAGCCGCACCAGTCGGCCCACCCTGTTGTATTCTGCTCGCCACCAGGAAATGTTGGAGAGATGAAAATGCCGCGCACCGCGTCTTGCAGTCCATTCGCATCAAGGCTGCCAAAACCGTCACCGCCAAAAGTGGAGATGCCGGCATTATAGGGAGGCATGCTGGCGGCGTTAGCAAAAACCGAAGGGGCAAAACGGCTGTTGACCGAGGTAACGCTGAGTGTCGTCTCGTATCGCGCCGGTGCACGAGGCGGATGAGGCGCCTGTCCCTGCTTATTGGCCTTCAATGAATCGTTGCCAGCCGCGGCTACGATGAGCGCGCCATGGGCAAAGAGGCTCTCGCACAGCAATCGCAATCCTTCTTCAATGTGTTTGAGGATATGTATGGCACCCATTAATTGTGTACTCGGCCAGCGGCGATCGTCGAACCAAAAGTAAGGCAAACGGCGTATGTCGGGCATAATAGTAAGGCTGAGGTTGATAACAAGGCGGCGAATCGAGCCTGAAACAAGCTCCTGTTCCAGGTCCGTGAGGGCAGCGAAGAGCGCATAGAGATCACCGCCACCGAAGTCATTGAGAACACGTATTAAGCGGATACGAGCGCGTGGGGCGATGTCGCGAATGAGGCCAGCCACAAAGAGGCCGTGATCGGGCATGGCATACATGCGGTAGTTGCCCTGGAAATCTCGTCCAGTACCTATATCGTCAGTGATAGGATAGCGGTCATATTCAATCTCGAAAGAGCCATTCGCACTTTGCAGATTGTAAGCGAGGCGTTGCAGCAACCAGTTGCGGCTCAATTCAGGGCGCCGCGCGGCACGCTCGAGGTTTTCGGGAAGGGGCGCGGTATCCAGCACAGCAACCAGGACCTCCTGCGCGCCATTGGGATCAAGCGGCATGCCCCTGTCTGCGAACGAGACGCGCCAGCCCACCGGAGAACTACCAGCAGCAAGAAGATCGAGCTTGGGAGCGGGCCTGGGAGGCAAAGCCGGTCCGCCATCGCCATAGAGAACGGGCGCGGCTGTGACAAGCCAGTTAGGCATGGCTGAGACAAGGTGTAGACCTGCCTGCGCCAGCCACTCAAGCTGTCTCTGCAGATATGATAGGGCCATAGGGGCAGGGTCATCTACTGTAGCGTCGGCATGACGAACATGAAAGAAGATAGCGACAAGCGGCTGCTGCCTATGCAATCCAAAGATAAAGGCCCGGCGGCGCGCCAGCGGCATGGCCAATGAGTGATTCAGCCAGCGGCCACGAGTGCCATACAATTCCAGGGCAAGATCATGAGGTAGAAGGATGGTATTCAAATGACTCCGTACCTGTTCAACAAGCGTATCCAGTTCATCGTCAGCAGGTCGCTTAGGAATGCGAATGATCACCACTATTTCACCGGGTATCCAGTTAAAAATTTGTTTGGGTTCGTCGATTACATCGAAAGCATTACGAGACATCCACGTTTCCCCCCTGTAGATGATGTCGTCTGAAATAGATGTGGTATTGTTTTTACCAATTTGTGCGCATGCAGACCAGGTTGAAGCGCTGGTTTTCTGTATAGCGTCATTATAGCTGATGAAACGGTTAGAAACAATGAGCAATGAATGCCAATAACTACTGTGCGAACAAACACTATTTCCACAGGGCAAGTAGTTGCACCGTGTCGATGATCACTTGTTCGAGGGGAGCAAGCGCGACATACTCTTCCACGGAATGCTCGTTGACGACGCC
>DMFQ01000319.1 GCA_003450555.1 Ktedonobacter sp.
CGACACGTGCGACACGTGCGACAAACAGCAAGCAGCGCTCTTAAGAGGAGTGAGCAGGTTCTATGATAGTGCCTCGGAAGCGCCTTCGTACCCGTAGGGGCGGGAGCGGTGTGGTCGATGGGTGGGGACGCTCGCGTCGCCCGGGTGGGAGGTTCTCCTCTCTGCCCAAAAAGCATCCCATCATTCCAAAACATTTAGGAATGAAAATCAGCGGTATTCACCCGAAAATACCGCTGATTCCGAAGATGCTTCTCAAAGCGGCCTTACAAGAAACCTATCTGTGAGAGCATCGCTCCCGCCCCAATGGGTGGGCTGCTCTGGCTCAACAAAACCTGGTATTGATGAGGGCAACAAAGCTTATTCGAGTCCCTGAGCCTCTTCCACAATGTAGCCAGCCTCTCGCAGGCGCTGTAGCAGTTGCTCGCACTGCGCCCGGTCACGCGTCTCAAGTGTGAGCGTTTCTTCGCGCTGCATAATGGGCAAGCGGCTGGAGATACGTTGGTGGCGTACATCTATGACGTTGATACGCATCTCCGCGATGATCCCCAGCAGGCGCATCAATTCACCTGGGCGGTCGGTGAGGCGCGTATGCATAACGAAGTAACGACCAGCCGCTGCCAGACCATGTTCGATAAAGCGGCTCACGAGATTAATGTCGATGTTGCCACCCGTCAGTGGCACCAGCACCTTTTTACCTTTTAACTTGACCATTCCACTCAACAACGCCGCCACTCCAGCGGCTCCTGCCCCCTCGACGAGCATCTTGTTGCGCTCCATGAGCAGCAGCACAGCGCTAATAATGGCTTCATCGTTAACAAGGACAACGTCATCGACGAGGCGCTGGATAATTGAGAACGTCAACGTTCCTGGTCGCTTCACCGCGATACCGTCAGCAATGGTGGCGATTGTTGGCAAGGTGCTCAATTCACCAGCATCGAGCGAAGTCCGACAGCTGGCAGCTCCCGCTGCCTGCACGCCAATAATCGTGATATCCGGTCGCAGAGCGCGAGCAGCAATAGCAATCCCGGCAATCAGTCCTCCCCCGCCAACGGGAACGATGATGGCATCAGCATCGGGCAAGTCGCTCAACATCTCCAGCCCAAGGGTTCCCTGCCCTGCGACAACATCTGGATCATCAAAGGCGTGAATAAAGGTGGCCCCGGTCTCTAATTGCAAATCGAGACAGTGCTGATAGGCATCATCGTAAGTAAATCCGTGCAGCACCACATTAGCTCCATAGCCCTGCGTAGCCGTAACCTTGGCCAACGGAGCAGTTTCAGGCATCACAATCGTACAGGGAATATTGTAGTGGGCAGCAGCGATAGCAACTCCCTGCGCGTGATTACCCGCCGAGGCGGCAATCACGCCACAGCGATACTCCTGTTCGGTCAGTCGTGAGAGTTTATAACTTGCGCCGCGCACTTTGAACGAGCCTGAGCGCTGCATATGCTCGGATTTCAAGTAGATATCAGCGCCCGTCAGATCACGCAGGGTACGTGATGGGGTCAGGGGAGTGTGATGAAGGCGCGGCTTGAGCAGCTTATGCGCCTCCCAAATGTCCGCTATGGTGACGGATTGGGCGGTTGGGCCAGCTTGGACGCCCTTCTGGACATCCTTAGAGGTCTCGGAAACACTTTCGTTCTCGATTAAACGCATGACGTGGTACGGTTCCTTTCGGTCCAGCAGTGGAACAGCCCACAGTCATTGTGGTTGCTTCTCGTTATGGGAAGATTATAACGTACGTGGCAAGATGGCACAACGGTTGTACTTTTCAGTATCCATGAAAGGTTTCCCTTGTTTCACTGTCTAATCGCGCATATCATAATATACCCTGGAACATGAACGTACCGCTCAGACACACTCCCCTTTTGTACCAACGCTTCATCGAGTCGCGGCTCAATCATCAGATTCTTGAGGAGCGTTGGACCACTCATCGATATCTTCTGTGTTGGTTATTTCTGTCATGGGACGATTATAGCATAAAGCATTTACTGCTTTGATCCTTTTCTCAGGTATCTCGAAAACGCAAAAATTCATGCATATTCCTCTTGACATTTGGAGGCGTGGACTGCTACAAAGAGAGTTGTATACCAAATGGCCCATTTACAGAACGACCTATCACACGGGGAAATCGCCAAACGGCTGTGGGAAGAAAGGCGCTACTGCGACGATATGTTGACGCGGATTGCGACGGTGCGCGCTGTGCTTGACCGGGTTGGCAAAGCCATCCTGGAACAGCACATTCAACACTGTATTGCCAGGTCGGTGAAGCACAGTGAGCCTGATTAGGCTATCCGCGGTCTGAAAGACGCGCTAGATCGTTTTATATAGTGTGTGTTCTGAACAGGGCACGAAAAGCAGAAAGAGAAAAAGTCCGTATGGACGGCGGAAGTAGTCAACCTCCCAGTACATGGGAGTGTCGACAACATCCCGTAGGACAGGCAGTGACAAGCTGATAGCTCTCCATAGTTGACCTCGCTATCATCTCACCACTCGCTTTTCCTACTGGTTACTCATATGAAAAGTGAGCAGTGTGAGGTGTGTAGGTGCGTTCCTCTCTGCCAGAGAGCCTGGCAACAGGGATCCCTCCTCTCACTCCTCTAAGAAGTTGTGTCTCAACACAGCCAACGTTGCGATCATCGCGTGCATTGTCGTCCAGCGTCCGCACGTCTTCATGCCAACACATACAGCGTTACAAGCGATACAGCGATGAGGGAAACGCGAGGTGGCTCTCCTCGCGTATACTATCAGTACCCAGGAGGAGCAATGCTTGATCAGCCAGACCTAAGCCTGGCCACGCTGGCATATCTACGCGGGATTGTGGCATAGATACCTGTAACCCAATTACACGAGGCAAGGAAGGAAAGAAGCGATGGTACTACAAGAGCAGCAACTTGCCCCCGATTTTAGGTTACCTGCTGTCGGAGATGACGACGCGGCGGTCATTACATATGTCCGGCTGGCTCAACTGCGCGGCAAGCTAGTGCTGATCATGTTCGTACCCAAAGGAGATAGACGAGGCAACGCGCTAGAGATAGGCGGCTTTCGCGCTGTCCACCAGGCACTGCGCGAGCGCGGGGTGACGGTATTTGTCATCAGCACTGCGACACTGACCACGCAGAAACAATTCGTCGTGCACTATCACCTGCCGTTTCAGCTCCTTTCCGATACCGATGCTACGGTAGCCCGGGCCTACGGCGTGTGGATTGAAAAGCGCCTGTTCGGCAAACCCTACCAAGGGGTCGAGCGCACAACCATGCTCATCGATCAAGAGGGCAAATTACGCAAGATTTGGCGGCGCATCAGGCCGGAAGGGCACGCAGAGGAGGTGCTGGCGTTTGTCGAAACGCTCTTTGGTCCACTCACAAGCAGCACAGCCGTATCCGATGGAATGATGAAGGCGCCCCTGCCCTTATAAATGTACATGCTGGGCTTGCCCCTGCTCTGACCCCATCACCTGCTATTCTCGCAACGTAGTTCGGCGCATGTCTCACCAACTTCGTGGCCCTTTTCATCGTAGTCTGCACGGGAGCAACGCTTTTTGTGCACCACATCCAAATCAACGAGGCCAAGGATGCCTCGCATGCCTCGTCCGTCTCGCATAAACTCATCAATAATGGAACCATCCGTCTCTCCTCACCAGGCACACCTGTTCAAGATCATGACGGTTTCATCCCTCAATACAGGTTCTGTCATAGGAGGCTCTCTTCCCACAAAGCACGCCTCATCCAAAAACAATTAGGAGGGAAAATCAGCGGTATCCACCCGAAAATACCGCTGATTCAAGCTAACATGTACGGGCAGGGCT
>DMFQ01000369.1:0-144 GCA_003450555.1 Ktedonobacter sp.
GAGCAGGCTTCTCAAGGGGATTTACAAGAAACCTACCTTTTAGAGCGCCACGCGCGCCCCCATAGACGAGCAGGCTTCTCAAGGGGACTGACAAGAAATCTCCTCTTGAAAGCGCTACGTTCGTTCCCATGGATGAGCAGGCTT
>DMFQ01000369.1:470-3204 GCA_003450555.1 Ktedonobacter sp.
GATGAGCAGGCTTC
This sequence comes from Ktedonobacter sp., assembly GCA_003450555.1. Classification (GTDB taxonomy): domain Bacteria; phylum Chloroflexota; class Ktedonobacteria; order Ktedonobacterales; family Ktedonobacteraceae; genus UBA11361. The sequence continues at coordinate 485 of DMFQ01000369.1, forward strand.
TCAAGGGGATTTACAACATACTTATCCTTGAGAGAACACGCCCCTATGGGTAGATAGATACTTTCCTGCGCAAAGATGGAGGATTTACCTTTGACAGCATTCTCTAAAGTATGGTATAAATTTCAATGCGCTTCTGGTTTCCAGAAGCGCATGTAAAAAAAGTCTTTGTATTACGTTATGTAATTGGGTAAATAGGTTTACGGGTTGGCGAGGGGTTGGCGAGGGTTAACGAGGGTTAACGAAGGCTATCCGTATAACTGTGTGTCTGCGAGATTGACGAACGAACCAGGACCCCCCTGTTGGGTGGGTTGCTGGGTTTTTGTGTTGAGCAAAACATTGATGCCATACCAAATTTTGTGTAATGGCGTAAAGCGAGAAGTCGTTAAAGTCAGTCCAGACCTGGCTTCTGGGCTTTTCTACTATGTACCGTTACACAAAATTTGGTATGGTATCAAACATTGCATACCCGACGTGAGGTGACCGCATGTTACGTTTCTACGTTGAAGTGGCCCGTACAGCTTTTCGGCGGCAACTAATCTATCGCTGGGCCAACCTGGCTGGACTGCTCACCAATATTTTCTTCGGCATCATTTTTAGCTATGTGATCATAGCCCTCTTTCATGCAAAGCCGGTGGTTGCTGGCTATAGTTTGGGCGATACGTTGCGCTATACCTGGTTAGTACAGTCCCTGGTCATGATCGTGTTGACCTTCGGCTGGTACGACCTGATGCTCACTATTCGCACGGGCGCGGTGATCTCAGACCTCAGCAAGCCGTGTGACTTTTACTGGTACTGGTTCAGCCGCGAAAGCGGGCGGAACATCTACTACCTGTTCTATCGCGGGGTACCAACATACCTGGCTGGAATGCTGCTCTTTGGTTTCGGCGCGCCGGGCGATTGGCGCTACTGGCTCGCTTTCCTGCTCAGCCTGATGCTGGGCGCCTCGGTTGGTATTGCTTACCGGGTGCTCTATAACGCTGTCGCGTTCTGGTTTCTAGAGGCTCGTCCAATCGGTACCTTATTCGTAGTTATCGCCCTCTTTTTCACCGGCAGCTACGTGCCTATTCCGTTTTTCCCACATTGGGCGCTGGTTATCATACAGTGGCTGCCTTTCAACGCCCTGATCAACGTACCGGCGGAGATACTGCTGGGTAAAGTATCTGAAAATGCATTGCTCTTCGAACTTGGTCGGCAACTGCTGTGGGTCATTATCATGACGCTGGTAATTCGTATAGTCATAGGGTTGGCTGCGCGTCGTCTGGTCGTACAAGGTGGGTAACACCCCAAGAAAGTACGTACAACAAGAAAGAACGTACAGGAAGAGGTACTTCATGATTGAGAACATTGCCAACGATTTGCGTCTATACAAGCACTTTCTCGTTATGCTTTTGCGCTCGCAGGCTCAGTACAAGGTAAATGTGGTGATAGATATCTGTTCATCTTTCGCTGTTACCAGCCTGGAGTTTGTGGCGGTACTGGTCTACTTTGGACGGATCTCTTCAATGCTCGGCTGGAATGTTGGCGAAGTGGCCATGCTCTATTCTGTCATGTCGATCAGTTTTGGCATTGCCGAGATGTTTGGGGCAGGCATCGATGCTTTTGCTGATACTGTACGCCTGGGGGAGTTTGACCGTATCATGTTGCGTCCTGTTGGCTCGTTCATGCAGGTTCTTGGCAGCGACTTCCGCCTGCGCCGACTCGGCCGTATCAGTCAGGGCTGCATGACATTTGTGATAGCCTTACATCTCCTGCCTGCATTTCACTGGACAGTGGTGAAGGTTGTTGCCATGGTAATCGGCATTGCCAGCGGTTCAATAATGTTTATGTCTGTCCTGATCCTGGGGGCCACGCTCTGCTTTTGGACGGTTGAGACAACCGAATTGATAAACATATTGTCTTATGGCGGGCGAGATATGCTCAGCTATCCCCTCACCATTTATCACCAATTGATGCAGCGTTTCTTCCTTTTCGTGATGCCACTGGCCTTTGGTTCTTTTGTGCCAACGTGTTATCTACTCGGAAAGCCTTTGCCATTTGGATTGCCGGGAGAGGTCGTTTTCGCGGCACCATTGCTGGCGCTGGCTTTTGCGATGGTAGCTAGAATCACCTGGCAGTTTGGAGTTCGGCATTATCAGAGCACTGGTAGTTAGTTGCGGAAAGTGGGGTGGGGTTCTCGAAGTTTTTTTAGTGAGAAGGGTAGATGTACTATGGAAATGATTGTGGCTAATGGTTTGAGTAAGACGTTTCGTGTGGCGCGCAGGCGTTCAGGGTTGTTGGGGAGCATACGAAGTGTTGTTGATCCTGAAGTGCGCAGGGTGGAGGCTGTGCATGACCTCTCTCTTTCGGTTATGCGAGGAGAGATGATAGGCCTGGTTGGACCGAATGGGGCGGGTAAGAGCACGACAATTAAGATGCTGACCGGCATTCTGGTGCCTAGCGGTGGCAAGATGCAGGTGGCGGGTCTGGATCCGCTGCTGCAGAGACGAGAGCTCGCGAGACATATAGGTGTCGTTTTTGGCCAGCGTTCGCAACTCTGGTGGGATTTGCCGCTCATCGATTCGCTGCGCTTGCTGCGGCACCTCTATCGCGTGCCCGAAGAGCGTCATAATGCCAACCTGGCCCAATTGCGTTCTATGCTCGCGCTGGATGAGTTTATCGACACGCCGGTGCGCCAGCTTTCGCTCGGCCAGCGCATGCGTGGTGATCTGGCTGCCGCGCTG
>DMFQ01000291.1:0-770 GCA_003450555.1 Ktedonobacter sp.
ACGCCATTCAAGGAGGTGACGATCATAGAGACAGCACGTCCAGGCGCTGTATAGGGGGTGTTTAGCTCACTATTCACATTGATGGTCGCGCGGCTCTGCGGAGGTACGCTATGCACCACAGTGGGACCTTGACCTGTTGCAAAGAGATACTGGACCTGTACCTGAGCCGCCTGTTTTGTATCGGGATTTTCCAGGGTCAGATACTCCTGAAATTTCTGACCGACGAACCCTTCGGCAAAATACCAGGTCGTACTGGTTGCCGTGGTACGAGTCGGTCCTCCCAGACTGAGGGTGAGCAGGCTTTGTGTAAGGCTTAAGGCGCTAAATGAGCCAAGGCCCGTCGCCAGATCATACATGCTTGAGTCAGGATATGTGCCATTGCTCCCGACGTAATCGTTGTTATTTACGCCTCCCTGAACAGGCACAATATCATGGAAGGAACTGGCGTACGAGGTACCACCCACTCCATGACTGATCGCGTAGAGGCTTGGATTAAGAAAACCCAGGTTGTATCCATTGGCCTTGAGCGCGGTTTCGTTGGCCAGTGCAACCATCGCGGCCCACACGGGTGCGGCGGCAGAGGTACCACCCAGCACACGCCAACCACCGCCCGCACACCCCCCAACGCTACAGTAGACATCATACCCCGTTTGTGGATCGGCATTGATGGAGACATCGGGAACCTCGCGATAGCCAGTCGAATACGCGTTGGCAACTCCAGGCCCTTGTTGCCAGGACGGCATATTCCATACTTTGCTTACTCCACCACC
>DMFQ01000291.1:968-5370 GCA_003450555.1 Ktedonobacter sp.
GCTGAGGGTGGTACCACCCACGCCTGTCACAAAAGGCTGCGATGCCGGGTCATCTACCGAGGGGGTGGTGTTGCTGCCTGTCTGAGGGTCATAGCAGCCCGTCGCACCCAGATCGCCACTGGCAGCCAGAATGGTTTGACCCTGCGCTGCTGCAGCCTGGAAAAAGATATTCTCCTGCTGAATTTCGTTGGCTACTCCCGCGCCTTGCTCACAAAAAACCCAGCTTGTACTCACCACTGGAGTGCCGTCATTGACTATACGCGCCCACGCGTCGTTATAGGCTGCCAGGGAGCTGATAGAGGCTTCATAGACCCGCAGCGAGGCAAGGCGAGGGGCCAGCCCCAGCACCATTTCCATGTCGAGTTCCACCTCGGCAGCATTTGCCCCGGCGGCTCCATTGTAGCCATCGATGGGAATAGTCTGTATCTGCGTATTCTTTCCGCCAAAACAGGATGCGTAGAGGGCGATATCGTTAGAAGAGTAACCATCCAACTCAAGCAGACCTACGGTTTGGCCTTCGCCCAGCGAACCACTGTCATAGAGTTTATTGAAATCGTAGGCAGTCGCAATTTGTGAAGGCGTGTAGGAAGTCGGTATGGTCGCGGCTCCTGGCTGTGGACAGGTTATCGTATTGGGCGAAGCATTGGATTTTGTCAGGGCAGGGTGAGCCTTCCCGTTGGTAGGAGCTTTGCGATGATACTGTACTAGATTATCCAGACCAGCCACCGATGAGACAAAAGACGCTACCGATACGGGCAAAGATGGAGCGGCAGCATTAGCAAAAAAGTATTGTCCAGATTGCCCCTGATAGTTATTGATCTGCACCTGGAAAATGTTTTCCGCCTGCCCAATCGTGCCGCGGGCGTCTACGATCAGGTGATTAGGGTAGGTTGCGGTGATGGTAAAACCCTGGGAACGGAGATAATCGGTAATAACTGCTTCGCTCGAGGGGAGCGGTGCATAGAGAGCTGCAAAAGTGGCGGCATTTAAGTAGTGATGATAGAGGGGAGATCGCGGGGTCGAGATTTGTGTAAGATAGGATGTAAGATCTGCCTGGTTTCGCAAGTTCAAGCCTATTGCCAGTGAGATCGGTTGATTAGCAGTGGTTTGCGCCACTACCTTGCTGTTACTGGTATATTTTGCAATAGTACTCGGTAAGAGAACGCGCCCGGGTACGGGGGTCGCGTGGGTAAAGGAGGCCATAACATTCCAGAGAACTATTGCGATAATGAGTACGCTGAGTAGAGGAACCAGAACTATGGGATAAATGCTACGGAGCTTCATACAAATAACCTTTTCTTACCAGTCTAGCACTATCGTAGGCACGGAAAAATACACCAAAATGTACGGGCTGGGGCTTGCCCCTGCCCTGCTCTCTATATGTTGAACGTCATGCAGCAACTTTTCAGCGTATTTTGGGGATGAAAAAACAAGGCTATCAAGTAACTGAAACAAGAGAGGTGTAATTGTGCATCTTACTCTGTCAATTCAAGCCATCAAAGGGGTTGTCAATGTACGTACGATGTCTAGTAATTCGCGCACATGAAATGGCTTGACAATAATACTGGCAACCTCTAACGTGGCTATGTCGGAGTCGCTCATTCTAGCGGTAATGACAACGACCGAGGGGAGGGGATGGGCGGATTGCCATTGAGCATGGAGTTGCGCCAGGAACGCTCGTCCATCCATGCCAGGCATAGCAAGATCAAGCAGAATGACATCAGGGTAGCGTCCCTCACGAGAGGCATTATCCATCCAGGCTAAAGCTTCATAGCCCTCGGCAGCCTCCGCCGGTTCGTACCCATCCAATTCGAGTGCCCAGGAAACCATATCTCGAATGGCGGGGTTGTCATCGACTACCAGCACGATGGGCTGGCGACCTTCAAGGTTTTTCTTTTGTTGGCTCATATTCCATCCGCGCTATTCTCCGCACCGACTCTTCAATGGACCTCCTCCAATTATCTGAGACCCTTTTACAGTTACCAGGACAGAGAGTATAAAAAACCACTCATGGCCTGGTGAAAAGCCTCTGGCTGTTCCAGATTTGATAGATGACCCGAGGACTGGATCATGATGCACTGCGCATTGCGTATCCTGGAGGCATAATCTTGCGCCACAGCCGGTGGGGTCAAGATATCATGCTCGCCTACGATTACCAGCGTTGGACAGGTGATGCTTGCTAACAGGTCGCTTGAATCGGAGCGCTGCGCCATACCGCGGGAGGCGGCGGCAATACCCTCTGATGTGGCAGCATCAATCATGCGCCGGATACGCGCCTCTATTTCGGCATGGTGCTGGCGTGTCTCCTCTGAGATCAATTTCGGCAACTGCAGATCAGCGATAGCCGCCGCTCCCTGTGTCTCGGCAATGTGCGCCACGTTCTCGCGGTTTGCCTTTGCCTCGTCGGTATCCGCGCCAGGACGTGTATCAGCCAGGATCAACCCTTTCACGCGCTGTGGATATTTCCGCAGAAAGGCAAAGGCAGCGTAACCGCCCATAGATAAGCCACACAGAATGGCGTCCTGCATCCCCAATTCATCCATCAAGCCCGCCACGTCGTCGGCAAGCTGTTCCATGGTGGTGATACCCACGGTGGTATCGCTCTCACCAAAGCCACGCCAGTCGAGAGCAACGAGGCGAAACCGTCCATCCTGAAGCAGCGCCATCAACTCTCCACTCCACATGCTTCTATTCAAGGGAAAAGCATGCAGGAAGAGCAGAGGCTGTCCAATGCCATGATCATCATACGCAATGTTGGTTCCGTTGACGGATGCTCTCATGGTTCTTTTGATTCCATCTCTTCCTGTACTTATTCAATTGTGCCAGTAACGCCGCTGGCTCCATCGGCCTGCTCGTGGGCATGATAAGAACTGCGCACAAAGGGACCAGATTCAACGTGACGAAAACCCATCTTCCTACCCTCTGCTTTAAGCGCGGCAAATTCCTCGAGAGGAACGTAGCGCTGAATGGGCAGGTGGTTGAAAGATGGGCGCAGATACTGCCCAATCGTCAGGATGTCGACCTTGTGCTCTCGCATATCATGCATCACTTCGATAATTTCATCCCACGTCTCTCCCAGACCCAACATGAAGCCAGATTTGGTTGGCGCGGCGGGATTCATCTCTTTGGCCCACTGCAATACTTGTAAAGAGCGCTGGTAAATCGCCTGCGGTCGCACGCGCTTATAGAGCCTGGGAACGGTCTCGACATTGTGATTGTAGACATCGGGCCTGGCGTCGATGACGACCTTTAACGCATCGTAGACGCCTTTGAAGTCTGGTGTCAAGACTTCGACTTTGCAGTCGGGGTTCATACGGCGAATCCAGCGAATCGTGGCGGCAAAGACTGCAGCTCCACCGTCTTTCAATTCATCTCGGTTCACCGAGGTGACGACGGTATGGCGCAAGTCCATTTTCTGCACGGCCTCTGCGACGCGTTTCGGCTCCTCCCAATCCAGGCCGATAGGGCGTCCTGTTTCGACGGCACAGAAGCCACAACTGCGCGTGCAGACGCGCCCGAGGATCATGAAGGTAGCGGTTTTGTGACTCCAGCATTCTCCAATATTGGGGCAACGTGCCTCCTCACATACCGTGTGCAGCTCTTTACTGCGCATCAGTTGCTTGAGATTTTCGTAGTTTTCACCTTTGGGTGGGCGCACTCTCAGCCAAGTCTGGGCGGCGCTCAGGAATGATGGTGGTCATCAGGGTTTCCTTTAATAGACGTCTATTTCTCTACTGTAGCTTTGCAATTTTGTGCGAACGGCTTGCAAGAAGCCCCCGGCACCGGCGCCATCCAGGATGCGATGATCGAAGGAGAGGCACAGGTACATCATGGAACGCACTGCTATGGCGTCGTCTTCGATAACTACTGGGCCGCTTGACTACAGAGTCCATGCTCAGGATGCCGGCATGGGGCTGGTTGATGATTGGTACTGAGATTATTGTACCAAATGTGCCGGGATTATTCACGACGAACGTGCTATTTTGGCATGTCCTGGATGGTGAGCTTATTGGAACGCGCGCGCTGGGCAATGGCATTGATTTGCTTTGCCAGGCCCGCAAGGGTGTACTGGTCGGTATCATAGATTGTTGGCACTACAAGGCCGGCATCGGTGGCAACGGCCATGCCGAGGTTGATACGCTTTTTGACGATGATCTTGTTGTCTTCGGTCCAGCTTGAATTCATCATGGGGAATTTGCGAATGCCCTCGCAGACGGCCTTCATGACAAAAGGAGATGTAGCTGATGCCATAGCCATCACGGCGCTTGAAATCTTCCTTGTTCTTCTCCAGCCATTTGGCTATGTTGGTCATATCGACCTCGACGACGGTGGTGGCATGAGGTGAGGTTCGTTTGCTGCGCACCATGTGTTCGGCGATGGCCAGGCGCATGCGGCTTGGCGT
>DMFQ01000458.1 GCA_003450555.1 Ktedonobacter sp.
TACTTAGTCTTATCCGTTAAGATACATATCCAGGACAGCATGTGAATACACATTAATTTTGCATAGCGCCTGCAATCCCCATGAAAAGTATCTCTATATATCGTTCTTTCTGGATAAAGGACGGCTAGTACTGAGCGGGATATGAAAAGGTACACAAGATGAGTAACCCGCTTAGTAAATATGAGGATGTACGATATACATATGAACAATGACTTTTGGAATCAGCAACATCCCAAAGGATATAAACCCTCTCAAAACAATGAGGCTCCTCGCTCAGGAAGCCTGTTACGTGATTATCGGCAGCAACATCAACAAAAGGAACAGGGATTCCAGCAGCATTCTCCTCTTTCAACGCCTTCTGAGACACAAGGACCACCAGTATATTCGCCTTTACCTGGAGAACCATATGGGAACGGTCAACAGCCGCAACAACAACAATGGCCTACACCCCAGAGTTGGCCAACAGGGAATGATAACTCGAAACAGCAAGGACAAGGCTGGGTAGTCAATACGATGCAGATGGTACGCCACTGGTCCGGTCGTATGGCAGCAGTCCCTTCCGTTGATCAGAATCCATTAGTACTGTATCGTTCCAACAATCCATTAATGCCAGAATTGCCAAAATCGAAACCGTGGAAAAGATCACATTCCGTGCGTGTTGCCATGATGATGAAACATCGTCGCGCTCGTTGGCACCAGCATCATCCAAAGATACAGGCTATCGCCAGCAGTATATTGATAGCCTTCTTGCTCTTGCTGGTCATCATTGCCTCGTCCGGCAGTGCCTATGCCTATAAGTACTACCAGGACCAGTTGCCGCGTCTACAAGGACTGGCAAACCAGCAGATTTCACAAACGTCTCGTATTTATGACCGTAACGGCGTACTGCTCTACGAGGCGTATGACAATAGTCACATTGGCGGTGGAAGACGTACACCTGTCACCTATACGTATTTACCGCAGGTCTTGAAAGATGCTCAAACCTCGGCAGAAGACCCCACCTTCTGGACAAATTCTGGTATTGATCCTCAAGCTATTCTACGCGCCGGCGGTCAATACTTGCAGGCTGGCGGGGTAGTTAGTGGCGCCAGCACCATTACCCAACAATTGATCAAAAATCTGACCAACGATTCAGAGGTGACGCTCAATCGTAAAATTTCTGAAGCCGCGCTTGCCATTGGACTGACCCAACAATATCCCAAAGAGAAAATCCTTGAGATGTATTTCAATGTCTCTCCTTTTGGCGCGGAGAACCTTGGCGTCGAAGCAGCTGTAGAAGACTATTTCCATCTCAAAGCTCAGTGTGATAAGAACTTCAAGTGTATTCCAGGTGTCTACTACCTTAACTGCGACGCGGCGCACATACAACAATGCAAACCGGATCAGTGTGATCAATCAAAATATTGCGATCCTTTGCTAGGATTGGCCCGTGCCTCCCTATTAGCAGGTATACCCCAAAGCCCCCCGACCTATGACCCGACCTTTGGACTTATTAATTCAGCCACAGGTCAGAAGTATTACCTGGAACGCCAGCAATACGTCCTTAGTCAGATGTTGCGCTGGAATATAGTAGTGCCAGGGCTGGGGACGATCAACCAGGATATAGTGAATCAGGCGGAAGCCTTGACTGCCAAAATGAAGTTTCCAAGCTATACCCATCCCTACTATCATGGCTGCCAACATTTTGTCAACTGGGTTATCTCACAGTTAACAGCTAAACTGGGCGATGCCTTCTTCACTGGCGGCTTCAATATCTACACAACCATAGACTACAAGCTGGAAGCCTATGTCGAACAATCCGTACGTCACCATCTACGTGACCCTGGCTTTCACTGGTTCCTCCCAAATCAGTTGCCGCTCAATACAGGCTATAATATCAACAACTCGGCAGTCGTCGTGATGAGCGCGAAGAGCGGCGAAGTGCTGGCAATGGATGGTAGCGCGGACTATAGCTCTAGCGACCCCAGGATCAAAGGCAACTTCAATTCAGCTGTCGATGCCTTTCGGCAGCCGGGATCATCATTCAAACCTATTGTTTATGCAACAGCGTTCCAGCAAGGCTGGTATCCAGGCATTGTACTACCAGATACCAAAACCTATTTCCCGGGAGGGATTTCTGGCGTGCCTGCTGCGTGTGCTCCTACCCCTGGTACTCTTTATTGTCCGCACGATTATGGCGGAAGCTATAATAACGTGATCTACCCAATTCAGAAGGACCTCGCTAATTCATTTAATGTTCCTGCCGTCAAAACACTTCAGTTCGCTGGCCTTGATAATGTCGTAAATATGGCGCGACGACTGGGTATTACCGCCATAGATCAAGACATGGCCGACTATAATGCAACCTATCATACTCACCTGACCATAGCGCAACACTATGGACTCTCTTCGGCGCTTGGTACCATTGAGGTTCCCTTGATCCAGATGATGGGTGCTTATCAGGTTTTTGCAGACCAGGGGAAACGTGTTCCCCCTCAAAGTATATTAGACATCTGGGATAACTATGGACACCACCTCTATCACTATGACCCAACTCATCCACAGGGTGTCCAGGTTCTGAGTCCACAGCTTACGTATGTATTGACCAGTGTACTCTCAGATGAAGCGTCCCGTGCCTTTGAGTTTGAGAACGATCATGAACTTTCCATGTGGGACTGGCAGGCGGTTGATAATCAGACACATGATGTCGCCGCGAAAACCGGAACGACAGAGAACTTCAAAGACAATTGGACTATTGGTTATACGCCTGATGTCGTGGTAGGAGTCTGGTCAGGCAACGCCGATGGAGCTGTGTTCAATCAAGGGGTTGTCGGTATCACCGGCGCTGCTCCTATCTGGCATGACGTGATCGAACATGTCAGCGGCAGGTGTGACTCAAGTTTTAATACTCCCTGTTTCAATTACCATTTCACGAATCACACCTTTATTCAACCTCCAGGCGTAGTACAGGCCTGCGTCTCGGCAGCAAACGGCCTGGCAGGCAGTGGTCCCTGTGACTGGATGATCGACGGCGAACAGCCAAAAAGTAGTGGCAGAAACCCTTAAAGTGATGAACAAACATGTTTACGAACTACCTCACCTCTATGAGATAGTTCGTAAACACCCCTTTCCCCAATTGTTTCCTCTTGACAATCACCCGGTTTGAGTGCTATTCTGTATTTGCAGTCTCATCATGAGACTGCTAGCAATCATACTTGACAAAGGTTGTATCATGCCAACAAAGACGAAATTCCTGTTGGGAAGGGTGCACGAGTAAACACATGACACCACTGAGCCAACGTAAGCAGCAGATATTGCGGGCGCTTGTTGAGGAGTATATCTATACAGCCACACCGGTTGCCTCTGAGGCCCTGGTACGGAAGTACGGCCTCAGTTTTAGCTCCGCGACTGTACGCCACGAATTGGCTGGGCTTGAAGAGGCTGGGCTTATCAACCAACCACATACATCTGCGGGGCGGGTTCCTACCGATTTGGGTTACCGCTACTTTGTAGAGCATCTTATGCAAGAGTCAGCTCTCGCTCTGGATGAGCAGCGCCTCATCCGTCACCAGTTCTACCAGGTGCAGGATCAGCTTGATCAATGGGTACGCTTGACAGCTTCAGTGATGGCACGTCTACTTCACAGCGCTGCAGTGATGACGCCTCCGCGTTCCACTCAGGGGCAGCTCAAACATTTTGAGATACTCTCGGTGACCGAGCTATCGGCACACCTGGTACTGGTGCTCATGGATGGAACAGTGAAGCAGCAGCGGCTGCTGTTAGAGGCTCCGTACCACCAGGAAGAATTGAGCGCCGTTGCTGCCCATTTGAACGAGCTTTTCCAGCATAAAAGTGCGGCAGAGGTCGACAGGATATTACGTCTGCAAGACCTTTCACCGGTTGCGCTCCTGGTAGGCGGTACCATTGCTCAAATCCTTGAGCAGCACGGCGATCCGCTGGGCGATGTGTTTTATCGTGAAGGCGTCGTCAATATCCTTGAGCAGCCGGAATACAGCCGCATGGGGCCAGAAGAGGAACGTAATGAACGTGTACGCAAAGTAATGGAGGTATTGGAGCAGAACCGCTTCTTACCTGCCCTGGCCTCGCACCTGCGAGAGTCAGATGGCGTACAGGTGATTATAGGTGGCGAGAACGAGTGGGATGAGATGAAAGACGTCAGCATGGTAGTAGCTCGCTACGGCCAGGAGGGCGGTATAGGCGGATTGCTAGGAGTAGTTGGCCCAACACGCATGCAGTACAGTCGTGCCATTGCGGTGGTACGCTATATGACGCAGGTGATGAATGAACTGTTAGCAGAAGTCTATGGTTATTAAAGTAATACGACAATTATTGATGAATGTACATGTATAGGAGGCAACTGTGCCAAAAGTTATTGGAATCGATCTAGGAACAACAAACTCGTGTGTTGCCGTCATGGAAGCAGGCGAGCCTGTCGTTATACCCAACGCTGAAGGAGCGCGCACAACGCCCTCGATTGTGGCTATCAACAAGAGCGGGGAGCGCCTCGTCGGTGAGGTTGCGAAACGGCAAGCCATCACTAATCCCGAAAATACGGTCTACTCTATCAAACGCTTCATGGGACGAAAGTTTGATGATACTGAAGTCGATCGTGATAAGCGCCTGGTACCCTACAAGGTTGTGAAAGCTTCTAACGGCGACGCCTGGGTAGAGGTGCAGGGGAAGGCGTATAGTCCGCCAGAAATCTCTGCAATGATCCTGCAGAAGCTCAAGGCCGACTCCGAAGCGTATCTGGGCGAGCGTGTCACCCAGGCCGTAATCACCGTTCCCGCGTACTTTAACGATGCTCAGCGCCAGGCAACGAAAGATGCTGGCCGCATCGCTGGTCTTGAAGTACTGCGTATCATCAACGAACCAACGGCTGCATCCCTGGCCTATGGCCTTGATAAGAAGAAAGATGAGCGTATCGCCGTTTATGACCTTGGTGGCGGTACCTTTGATATATCAATCCTCGAGTTGGGTGATGGCGTCTTTGAAGTGAAAAGCACCAACGGCGACACGCACCTGGGCGGCGACGACTTAGACCTGCGCGTCATCACCTGGTTGGCTGACGAGTTCCGTAAGGAGCAGGGCATAGACCTGCGCCAGGACCGCATGGCCCTCCAACGTTTGAAAGAAGCCGCGGAAAAGGCGAAAAAAGAACTGTCCAGCTCAATGCAGACAGAGATCAATTTGCCATTCATCACGGCAGATGCCAGTGGACCAAAGCATCTCACCATGACGCTGACGCGCTCCAAGCTGGAACAGTTGGTAGAAGATCTGATTGAGAAATCGCGTGGTCCGGTCATGAAGGCGCTTTCAGATGCAAGTGTACGCCCTGGCGATGTCAACGAGGTGGTACTCGTCGGCGGCCAGACTCGTATGCCAGCCGTGCAAACGATGGTACGACGCATCTTTGATCGCGAACCCAATCGTGGCGTGAACCCGGATGAGGTAGTAGCGATTGGCGCTGCTATCCAGGCAGGTGTTTTGACGGGTGATGTCAAAGATGTGCTCCTGTTGGATGTCACGCCTCTCTCATTGGGTATCGAAACGCTTGGTGGTGTCTTTACGCGCTTGATCGAGCGCAACTCTACCATCCCCATACAAAAGAGCCAGGTCTTCTCGACGGCCAGCGATAATCAGCCAAGTGTAGAGATCAATGTCCTGCAGGGTGAGCGTGAGTTTGCCAAGGATAACCGTTCCCTTGGTAGCTTTATTCTCGATGGTATTCCACCCGCTCCTCGCGGTGTACCTCAGGTCGAGGTCATGTTCGATATCGACGTCAATGGTATTGTGAACGTGTCCGCGAAGGACAAAGGTACCGGACGCGAGCAGAAAATCACCATCGTCGCGTCAAGTGGTCTCTCAAAGGACCAGATCAACCGCATGGTGCAGGATGCCGAGTCGCATGCAGCCGAAGACAAGCGCCGTAAGGAAGAAGTTGAGGAGCGTAATCTGGCCGATAGCGCGGCCTACCGTTCGGAGAAGAGTATCGCTGACCTTGGTGACAAAGTCACCCCTGAACAGAAGAGCGAGCTCGAGTCCAAGATAGCGGATGTACGTGCAGCTCTTTCAACTGACGACGTCTCACGTATCAAGTCATCTCGTGAGTCTCTCGAGCAGGCTTTCTATAAAGTCACTGAGTCGATCTACCGACCAGGCGCTAGTGATGCCACCAATGGTGCTAACCCCGACTTCGGCGGCGGTACAGGCCAGGCTGAGCAGGAAAGCCCTCGCGATGACACCATTGAGGGTGAATATAAAGAAATGTAGCAACAACCCTTATGGGTATCCGTCAATCGGCGGGTACCCATAAGTAATCTATCTACCATTTCTTGCCTATCCTCTTGCATATACTAGGGGAACATTGTAACATCATATGAAGCATAGTAAATTAGCATTGAATGCGGTTGCGCGGAACGAAACGCGCCCTGTTTTCTCACGGTAAAGGACCAGTTGATGGCCACTAATAAACGAGATTATTATGAGGTATTGGGTGTAACACGGAGCGCGTCTGACGATGAGTTGAAAAAAGCTTATCGTCGTCTTGCCAAACAGTATCACCCTGATGCCAACAAAGAGCAGGGAGCGGAAGCTCGTTTTATTGAAGTGAATGAAGCCTATGAAATCCTGAGTGACTCGCA
>DMFQ01000195.1:0-4473 GCA_003450555.1 Ktedonobacter sp.
AGCTCTCCTACCCTCGTAACAGATTCATGTCGTCAACATCGATATTACGGCGGGTGCGGAAGATGGAGACGATTATAGCCAGTCCAACCACAACCTCCGCCGCCGCGACCGTCAGCACCAGAAAGACAAACATTTGCCCGTCCGCCGAGTCAAGAGAGTTAGAGATTGCCACAAAGGATAGATTGACCGCGTTTAACATCAATTCAATAGACATGAAAATAATCAATGGATTGCGTCGAATAAGCACGCCGACGACGCCAACCGTAAATAATATAGCGCTCACAATAAGATATGCTGATAATGGCATAGATACCTCCAGGGTGACCCAGGGTCGCCCCTACTATACGCGGCTTACGCTTTCCTGCCCAGTACCATTGCACCCAGGATCGCCACGATGATCAGCAGGCTTGTTACCTCAAAGGGAAAGGCGAAACCGTGGAACAGAGCCAGGCCAAACGCTTCTGTATTACCTTGCGTTGCTACTACATGCGCAAGGCTATTTGCGCCCGTTGCCTTCGCACTGCTATCGATGGCCGTTCCTGTAAAAAGCAGATAACTCAAGGCGCCAACCAGCACAAGTCCCAGGATACCGGCGACCCAGCGCTGCCAGGGAATGCGGTCGGCCAATTCTGAATCGCTGGCCTCCGAGGCTAGCATGGTCACCACAAAGAGGAATAAGACCATGATCGCGCCCGCGTAGATCAGGATTTGCACAATGGCAATAAACATCGCTCCCAGTTGTAGATAAAAGAGGGCCAGGAAGAGCAGCGTCAAAATCAGGCTCAACGCGCTGTGGACGGCATTTTTAAAAGTAATCACGCCCAGCGCTGATGCTACACTGGCTACCGCCAGCACATAGAATGATAGTTGCACCCCTGTCATCGTTTCCGCCAGTCCTTTCCGCTCTCCAGCGTTCTCCTGTCCTCGTCCTGTTCCTCGTTGGCAAGCAAGACGGCCTCTTCAGTCTGAATATCACCCAGCCCGACAGCGGCGGCGCTGGCCTGCGAGCCGTCAAACACTTTGCCCTCTTGCGGTACAGGTTGTGCTGACTCCGCTGGTGCTGGCTCCGTCCATACTGTATTCGAGCCAATGGTGGACTGCCCTTCGGGTTCGAGCAATTGCTCTTTATGGTACACCATGTCTTCTGGATAGTAGGAAGCCAGCTTATACCCGTTTTCCAGCGTAATAGCTCCGGTGGGACACGCCGCCTGGCAGTAGCCGCAGAAGATACAGCGCAACAAATTGACATCGAAGACCTGCGCGTACCGTTCGCCCGGTGAGACGCGTTTCTCTTCGCTATTCTCTTCAGCCTCGATGTAGATCGCATCGGCAGGGCAAGCTCCGGCGCAGAGATAGCACCCGACACAACGTTCCAGGCCATTCTCATAGCGGTGTAGCACATGACGGCCCCGGAAACGCGGCGGCAGTTCTCGCTCCTCTTCTGGATACGAAACCGTCGTGGGCTTCTTGCCCATATTTTTAAAGGTTGTTGCCATCCCTTTGATTATGTCGAAAGACATGCTTAACTCCTATGTGACCCTGATTTACACCTTTATGTCTTGCTTTTTCGGCGCGATCAACTGCCCATCTCCCACAGGCTCAAACCTGGCCAACCGCACCGACGCGGGCATAGGTATCGTCCCTTCTCGAGTGGATATCCCCGACTGTATCTCTCTTGTGCGACTGCGCACAAGCAGCAGCACTCCCGCCACAATGGCCAGCCCGGCCAGCCCATTAATCCACCACGGCCAGCCAAGCGCGACGACGGTTGCCGTAATCACCACGTTGAGCACAGCCAGCGGCAAGAGCAGTTGCCAACCCAGGCGCATCAGGCGGTCATAGCGGATACGGGGCAATGTAGCGCGCAGCCAGATGAACAAGAACAGGAAAAAGGCCACTTTCACCAGGAAAATGAGTATCGATACTCCGGGAATACGCTCTAAGCCAAAGAAGCTCCAGCCGCCAAAGAAAAGCGTTGAAGCGATGGCGCTCACCGTAATCATGTTGATGTATTCAGCCATCTGGTAAAGACTCCAGCGCAGTCCGCTGTACTCGGTCAGATAGCCCGCCGTTAATTCTTGTTCGGCCTCCGGCAGGTCAAACGGCGCGCGGTTCACCTCTGCGACTCCCGCGATCATATAGATCACAAAGCCGAGCGGCTGAGCAGCGATGAACCAGATACCCTGACCGGTCGACCCATAGAGCAGTTGGGCCTTGACGATACCAACCATACTCAGCGTGCCGGCCCACATCAGCGTGCCACTCAAGGCCAGTCCCAGGCTTGTTTCGTATGAGACCATCTGCGCCGCGCTGCGTAGTGACCCGAGCAGAGAATAGCGGTTGCCAGAGGCCCATCCACCCAACACGATGCCGTAGACCGCCAGCGAAGAGACCCCTAATATCCAGAGGATGCCAACATTGATATCGCCAATGATCGGATCCCAGATAGAGGGTTTGTCCCCAATCCAGCTATTGCCAATGGGCACCACGGCAAAGGCGCAGAGCGCCACTACGACCGAAATAACTGGCGCCAACACATAAATGGCTACCTTGGACTGCGTGGGAATAATCTGTTCTTTAAAGGCCATCTTAACGGCATCGGCCACCGGCTGAAATATGCCGAACGGCCCCACCCGGTTTGGTCCCAGGCGCCCTTGCATCTTTGCGACCACGCGTCGCTCGATCAGCGTCATATATGCGAAGGCTGTCAGCAAGGCGAAGATCACGATCGCGCTTTTGATGACCGCGGCAACGATTGCGTTATTGAGAAAATCAAGCACGCGCCACCTCCTGCTCCTGAGTGCGCACGCCCTGCGCTCCCAACTCTTCCCAATCCAGACCTGTATAGAATGGATTCTCTTCGGCAATTTCCAGCAATATTTGTTTAGGGCTGGCATAACTCCACTTTGCGCCCATATGCCTGGCTATCTCGACAATGATCTCCCAATCGGCCTTCGTTCCTGGCAAGGGCCGCAGCGCCTGCCGAATGGCCTGCACATGGTGATCGATATTGGTCATGCTGCCATCTTTTTCAGCGTACGTAACGGCTGGCAGTACAACATCGGCCTGCTGCGCCGTCTCGGTCAGCATAATATCCTGTACAACCAGCAGTTCCAATGAACTTGATAGCTTCTCTACATGGCGCGCGGGATTGGCTCCCATCACAAACAACGCTTTGAGTTGCGGGCTGCTCAGCATCTCGTCATAGGCCATGCCTGTCTCCTCGGCTGGCTTATAGCCTGGCAGAGCATCTGGCAAAAGTCCCATGTCGCGCGCGCCCAGCGAATTGGCATCCTCAAAAAGTGGACCAACCCCAGCTCCGGGACGATCAATGTTGCCTGTAACTACCGCGAGGGTCTGGAGATCGGCGGCCAGTTCTTCACTGCCAGCCTCAAGTGTCGCCATCTCATCGTAAAGGATAATCGCCCCTTTGGCTTGCGCGATCTCATGAGCCAGTTCGCGCAGTTGAGCAGTGACCTCGTTTCCCAGCGCCTCTTCATGGCCGCGCATAATCGCGTCCTCCTGCACCATTTTTGCCCTCAGCGCTTCATCTGGAGCCTTCATGTTTTCTTGGCGCACTACCGTACTCAACAGCACTTTCGCCGCTGCTCCTGCTCCCTGCACTGGCAGCGTGATTTTCTGTAGAGCGAAGCGGTCAAGCTCGGTCTCGTTGGCGTTGACGATGTAAATCTTGGCGCCACCCTTCATGGCCTTCTTGATACGCAGATCAAGCACGGGCTGGCGCTGATAGGGGTCCGCGGCAATAAGCACGATATGCGAAGCCTGCTCGATCTCGGCGATGCTGTTGGTCATCATCCAGGGTTTTCCCGTCATGCTGTCGCGTGGACCCGGGAAGTGACCATGGTGATGATCGACATGCGGCGTGCCGATAACCTGCCTGAGCAGTTTCTGGAAGAGATATGCCTCCTCATTGGTGGTACGGGTTGAGCCAATACCTCCTACCGCCTTCTTCCCATGCTTATTGATGATATCTCCCAGGCGCGATGAGATCAGATAGAAGGCCTGGTCCCATGACACCGCCGACAGTTGTCCATTGCGTCGAATCATTGGAGTGCGCAGGCGCTGCGGACTATTGACAAACTCAAAGCCCCAGCGACCCCGGTCGCAGAGCCAGCCGTCATCGATAGCATCATTCGCGCGCGACACGTTGCGCATAATCTTATCCACCCGTACATCGGTGCGCACGTTACAGCCAACGCTGCAATTGTTGCAGACGCTCGGGATACGTTTTAGCTCCCAGGGGCGCGCTTTGAAACGGTAGGTCGTTGCCGTCAGCGCACCCACCGGGCACATCTCGACGGTATTGCCGGAAAATATCGAGTCAAAGGCGTGGTCAGGAGCCGTTCCTACCTCCATTTTATAACCCCGCGCGATCATCACCAGCCCGTTATCCATGGAGATTTCCGAGCTGAAGCGCGTGCAGCGCTGGCATAAAATACAGCGCTCGCGGTC
>DMFQ01000195.1:4640-5061 GCA_003450555.1 Ktedonobacter sp.
ATGAGCAAAAATTCCAGCGTACCCTTGCGGGCCTTGAGCACCTTATCCGTCTTCGTACGTACGATCATGCCCTCGCTGACCGGCGTAGTACAGGCCGTCTGGGGCGGCTTGGGCAGCTTCTCGATCTCAACAAAGCACATGCGACAGGCGCCCAGTGGCGGCATCTTGGGATGATAACAATAAATAGGAATCTCTATCCCTGCCTGCTGTGCTGCCGCCCAGACCAGCGTTCCCGGCGCAACCGCAATGGGCATATCGTCTATTGTCAGGTGTACAAGTTCGTCTTTTTTCTCTTCTGGCATATATTTCTTTACCGTTTCGTATTTCGTTTGCTTTCGGGGCGACCGCTAATTTCTTGGACGACCGTAAAGGTCGCCCCTGCGTATATAGTAGGGATGACCCTTGCGGTCATCCTGGCTTT
>DMFQ01000195.1:5107-6073 GCA_003450555.1 Ktedonobacter sp.
TCATCCTGGCTTTTGCGCGTGCTGATTCCCCACCATGCAGCGTCCATGACGGACATGGTATTCATATTCTTCGCGGAACAATTTGATACTGCTCGTGATAGGGCTGGTGGCTGCGTCGCCCAGGGGACAGAAGGATTTACCGCTGATATTATCGCATATATCCATCAGCAGGTCGATATCGCTCTCCTTGCCCCGTCCGTGTTCAAGACGCTCGTAGATCTCCGTCAACCAGTACGTGCCTTCGCGACAGGGCGTACATTTGCCACACGACTCGTCGCGGTAGAATTCGGTCATGCGCAGCACGGCGCCGACGATACAGGTACCTTCGTTGATGACAACGACTCCACCGGAGCCGAGCATTGAGCCAGCAGCGGCAATGGCCTCGAAGTCAAGCGGTGTATCTACTTTATCAGAACCTAACATAAAGGTCGATGATCCGCCCGGTATGATGGCTTTGATCTGCTTATCATCCAGGATACCGCCGCCGTACTCTTCATCGTAAATGAGCGTGCGCAAGGGGGTTCCGAGCGGCAATTCATAGTTGCCAGGTCTCTTCACATGCCCGCTCAGACAGAAGACGCGCGTCCCTTTGCTTTTCTCTGTACCGAACGAGGCATACCACTCAGCCCCATTCTGTATGATGGCTGGAATAGTCGAGAGCGTCTCACAATTGTTAATGACTGTAGGGCCACCATACAAACCAATCACTGCGGGGAAGGGCGGCTTCAAACGTGGATAGCCGCGCCTGCCTTCCAGCGATTCCATCAACGCGCTTTCTTCGCCACAGATATAGGCGCCCGCGCCCCGGTGCATGATCACGTCCAGATCATAGCCGCTGCCCAAAATATTTTTCCCGATCAGGCCCGCCGCATATGCCTCTTCGATGGCTCGTTCAACCTGTCGCCCGGCCAAAGCCAGCTCGCCCCGCACGTAGATAAAAGCAGTTGTGACGCGACAGGCATAGCT
>DMFQ01000061.1 GCA_003450555.1 Ktedonobacter sp.
TCGATGGGGGGGGACGCTTGCGTCGCCCTCGTAGCTTGAGAAGAAATACCTGAAGGGTCTCAAAGGGACGTACTTGCTATGGAAAGGAAGGAGACGGTACCATCACCGTCTCCATTTGTGCTCAGGGGCGTTCATGATATGTCAGAAAAGACGATCTGGTCTAACGTATTGGCGAGCGCCAGTTCATCTAGCGTTGCCAGATTACTCAAGAAAATGATCGTGACCTGGTCATCGGGGTCCCGCCCGTTATAAGTCCTGAAGCCATCGATCCTGCCATCGTGCCAGATCAGAGGATGTCCCGTCTTAGGCGCTTTGGCGATGAACCACCCATAACCATAGCCTGATCCCGGATACTGCGACTCAGCGACATAGGGTGTGAACGCCTCATCCAGCGTTTGTTGCGTAACGAGATCGCTCGTATCGAGGGCTTCATCCCAGCGATACATATCTTCCACTGTGGTAGTAAGGAGTCCCGAGGCAGAGAGGAACGACCATTGCGAGGCAAGAGACCATCCAAGCGTCACGGCTTTGACTTGCCAGGCCGCGTAACCAACCGCGTGATCAGGCAGGGAGAGATAATTCGGGTCAAAGCCTGTGTCCTTCATCTGCAAGGGATCAAAAATCGCCTGCTGTAAGAACACGTTGTACGGCTGGTGCGAGGCTTGCTGGACGACATAGCCCAGTATCTGGTAGCAGACGCTACAGTAGTCGAAATGGCTGCCCGGCGCAAAGGCCAGCGGAACAGTGTCGTAACTGGCAATCCATGCTTCAGGGGAAGCACCCGACAATTGTGAATCGTCCAGTTGTGGGATGCCAGAAGTATGCGTCAGCAGTTCGTGGATCGTCAGCGGTTGCCACGCTGCTGGACAATGCGCGATGTAGGAGCAGAGATGATCGTGCACATGCAGTTTGCCGCGTTCCTGCAAGATGAGAATCGCCATGGCGGTAAATTGCTTGGTGGTGGAGCCGAGATAAAACCTGGTGTGAGGCGTGTTGGGTGCCTGGTCATCCCAATCGGCTACGCTATAGCCCTTGCTTAAAAGCACATGACCATTTTGCGCGATCAGTACCGAACCGCTGAATTGCTGGTGCGCGGCCTTATTCCTCAGCAGGCTATCAACTTGTGACTCAATCAGAGCGGTTTGTGGAGTGGGAGTTGCTTGCTCTGTAGGCGTCGGTTGCTGCACATGAGGATGAGCAGGAGTGGCAAGCACTGTTGGGTGCGCACGAGGAGCCGCCTGGGTGGCACCTTGAAGCGCGAATATGAGCGCCACAATCAGGAGCAAACTCGTGGCTGCTACCATGCCAAGGCCGAACCAGAGATAGCGCTTCCGCCAGCGCTTATGACGATCTGCCAGTTGTTCTGGCCCTACTGGCCTTACAGGTTCTAATGTTTGTTGATGGTTCAACATTTTCTTTCCTTCCCCGCGAATGGAAAAGATAGATTGAAACATAGAGATAAATCAAGGACACGAATAGTGGGAAGATAGACCCGGAAAAACGTACGTTTGTTATGCTTCAACTAAATGTAACTATAGAGGAAGTAGGGAAAAAGGGGGGAGAGAGAAATAGTGGTGATCTGGTTAAGATTGGGTAGTGATTGAGTACCAAAGAGGAATAGATATTTTCCTCAAGCCATACAGGCGATCATGAACGTAATGATTCAGGACTTCCTCCACAAAGGCGGGAGGAGTCCTGAATCGTCAGCTTTGCCTTTTTTAAGGGGCGCATGACCACTCGTGCCAGCTGTAGCCATCTCGCACGAATATCTGATGCGCGGCAAGAATATTAGCCTGCGCATTATAAGGAGAGCTTGAAGCTTCCGAAGTGCCCATCCATGTACTCGGGTACAGGATTTGAAAGACGCCCTCGGCATGGCTGCCCCCATTCGACGAAGGATTATATGCGTTGGGATTGAGGCCCGACTCGCAATTCGCTACATGTAAAGCCCCCGCGGCGTAGGATCCAAAAATCTGTTCGATCATGGCTGTGACCGTACCCTGTCCCGTTGGCGGCTGAGGAGGACTGGTTGGCTGAGGAGGGCTTGTTGGTACCGGCGTTGGGGTTGTTATTACTATGGGAAGGGCTGCCTTTCTATTGATCGCAGATGTCGCCACTGGACTCCTGGAAGGTGGCAAATTTTTCAATAGGGACAATTTCTTCAGCCCTGCTTTAAAAGGATTACCATCCTTTTTTTTATTGGTCTGGCCAATCCCTTGTGAATCAGGATGATGGGTCACACTCGCGCAGCTTCGCGCACCGCTATGCCCCACCGTATAAGATGCGCAATTCCCTGTACCGGCAAACTGCGGCGATTGCAAAATGAGACTGCTTCCTACCAATCCCGGGATGATCAAGGCTGCTACTACAATGATTATCTTTGAACGGAAAACGCTTTGCCAGATTGTTACGAAACGTTTCATTATGCTCTTTCTAGACGGTCTACAATGGTCACGTACAGGACGCAAAACTAGCTTCTCTGCTCCGACACACACCGGCAGTGGCAAAAATTGCACGAGTCAGCGAATGCGTGTGCGGGACAATGAGAGATAACCATGACGAGTGTAGCACAGGTAGGATGGTATACGATGCGGCAGCATGAAATGTAGCAAGAAAGTACCATGACTAATGGAGCAGAAGCAATGGATGACCGCCAGGGTCAATCTGAAAACCCTCGTGCATTTTTGTTTTGACCCAATCTGAAGACATGGGAATAAACTCCCTTTATACTCTGTTATCATGTGTATATGACATCAAAAAAGAATTGTAGCGCTTCTGTGAGAAACGGTTTCTTCGAGCGTCAATGCATTGAGAGATGTCGTCACAGGAGCATACTAATATGAGACTTTATGTAGGGGGACTCCCCTATCAGACGAACGAACAAGATCTTCAAGATCTTTTCGCCTCAGTAGGACAGGTTGTTTCGGCAACGGTCATTATTGATCGCGCCACAGGGCGAAGCAAAGGCTTTGGCTTTGTTGAAATGAGCAGCGATCAAGAGGCGCATGCCGCCATTGAGCGTCTGAACGGCACCACTTTGGGAGAGCGCACCATCACTGTCAACGAAGCTCGCGAGCGCCAATCATCTGGCGGCAGCGGCTACCAGGGCAGAGATCGTCGCCCAAACAATAACTACCGGAGCGACCGGTACTAAATTCCGACGGCTGGTAGTGTTATAACTGCCAGAAAAACGTTCAGAATTCATGAGACAAACAAACGGCTAGCTGATCAGCTAGCCGTTTGTTTGTCTCATCTTTCAAATTAGCGGCTCTAATAAGCTCACATAGAACTATGAATCATCGCCTCAACGATACCCTTGACACCCTCCGGCCCACGTAAGTGCAGCCAGATCGGCCCCAACTTCGGCTCGCAAACAAGTGCAAATGTGAAAAAGGGACAACAAGCACGCTCAAAAGTGATGAATTGTATCAGCCTGTTCGCCCAGGTATCACTGCCAGGAAAACGGAGGGCATAGCCATCCGCCAATTCATTCACCTGCTGCACGCTCTTAAAAAGATCTTCGAGTTCTGCACTACGCGTCACATGCTCTGACTCTGTTAAGCTGCACGCAAGTGCTACTTCATCAGGGAACACTTCACCATCCTGCTTCATGGTTCTTAACGTCTTTCTATCTTTCTTGCATCAACAAGCACAACTTGTGCTCATCTGTATTCCAGTGTAATATATAAAGTGCACTTTAAGTCAAGAGAGGACGAAAAACTCATGGAAGCACTTGCCATAGGCGAAGTAGCACAGCGGGCAGGCATTCGCACTTCCGCCATACGCTACTACGAAAGCGTTGACATCTTACCAGCGCCGCTGCGCATCAACGGCCGTCGGCGCTACGACTCCCGCGTGTTCGATCGATTGGCTATCATCCAAATGGCGCAACAGGCAGGTTTTACCGTCTCTGAGATCCGCGCCCTGTTCAACGGCTTTGCGGAAGACACCCCTGCAGCGGAGCGCTGGCAAGCACTCGCTCGTCAGAAACTGGTCGAGGTGGATGCCCTGCTGCTCCGCACGCAAGCGATGAAACAATTATTGGAGGAAAAACTGCTGCGCTGCCGTTGTCTCACGCTCGATGAGTGCGCTCGTTGCATACACGATCAAGGGAATGGCGAACTACTTGTACCTATGAAGCATTTTTGGAAGTAAATCGGAACTGTATGTTCGCTCCCCAGCCACCCGCTGGTAAACACAAGTGCAAGCCGTGCAACTCTTTAAAACAGCAGGTTTTAACAACATTCACGCGGTCAGCGAGTTCAGCCAGAAGCCAGCTTCTGAGCAAGATACCGTTTTCTCGCTCATTGGGACAAGGCCGTAGTATGCAAGACAACCGCGTCAGGGCGACCGCAAGGGTCAATACATTACACTTAAGCAGGAACCTGGAACGGTATTTCCGCCTGGCTGGTCGCCCCGGGAGTGTGTCCTGGAAGCAAAATGAGCGAACAGGATGACGTGCCTTGCGGTACCTTGAAGGATACTATTCCTTTCACGGCAGTTGTGTTAGCCGATGCATTACCAATGAGGTTGTTACTGAGTACAATTGACGTTGAACCACATTGTAGACGCATGTAATCTGGCGGGTAGCCATTGTTACCTTCCGAGCTGGGATTGTCTATAGAGAGGCCAAGGATAATAAAATCGTTCCCTTTGTCAGCTTGAGTAGCACTGTCGCTGAGTTTGACGGTCACCGTTGTCAACGTCCAGAACATACTACCGAATGGTACGCGAGTATTGAGCGTACTCTGTTTGGCTTGATACTTGCTGACATCAGCATGGCCTGTCAGAGGGATATCTATTTGCTCTTGTGTGTCCTTGCCGATATGCAGAATCAGCTGGTTCACTTGAACCGTTGTTGGGACGGTGAAGTCGAGCCAGGTGGTTTGGCTTCCCGCGTGGGTGGGGCCGTTCACATCCTTAGAACCAACTAGGGCAACGTTGTTCCCTCCTGGAAGGATAAGGGAGAAGGACGAGGGATAGTCATAGTTGGGATCGATACGACTTCCTTCACCAACATCATTGACATCCGACTGAACAGCGTGAATATTGATGCGCACGGTACCCGGTGCGGTCGAACTGTTGTCATTGACAAAGCTCTTCGCCTGTTGCGCATTGATGATAGTAACATCGACGCTCGCATAGTTGACCGTCGCATTGATTGGTGTCGTCGTAATGGGCGATTGTGGGCCAGTTTGTAGGACGTTTTGCACGCTACCAGCCAGATGAGAGCCAGTATACCACTTCCATCCAAAATACCCTCCTGTACTTACAAGAACCAGCAGCAACAGTAGCAAGATTGTACCAACGATACAACCTGTCCTCCGCTTTTTTTGTGGTTGCGCAAAGGCTGGAGGTTGCTGCCCTCCCTGCGATGCTTGAGGATAACCTTGCTGGGGTGAAGCATTTGGCGCATAGCCCTGCTGATAGTGCGGATTGGGAGCATTAACCGGAACTGCACCGCTTAAAGGTGTCCCACAATTAGGGCAAAATGCTTGATTGTTTGCAACCGCTGTCCCGCAGCGTTGACATAGACGTGGAAATGACTGCGCCATACCATAGTATCCTTTCGATATGGACAACATAAGGTAGTTGCTGAAATGTTCTATCATTTCAATGACAATATTATTGTCTCAGCCATTGTAACACTGAAGTCCAGATAAATATATGGTGCAAGTCACTAAACCAATAACAGCTAAATGGAAATGGTGTACCTTTATTCTTCTCAGAAATCAT
>DMFQ01000248.1:0-5102 GCA_003450555.1 Ktedonobacter sp.
GTACGCGAAGTGAGTCGGATTGAGCGCATACACCAGCTGCTTGCGGAGTATCCTGAAGCATTCGTTGCGCCAGCTTTTGACGATTATCGCGTGATTGCAGGCAATTCGACGCTGGGTAAAGAGATTTTTAATGCCGCTCACTTCGATATGATCGTGGTACCGGTGGGTGGTGGCGGTCTCTGTTCGGGGCTGGTTGTCGCACGTGATCACTTGCAAGCACAGACAAAAATCGTTGGAGCCGAACCTTTGCTTGGTAATGATGCTGCTCGATCTTTTCGTAGCGGACAGCTACTTGCGAATGAGCAAGAACCTGCTACTATAGCCGACGGGGCGCGTACTTTAAGTCTAGGTCATCTCAATTGGGAGATTTTACGGAATGGGTTGAGTGATATCATTGAAGTTCCAGATGAAATCATTCTGGATGCTTTACGCCGCTACTTCCGATATGTGAATCTCAAAGTTGAACCAACCGGAGCTCTGGCTCTTGGTGCTCTACTCACCCAGCCCGAACAGTTTTATGGCAAACGGATATGTTGCGTAGTAAGCGGTGGCAACGTTGATCCTTCTGTGTTTGCGCGAGCTCTTCTGGTAGACGAGTAAAAAAAGGATTCAGCTAGAGAGCAAGAGGAGAGGTTCGATGGATGTCTCCTCGAACCTCTCCTCTTGCTCTCATTCTCGTTAAGACTGAGGTGGGTAGACGGAGATATTCGAGAAAGTTGCCTGGGCACCAGGGGCTGAATGAGGGAGATTGGAGACGAAAAAGGCAATTGATCCACTGGAATATGTATTATCCGTGACAGTCTGCAGGACCTGCCCATTGACACTGAAAGTCATCGTTGGACCCTGTGTGCTGATGGCAATATGATTGATTTTTCCCTGCTTTTGTATGGCGGTAGATTGTAAATAATTTACAAGGAAACTGCTTGTCGATGTTCCTGTGCCATCGACAGACCCTTTGAAAATGGCAAAAGTTCCGTCGCCGTACAGTTCGAAACGGTAATATGTTGCTATATCAAATGACTGATTTGATGCACCACGGATATATATGCCATACCCATTGTTTTGAGATCCTTTTGAAAGAATGGCATCAGCTGTAAAGAAGAAGTTGCTGAAGTTTCTGCCACCTGGTATTAACTCGGAGAACAATTTATTGTTATCATCCTCTAAAACCATTGAGCCATTACCAATTTTGACGGAGAATTCACCGGGTTTGCTTGTCAAGTCCCATCCCGAGTTATTATTTGTCAAAGTATCACTGAATAAAGGTTTCCCTCTGGGAACAGATGTCGGAGCCAACGTAGTTGGTACCTGGATAGTCGTGGTGGCAGCGTTTTTCTTTACATACAGATATCCACCAATACTTCCTCCTACGACGACGAGTAAGATTACGGCGATGGTGATAATCATAGCGATTTTTGGGTTGCGCTTTTGTTCTTCTGCTTGCTGCGTGAAATTGTTTGATGGATAGCTGCTCGCGCCTGGAAATTGGGCATAACCAGGTTGATTATAACTATTCGTAGTTGGTACTTGTGTGAAGCCAGATTGCTGAAAGTTATTCAAATTGCCTGGGTGAAATCCACCTGCTGTTGGCTGTTGGGAGGGTTGAGCATAAAACTGCGGTTGTTGTACCGGGGGTCCATAAAAGTTGTTTGGACTAGATTGTTGGCCAAAAGTTTCGGAGGGTATATTAGTTCCCGCCTGAAATTGATTGGGTGGGCCGAATGCCTGTTGAGGTACCGAAAAACCGTTAGAGGAGCTATTTGATGCGGGTTGAGCTGGAGACTGCATCCATGGTTGTCCTCCAAATTGGCTTGTGCCAGAAGGTGTGGGTTGCGGAGTACTTCCCCAAGGCGTGGTGGAGGGTGGCTGGGCGAAAGAGTTATTTGGTTGAAGTGGCACATTAATCAGGCCACAATTGCCACAATTGACTTCATTAGGAGGAAGTTGCCTACCACAACGCTGGCAAAGCTGTATGGGAGCACTACCATAGGATGGATAGATCGAGGACATAGAGAAACCCTCCAATAATAAACGGTGATACTTGTTGATGAGTATCTCACATTACTATTTGAACGTCTACTGGCATAGTATTTTTGGATAAAGTCAACGCAAACCTGTATTTCCCCTCCTTACACCTCCTCTATATGCTTTGTGTTTCTTTCAGTAATTCATATACTCTACACGGATGTAGTGGCATTTCAAGCACTCGTAGGTCAAATGGTGAGAGCGCGTCATCAATAGCTGAAGCGAAAAGAGCAGGTACTGGAATGACGCCCGCCTCGCCCGCCCCTTTCATACCAAGAGGACTGAGAGGTGAAGGTGTCTCGACATGATCAACAGTGATAGAAGGTATCTCTGCGGAGGTAGGGAGAAGATAATCCATAAAGCTGGCATTAATGATCTGCCCATCTTCATTGTATACGAGCCGCTCATAGAAAGCTCCTCCAATCCCCTGTGCCACGCCGCCGTGTACTTGCCCTTCCACGACCATGGGATTTATCACGCGTCCACAATCATGAATCGCGACATATTTCACAAATGAAACCATGCCTGTTTTTGGATCGACATCTATGATGGCTCCATGAACGCCACTGGCGAAACTGGCATGTGGTGGGCTATAAAACTCTGTTGCCTCGAGACCGGGGGCGCCGCGTTCTGCTGGTAAGGCAGGTCCTTGACGGGGACCAGCTAAATTCATCGACATCAGTTGTCGCGCATTTTCACCATAAGCATAGCGTAATGGGTTCGCGGAGATAGCTAGCTGCCCAAGCGTGAGTGAACGATGTGGAGCATCTTTAACAAATACCTTGCCATCTACAAGTTCTATGTCTTCAGGGGCCGCTTCAAAAAGGTCAGCAGCCACCTGTTTGGCCTTTTCTCGCACTTTAACAGCAGCAAGGTGTAAGGCAGATCCAGCGACGGTGGCAGCGCGGCTGGCGAAGGTGCCAACCCCCCAATTGAATGACTGGGAATCCCCTTCGGTAAGTAACACTTCACTGGGGTGAATACCCAGCTGGTCGGCTACAATTTGTGCAAATGTGGTCGCGTGTGCTTGCCCTTGGGAAGTGACGCCTGTTGTGGCAAAGACTCGACCGTCCGATTCAACGCGCACGCTTCCACCTTCATATGGGCCAATTGATGTGCCCTCGACATAATAGCCAACGCCGATTCCCAGGAAACGCCCCTGTGCGCGTGCCTCGGCCTGTAACTTTGGGAAATTGTCGTAATCCAGGAGAACTTTCAATTTATCGAGGCCGAGCTGGTAGTTTCCGCTATCATATTTCGTAGGGCCACCATCCTGATAGACGAAGCCAACATCCCAGGGGAACTCATCTGGCCGGATGAAATTGCGCGAACGCACTTCGCAGCGATCCATGTTCAGTTCTTTCGCTATACGATCCATGATGCGTTCCATAACAAAGACGGCGTGAGGACGTCCTGCTCCACGATAGGGGCTGACGGGAACCTTGTTAGTGTAGAGGACGGTAAATTCGCTGTAGTAGTGCTTCAGGCGGTATGGTCCAGGCAGGCTACAGGCTGTGATGATGGGAACGATGATGCCATAGGGGGTATATGCTCCCGTATCGTGCACAAAAGTATCACGAACAGCTAACAGTACACCCTGGTCGTCGAAGGCGTATTCGACTTCATGAGTTTGGCCGCGTTCCTGGTTCGATGAAATGAAGTTTTCACGTCTATCCTCGATCCATTTCACCGGTCTGCCAAGTTTGATAGCGGCAAAAGGGGTGAGAATTTCTTCTGGATAGAACAGCATGATCTTTGTTCCAAAGCCACCACCCACATCGGGCGCAACGACCCGCACTTTATGTTCAGGAAGATGGAAGATGGCGGAGAGGCCATTACGTATAGGAATAGGCCCTTGGGTCGAGATCCAGCAAGTAAGCATGCTCTCATGGGCCTCCCAACGTGCCAATACACCCCGGCATTCCATTGGCATAGCAGCCCCACGCTCTATGCTCATGGTCTCATGAATTGAATGTGTAGCAGAGGCAAATATACTGTCCGGATTGCCCACGTTTTGTATAAAATGAGCGGCAACATTTCCAGGAACATCTGTGTGAACTAGAGGGGCATTGTCTGCTGAAGCGACTTGCAAGCTGTGGATAACAGGAAGCGGCTCATATTCAACGTCGATCAGTTCGAGCGCATCCTCGGCAATATAGCGATCATCTGCTACGACGAAGGCTACCGCTTGACCAACATAATGGACCTCGTCGAGCGCGAGAGGCAGTTGTGTACGAGGTTGTGTCAAAGCGGAATGAGGTATAAGGAGTGGGGAAGGTTCGAGTACCTCTCCGAGATCCGCGGCGGTGATTACTAAGTGGACCCCTGGCAGACTCAGAGCTGGATCTGAGTCTATGCTGACTATTCGTGCGTGAGCATGTGGGCTGCGTAGTACTGCCGCTTGCAGCATACCGGGTAGATCAATATCATCGACATAGTTGCCTTTGCCGCGGAGTAAGCGTGGGTCTTCTGACCTTTGAACAGGTGCGCCAAACCAACGTGTTGCCATTATTCGACCTCCATGTGGGATGCGTGTAAACGTTCCGCGGCTAGTTTGACCGCCTCCACGATATTCTGATAGCCTGTACAGCGGCAAAGATTCCCTGAGAGTTCATGACGAATCTCTTCTTCAGTAGGGTTGGGATTCTCATGGAGCATAGCGTGAACCGACATGATGATACCTGGGGTACAGAATCCGCATTGTAAGCCATGTTTTTCTTGAAAAGCCTGTTGAATGGGATGCAATTCGCTGTTGGTGCCAGCCATACCCTCGATGGTGGTAAGTGCCATGCCATCGGATTGTACTGCCAACATGAGGCAGGAGCGCACTGCTTCGCCGTTGAGTAATACAGTACAGCAACCACAGACACCATGCTCACAACCGACGTGTGTTCCGGTCAAATGGAGTACATGGCGTAGAAAATCCGAAAGCAGCATTCTCACAGATACCTGCCGTTCATAGAGATGGCCGTTAACGGTCACAGAGATAAGGTTTACTTCGCTGAAAGTGGGTGTTTCATCTTGTTCTTGCATAGAGCATGCTCTTTCTATTTAATGCTCACGCCGTGTCCAGGCGG
>DMFQ01000248.1:5221-11606 GCA_003450555.1 Ktedonobacter sp.
TCTTCCATGTCATTGCTGACGAATGTCTGTGCTAGTTCAGCGGCCTGGTTGAGGATCTGCTCATCCAGCGTCGTGCCGATGAGGATGCTTTCGATTTCGCGCACACGTAGAGGGAGACCAGCTATGCCCAGATAGGCGATGTGGGCAGACATACAATGATCATCAAGAGAAGGGGTAACTACTGCGGCAGTCCCTACCAGAGCATAGTCACCTGAACGGCGTGCAAACTCTAAAAACGCCCAACCTGATTGTGGGGAAATCCAGGGGAAGCGTACCTCTGTCAGCATTTCACCAGGGTTCAAACCTGTTGAGAGGTAGCCGGTAAAGAACTCTTCTGCCTTCATGACCCGCTCTCCGTGGATGCTTTGTGCTACTACTTCCCCATTGAGGCAGGTAAGCAGGGCTGGCAATTCAGCCGCGGGATCTGCATGAGCGATGCTGCCGACGATAGTTCCACGGTTGCGTATTTGCATGTGGCCAATATGTTGGACCACTTCAGCGAGCAATGGATGTTTCTCTCTCACTAGAGGTGAACGTTCTACCTGCCGCTGACGGACATTTGCACCTATTGCCAGGTAACCATCTTCGGGTTCAATGTAGTTCAGTTCTGAAATATGGTTGATGTCTATCAAATATTGTGGCCCAGCCAGGCGCATGTTGAGCAATGGGATCAGGCTCTGGCCTCCTGCGAGTATCTTTGTATCTTCCCCATACTGATCGAGGAGAGCTAGCGCTTCGTCTAACATGTCTGGAGCGCAATAGTGGAATCGTGGTGGTTTCATTGTTGCCCCACCCTCCTAAAAAGTAAAATAGCTACCGCGTATGTTTTTGATTGTGTAGCGGTGTAAATAAGGCTTATGTACCTTCTTCAGAATATGCCTAAGAGTAGTGGTATATGGCGCTTCTGTCAAGTCCCTTTGTAAGCGGTCTCTTGAGGAGGATTTGGGGTTTGTTTGTAGTAAAATGGCTATATGAAGTGAAATTTAGTCAGGACATCACAACGATATGTTCCAAATGCAAGTGAGTGTTTTGGTAACTCGAAACGAAACTCGCCGAGTTGCTCTGCTTGACCCCTCCTGGGCTTCTCAATGCCAGGCGTTCAAGCAGAGCGAAGTAGCTCTCACTTATTGTTGCTCAGTAAGGGATCTCGATGATACTCCTCGTTTTCCTCACTACTGGCCTGTTGCGTGGCAAGTAATGTTTACCTGACGAGCATTTTTATCCATCGTGAAGCTACACATTTGACCATTGATAGTGGTTGTCCCTGAACACCCAACGAGCAATGTCCCATTCACAGAGCAGTTGAAGGGGGTGTAAACTTTTATGTCATTGATCGTTGCATCAATGGCCACACCATTGGCATCCTTCTTCAGCGTCACAGGATCAGGCTGGCCCAATAACTTCATACAGTTGAGGCCGTTCTTTTCATAAGTGAAGACAAAACGTTGCGCCAGGAAGGTAAACAGATTGTTGGCCACTACAGGGTCAACGGGAGCCTGTACCTTTGTAAAGCGAGCATCGAGCAGCAAGCGTTGCGGAGCAACCGCCAATAGATTGGTGCAGTAGAGAAGTGTACTGGCAGCTTGCAAATTCGGCGCGATAGGCTGATCGACTCCCGCCCGGTAAGCATTGATCTTATCCAGGTTGCTTTTATTGTTTACCAGGACCATCGGATCGCGACTTGGGACAAGCCCTATCGGCGCTTGCTGCAGTGCCGCCGCCTGTAGTTCGTTAAGTGGAAGGGCAGGGACATTCTGGCCCGGGTCTGCGAGATCTGGGGCGGTCCAAGGAATACAACCCAGCGCACTATCTACGACAGTAATCAGGCGCTCATCACTGCCATTTTTCTGAACCTGCCCTCCCAGGGCAGCAACATTGGCTTTCGTGTCTTGTGCGACCTTACCTGAAGGGGTAATGAGGTAAAAAGTGGTCACATTATCGCTCTGATCCTGATCGACGATCGAGAAGTCGCGTGACGTCGGGCAGGGCAGTCCATCTTTAGCCTTCCCTAGCGCCGGTGGAACCAGTTTGCCTGCTTGAATTGCCTGGTTGGCTGCCTGGAAGAAAGCGGGAGCATTACAATAAGAGACCTGCCCGAAGATGGAGCCAGAGAGACCATTGACACAATGGCCCTGGTGCAAGCTCCCACCCGAACCCTTAAGTGTAAGGGTATTGCCATTGGAACCGAACCAGAGCCCTACCACAGCTCCATTGGGCAGCGTTGGAACCACTGGGGTTGCGGCAGCCTTGGTACCCTGGTCTATCACGAGGGGATTGTAGATGGAAATGTGGCCTGTTGCTGGATTAATTACCGCTCCCTGAATAAAAGCAGACTGAGCAGGGTTCGCTTCGTGGCATGGGCCGTTCGCTGGATCGGTGGCCACTAATTGATAGGGTGTGGCCAGTCCTTGTGCCGACAGCGGATTGGGTGGCACGATGAGCGCGCAATCACCATTGACGTTCGCAGCTGCATGCGAGGCCAGGTGTGGCAAACCGAAGATGAACCCTACTGCTATCAGTGCGAGAACGACTGGTACCAGTACCCCAACGAGAGCAAATGGCGAGAACAGCCTGTATCGTGCAGGCCGATAACCATACGGACGACGGCGTGGCTTTCGCATAAATATCCCAAGTCCTTTCATGTTTGCGTAGGCGACGAAATGAAATTCCCTCC
Organism: Ktedonobacter sp.; assembly: GCA_003450555.1. Classification (GTDB taxonomy): domain Bacteria; phylum Chloroflexota; class Ktedonobacteria; order Ktedonobacterales; family Ktedonobacteraceae; genus UBA11361. The sequence goes on from DMFQ01000248.1 coordinate 7,896, forward strand.
ACTATGGGATCCTAAAAGGCAATAGCATACTCGATGCTGCACATCTGTGGAAGCACCATGAACTGAAGTGAAATTTTCTGATATGTTTTGAACTTTCTTGGTATGGATATGATACTATCACAGCCTCTTTTCTTTTTTTGTTCATCAAGCTCATGATATAGCTGGAAAGTACCACGTCCTGGTAAAGATTTCTTAACCTAAGATCATAAGACTGGCAACGTTGCGCTAGTGAAAGAAGCCCGGCGCCAGTAACGTGGAAGCAAATATGATATGCCAGGTTACCAGGCCAATGGTAATGAAAGCTAGCAAGATATGCAGCACACGCCAGTAGCGAATGATATAGCGATAAAGCTGTTCGCGTTGCATAGCAAGCTGCATCTCTTGTAGTTCTACAAGATGCTCCTCAGCTCCAGGCATGAATGCTCCTGGGCGATTGAGCGCACTTTTCTTATCAGGAATAAAGCGATACTGGGAAGCATTGTGATCAAGCTCTTGCTGAGTCGGCTCAAGCGAAATATATGCCAGGTCCCACGAAGCACCCAATGACTGACCATTGGCGGCAAAAGGAAGACCGTTTGGGGCTGGCGTACGTAGTGACAGACTCATATCAGCAGGGTGAGGAGAGTTCACCGGGATACCATGATTCTCTTGTGCGTTATGCACGACGATTGCTTGCAACTTCTGTGAGACCGAATCGATGCGATCGCCGCCCTGCAGCGTAAGAACCTTATCTACCTCGCGAGTGATCAAGCGAGGCAGATAATGATCTAAAGCACGACCCACAAAGCCGCTGATCACCAGAACAATCACACTATACAGAGCAAAAGTACCTGAGATTGGTGCAAAATGACCAAATGCGTGCATGGTGAGCACAATCAGTCCCATTACTGCCAGGAGCACATGCCACTTCAAGGAAGCATTGAGTTGACCTACTACCACTCCCTTTCGTAAGCGACGACGTAGACTGTACAGCGTTACAGCCAGCAACAAGAATAGTGTCCCTATGACGGCATAACTCAGGCCTGCCCAACTATCAGGAGAGGTATCGAAGCCAGATTGGCTATACCAAATATAAAAGGTTCCGCCCAAACCGCAGACTACGAATACTACAGCGAGACCGAAGACCCATGAGCTTCTCATATGAAGAAAGAGCCAGGGATAGCCCTTTTCGCCCTGTTGCGCGGGCCTGTTATTGGAGAATGGACGTTCTTGGGGAGGGTGGCGCGTAGTCATGAAGGCTGTTATTCTCCTCTCCCAGAACGCAATAGGCGCACTTTTATCCACATCATCATTGCATCACGATGTAATCCTACAGGACAGGGTGCGACACAGGCGCCACATTGATAGCATGACCGGGCAAAACGAAGCTATGGGAGCAGAAATAGCGCCCGAGAGCGTCTCGCGGTTCAATACATCGATCGAAATAGCTTCAGCCACGGCAGGACACGCGAGCAAGCATTCATTGCAGCCNNTGATTTCAATATGATACGGTCACCTTTCAAGTGAAACAGTCTTTTGACGCCTTCTGAGTACATGACATTTAGAGCAAAAAGTTTGCTTTTTCCGACTGCCCCTGCCCTTTATGCTGGGAAGAAGATTTACGGGCCTTCACTGCTGGTATCTTCTCACTGTATGACCAAAGACTGCGCGCGACAGAACGCGAGGGAAGAGACAACAGGATGGATTCCATATCCGTAGAGATCGGTTCAGGTAGTTTCCCGGTCGATGGTCTCGCATTTTGTTCCCAACCATGAATGGTCGATTGACCAGCAAGGGATGAAAGCACATAGTCCGGTTTATCAACCGAGTCGCCATGGATCGTTTCCATCCTCGTAATAGCATTTAAAGTGGGGCCTGACGCATTGGAGGGGTGTAAAACTGAGCTACGCTGGACAGTTGCGATAGTCGCAGGCGGAGACACAAAGGGGAATGATCGAACAGGTGTCACAGGATAATACAGCGGTTTTACAACAGGTACTTTACCTGAAGTTACCATGGCCAGAGCCTCTTGTGATCTCCATCGAGTGAGGTATTTTCGAGCGTCAAATACTCCCGTGAGCAAGGCCTTTTTAATGTGACGAATTGACAGACCCTCATCGATAATACTTTTAATGGCCAGACTATCCGGTTGAGCAGAACCGATAGAGAGGTAGCTCACTAACCTATCGTCGATGATAGACATACGACAATACTTTTTCTTACTTCGATCAGTACATATCGTAGAGCCTGCAAATTTATGAAGGGGATTGCCTACTGTCAGCATACATAGATCCCCTAAGTGTGTCGCGTGCCAGGGTACGCCCATTGATTGAGCAGCTAATTCGTGATGTCCCGTCATCACTGCTGCCGCAGAGCGTCCCTGTAGCACTGCGGCATACCATTGGGCCTGTGTCTCATAGGCTCCTGTTTGAGGATTCTTGCGTGCAGCAACATCACCGGCTGCATAGATATCGGGTACGCTGGTACGGAACTGCTCATCGACATATACACCGCGCCCATACATCATTGGAGTAGTACACTCTTCTGCCAGGGTGGTGACCGGCGATGTACCGGTACACACCAGCACTGACTGGCAAGGAATCATTTTATTGTTGTTTGTGATCACACCAATAACAGATCCTACTCTTCCAACAATACCGATAATCTCGGTCTTCGTGAAAATTTTTGCGCCGGCATTGCGCGTGTTTTCCAACACCATTGTAGATGCAGTGCGATCGAGTATGTGCGGCAGAAAGGTTTCACTGCGAATAAGCCAGTGGACCTCGATGCCGTGATGTAGAAGACTCATCACCGTTTCAATCGCATGAGCTCCCCCTCCGATTACCACTGCCGAGTCAATAGCATCGAGACGTCGGCGTAAATCCAGGTAGTCCTGCAAACAGTGTAGGGTGAGAACCCCATCGAAATCACGTCCGGGCAAGTGAGCAGGTAGTCCGTTAGGGCGACTTCCGGTGGCAATGAGGAGCGAGCCATAGCCAAAGGTATATCCACCACGTAAAACCAGGAACTTCCCTTGAGCATTGATCCCCTCAACGCGTGTGTTGATCACACGGATTCTCTGACCACGTTCTGTACCAGCGGGATAAGCCAGGAGTTGCTCCTGTGCAAGTTTCCCAATGGCGAACTGCTTGAGTGCAGGCGTATTGATGGTAGGATGACACTGCTCGGTAATGATAGCTATGCGCGCGGTGGGCGCGAGGCAACGAGCCTCGATTGCCGCGGTAAGACCTGCAATGCCATTTCCTATGATGACGATATCCGCCCACTCTGGTGAATTGTGCATGTTTAACACCACGAACCATTTTGAATGCAGATGACACATCTTTACACTTGCGATTGTACGATAGCTTCCGGCGCACATTCGCATAGACCGTGCTCTAGTTGGTATGAAAGTACCACCCGACGGTTAAGGTATTTGATACGAGGTGAACAAGTGTATTGCAAGAAGGCAGATATTTGGAGATAAGGCTTAGGTGGGAGCATGTGGAGAAGAGGTCTTGTGCACAGCAGGCAGGAGACTCTCCCGAGCAGGGGCCCCAAGCAGGCTGAGTAATGCTTCCAACGCAAAGACGCCATAGCAGCCAGCGAGGTAGATCACGGCCGGAGCGTTGCCCAGTGCCCGCTCTCGGCGACGACGCAGCCGCCGAGTGGCCACCGCAGCCAGCTGCTGGCCCCGCTTGTAAGCGATAGACTTGCGCGGTGTTGAAGGCG
>DMFQ01000059.1 GCA_003450555.1 Ktedonobacter sp.
CCCAATCGGCCGACGAGAGTTTCCAGGCTTTGGTCCTATCCTCCTGACGAGCCAGTAAGCGTTTTTCCTGCTCCTCGTAGCTAATATGCAAATAGAACTTCAGAATAATCGTGTCATTCTGGGCCAGCATGTGCTCAAAGTTGTTAATGGCTGCGTACCGTCGCCGCCACACCGTTTCTGGCACCAGATCATGCACACGCACCACCAGCACATCCTCATAGTGGGAGCGATTGAAAATGCTGATCATGCCTCTGCCTGGAACGACCCGATGGATGCGCCAGAGGAAATCATGTGCCTGCTCCCTGGATGTAGGTCCCTTAAACGAACGCACCTCGCATCCCAGCGGATTGACTTGCGCCATGACATGGCGAATCGTGCCATCTTTGCCGCTCGTATCCATCCCCTGCAGTACGATGAGTAGGCTGTGATGCTGCGCCGCCGCCAACAACTGCTGTAACTCGCCAAGTTCTTCGCTGAGCTTTTCTATCTCTGCTGTTGCCAATGCGCGATCAGTATGCTTATCAACAAAGTCTGGATCGTAATCCTTCAACCTGACTTTGCTACCTTCATCAACCTTCCATGCGAGTTGCATAGTGTCTCTCCTTTCGAATTGTCGTCTTCACATATAAAGCGCAGGAAATAGATCTCAGGATCAGGCTTGCCATGTTCGACATCATCCCGCGAGGCAATAAGTCGAAGCATTGGACAAAGGTTTGCCAGGGAGCACTCACACCAAATTCTGCCATGCGTGTCTGAACTACGTCCTGCAGTACGGGAAGCCCATAGTACGTATCATTTGTTATTATACCATTTCAATAGATGGCTTCTCTATTTGCATTCAGACCGCTGGCAAGCCTTTCGAGGAGGCGTTTGGCATGCTTTAGAGGGAAAGTACCACGGCCAAAAGACAAAATAAGCACAAACATTAGAGCAAGTACTGGACAAGGTATAGAAACCAGTAAAAGATCACACCAAACCATGAGGTCAGCCGCAAAAAAGAGTTAAGAGCGTTTTCAGCGGTTTCTAAATATATAGTGTAACGAGGAAGATGCCTATACCCTGGACGGATATGATAGTATAGAACAAAACGGGTGGAAGAGTATCCATGAAAAAGGAATGACCAGACGTGAGAAGAAACCGCAGTCCAGTTTCTCACCGTACAACACTTGCAAATGCGCAGGCAAAATATTGCCGGTGGTGTGGACTCTTTGCCACGGACAACACTACGCAGGCACGTATTCAAGGTGGAATATGTGCCTCCTGCCGGACAAGAGAACCGTTTCGCTTGAGAAAAAAGGCGATCTCACAATGGGCACAGCAGATGCTTCAACAGGATGGATGGGTGATGCTCGATACTGAAACGACGGGACTTGAACGTGATGACGAGGTGATAGAACTGGCAGTGATTGGTAAAGATGGAACAGTGTTGCTCGATACTCTAGTACGTCCACAAGGAAGAACTGATCGCAGCCGGTTTGTAAGGAGAAGTGTGATGGCTGATCGTCTCAAAAAAGAGGATTTCGTTCGCCTGCTGGCTACACGGATGAATGCTGACGAAGCAGCGGCAACAGCCTGGGTAGATGGCGTTGTCGAAACGTTGTATGAGAGCTTCAAAGCGGGTGATAGCGTCACCTTGCCCGGCTTTGGTGGTTTTTATGTCCGCCAGGAACCTGAAAGCTGGGTCTTCAAGTTCAATCCAGGGCAGCGATTGCGAGCACTTTTTGGCTGGTCATCAACATACTCAGGAAAACTCTAGACACGCCTGCATGACAAGGAGGAATTGGATGCCAAAGGAAATCAATCGGCGGCCGATGCAGCCGCGCAAAACCTCTACATCTCCTCTCTCAGAATTGCTGGAAACGGAAGTCACCACGAAGGCGAATGAACTCATTGAGACAGTACTGAAGCCTAAACACGTTCAGTCGCCACCAGAGAATCCGCAGTTCAATTATATCGTCGATATCTATGGCAAGTGGTACCATAAGGCATTCTACTTTTGTGCCGAATATCACGTGGCTGATCCACATCCCATAGAGCCGAGCTTCGAGGCGAAATTTGCTCGGATGCAATATGCCGGGAACCAGCGCTTTCACCTCTCGTTTATGCGCCATACCGGCCAGTGGGTACAAATATACACGGACCTGACAGTGGATGAGTGCATGGAGACCGTTCGAGATGATCCCTACTTTTCTCTCTGATAGAAGAATGCAGCATCGCTGATGCCGGATGGAAACATCCGTATGATGTCGCGGATGGAAAAGTACCAGATCTCATGCTGGACCGTCCAGAGCAACTATGGCTAACAGCTTGTTGGGAAGCCAGCGGCGCGTTGAAAGCGGTGCGTGAACAAATACGCGAAGAGCGGAGGAAAAAGCATCAGTAGACGGAAAAACTCGTGCAGCCGCACTCAATGATCTAGGATCATGAGTGATGCATCACAGATCAGAAGATGACGGAGAACGAGACTGTTCGCCTCAATACGGAACACACTATGCTATAATAGTGCAGATATACCAACGTTATCCAGGCGACCATCATATATGGAAGAAGAGGCATGAGAGAGCCATGGCGATAGAGAATCGGCGATCCATGACAGTTGAAGAATACTTTCAACTCGAAGCAAACGATCCTGAGACGCGCTATGAGTACATTGATGGCCATGTGTATGCGATGGCAGGCGGAACCGCCAATCATGACACCATCAAATCAAATATCCAACGAACCCTTTGGAATCTTCTGCGCGGGAGCAACTGCCGTGTCTATAGCTCCGATATGAAGGTTTACATTTCTGAGACACGCTACTTCCACCCCGACGTAACGGTTACCTGCGATCCACGTGACCGGGGAAGAGTGCAAGCGATCCAATCTCCACGCCTCATTGTGGAAGTCCTTTCCCCAACCACAGAACTCACAGACAGAACGTGGAAACTCAAAAATTATTGTGCGCATCCCACCATCGAAGAATATGTCCTGGTAGATTCGCAATCTCTTAAAATCGAAAGCTATCACAAAGAGCAGAACAGGTGGATTTACGAAGCCTTTGAAAATACTGACGATTTCACGCTGCACAGCTTTGATGTCCACTTTTCTCTTGCCGACGCATATATAGATGTAGAGTTTGAAAAACCCACAGGAGGTACAGACCTCCTCAAAACATGAGAGGGTTACAGGGTTTACTGGCTCACATGGGCGGGAAGCTGAACGTGCGCTGATACAATTCGCTATAGGCCCTGGCGCTAGCGGACCAGCGCGAATCGTGGGCCATGGCACGTGCCAGGAGCTGAGGCCAGCGATCTTGTTGCCCATAGAGTCGCAATGCACGATACAATGCATCCTGTAAGGCGGAGGCCGAGTAATGTGTAAAGCTGATCCCATTGCCAGTGTCAGGGTTGACATCCAGGTCGGTCACAGTGTCGGCGAGGCCGCCAGTTGCATGGACGATGGGGAGCGTTCCATAGCGCAAGGCGATCAACTGTCCCAAACCGCCCGGCTCGAAGGCACTGGGCATCAGAAAGAAATCCGCACCCGCGTAAATACGGCGGGAGAGGGCGGCATGGAAACCGAGATAGACGCGAACATTGGACGTAGTTGCAGCAAGATAGTTGAACATCTGCTCGTAGTGCCAATACCCTGAGCCGAGCACAACGAGTTGGAAGGGCGAATCGGGTAGCTCTTGAACAATCGCTGCGATGAGATCAAAGCCTTTTTGATCCACGAGTCGGCTGACGATACCTATCACCGGTATATCTGGGTCATCAGCTAACCCGAATTCCTGTCGCAAGGCTGTGCGATTGCGTCGCTTGGCCTCTGGAGCATCCTCTGCCGTATAGCGAGCTGCCAGGGCATCATCGGTAGCTGGATTCCAGACATCCCAGTCGAGGCCATTGGGAATGCCAAAGAGACGTTCGTGCCTCAACGAGAGGACTCCTTCAAGGCCCCAGCCAAACTGCGGTGTCTGAATCTCCTCTGCATAGCGATGCGAAACGGTCGTCACCACATCAGAGTAGACGATGCCACCTTTCATCCAGTTGACATCACCCCAAAACTCCAAACCACCCATGTTGAAGAGTGAGCCGCGATCTAACCCGACCTCTTCCAGGATGGAAGGAAGCCAACGTCCCTGGTATTGCAGATTATGAATGGTGTAGACAACGCGAGTTGCCCCTTGACGTAAGAGATGACGATAGGTGGTACGTAGGTAAGGAGCGCAGGGAGCCGCCTGCCAATCATTGAGGTGAATGATATCAGGAACGAAGCCCAGCGACGGCAGTGCCTCGAGGAGTCCGCGGCAAAAGAGGAGGAAGCGAAGATACTCATCGTGCCGGTCCAGGCCGAAATAGATCTTCTGATGCCAGCCAAACATTTCTGCATTTTCCACGAAATAGACGGTAACCGGTGCATCTGGGAGAGTGGTCTGAAAAAGAGAAACCGTGAAGTCGTGCCAGGCCATAGAGATTGTTCGTACGATACCGGTGTGTTCGAGTGACCAACGAGCGGGATCGATACTCCCGTAGCGGGGGATGCAGATACACACCTCGTGGCCCAGGGCTGCCAGTGCTTTGGGCAGGCTCCCAATGACATCGGCAACACCGCCCTCCTTGGCAAAAGGAACCGCCTCCGCAGCGACTATCAGAATCTTGAAGCGTTTGTCGTTCGTCATATCAAAATTGGCGTGGAAACCCACCGCGTTCATTGGGCGGGAGGCAACGCCTTCCTTTCTTTTACTCCTCTCCAGAGGGTGTTAGAAGGGTGCTCTGTTACTATCATAGCAAGAATGAGCACCTATGTGCACGGCATGGGTATGGCTTATGTATGCTCAGAAAGATTAATAGACAACAAGACAAAAGCGGCATGATGATGACTGTATGATACCC
>DMFQ01000327.1:0-1187 GCA_003450555.1 Ktedonobacter sp.
ATAAAGCATGAAAATGATAACCTAGGCATCTATATCTCGCTTGTCCCTGACATTTGCACATTTATCGTAAAAAATGAACTGGATAGTGAGGAACAGAAGGAATATCTCGAGCCAATTTTGAATAGTTTTGAAGACGTCGAACAGAAGTTAGCAAGACTGAACGGTATCATTACGTATGTCAAGAATGAAACTTCTCTCATGCGGTCGGATCAAGTGAACGTTAGGCAGTTTAAGGAAGATGGTTATGGCCGATTAATGCATGTGATCAGCCTCATTTCGGGTCACTACTTAAGAATATATGATCTTGATAGCTCAGCTAATTTCTGGCGCAAGGCCAAAAGCAAAGACCCTTTACTTTGGTTCTTCCTGGCCCTTCACCGCTGGCCGTTTTTATACCTATTTTTTCAGATAGTGTTATTGATCTTTCCTTCCATTTATGCTTACCAGCATTGGCTAACAGGACAAATGTGTCCTCTTATACTTGGTTCACCTAGCCCGATCATCGAAAAATGTCCTCCTGCGCTCGATTCATCTAGCCCGGAATTCATTGTTATTCTGACATGGTATATTCTCCTTTTGCTACTCCTCTTTTTAATCTTCACGCAGATTATGCGCAGACGCTGGTTGTATTCTCAACTGTTGCTACCACGCCTACTAGGAGCAGCTATCGTTGGCCTTCTTCCTCTACTGCTCAATGATCAAACCTGGTATATTGGTATTCTTAGTAGCGTCTTCAACTGGAGCTTTTTGGCACTGCTTACCTATTTTGGCTCCTTCATCTACGTATTCATCGAAGTACACAATATTAAGAAATTTATAAAGGGCCATTCGATAGCACAGGCCTTGAAAGAGGCCAGAAGAATCTTTTTTATTGCCCTTACAGAGACATTGTTTATCGTTACGGTTACCTCATCACTTATCTTCCCCGCAGTGATCTCAAATGGACGAGTCGATATAACGAGTTATAGGTTTGGAATTTATGCCTCCACATCAGTGCTATCTTTTGGTTTCTTCCCATCTCTCATCATCCTCTGGACCGGGATCGCGCTTTTCATTGGTTCATTCGTCCAACTCTTATGGCAGGATCAACGCATCACAGAGTCAATTTAGAGAAATGTGGCGAACCCTCGTTCATAATTCGTGTCTCCTGGAGCACAAAGCTTTTTGAAAAAAATTGGGAAAGGACA
>DMFQ01000327.1:1270-12194 GCA_003450555.1 Ktedonobacter sp.
TGTCCTTTCCCAATCGCCGTCCCTAGCGGCCCCCAAACGGCTCAACAGGCCGTTTCATCTAAGCTGCATTTAACACTCACTATGCCCGCAGTTATAACACTTCCGGCATCCCTCCTCGTGAACCATCGTATTACATCCACATTTGGGACACAGGTTACCTATCACACTCAGATGACTTAAACTGAGTGACGCATCTGCGCTGGTTTGCGTGCTTCCTTCACTGCCATTTCCATTGTTTTGCTTCTTGCCGTTAACCAGGGGTGGAGAACTGGTTACTTGAGCCTGCTCCTGTGTATCCTCCGACGTTTTTATATGCATCTCCAGCGCCCGCGCAACGGCATCAGGCAAGGAGCGTACCTGCTGCATACCAAAGCCAACAGAGCGACTGCCACCAATACCGCGTAGTTGTTCGGCGATCTCCTGGGCACGATCGGTCTGCGAAAGCGGACTAAGAATGCGCAGATTGAGCGAGATCAAGCGACCTAAAGCCTCAGCGAGAGCAGCAATGTCACTACCAGCTTTACCAACGTTGACAAACACCTCCAATGGGCCATGCTCGTCGCTATTGATCGTGACATTGATCTTCCCTTCTGGCGCGCTCACCTGGCGTGTGTAACCATGTACCACGGCGGGTCGTGGCTTGACACCATCTTGAATGGAGGTCACAGGCTCCAGCTTGACCGCCTGTTGCTGCTCCGCTTTCTTCTCATCCTCGATACGGGTGAGCACAGCATCACGAGAACCATCGCGGTAATAGGTGATGCCCTTACAGCCCATCTCATAGGCCAACCGGTAGAGCCTTTGCACATCCTCGACCGTATGGTTGTTGGGCGCATTCACCGTCTTGCTGATACTGGAATCTGTATAATGCTGAATCGCCGCTTGTACGCGTACATGTTCTTCTGGCGTGAGATCGTTGGATGCAACGAAATACCCTGGTGTCGGGTCATTGGGATGCTCATCTCGCCATGCCTGAAGTAGTGGATGATAGAGTATATGTTCACCTGTGCGGTCACGTCGCACCATCGCGAAGTCGTATACTGGCTCGATGCCCGAACTGACGCCAGCCAGCAGGCTCGTTGTACCTGTCGGAGCTTGTGTTAAAAGCACAGCGTTGCGGATACCCTGCTCTTTAATCTTTTTCTGAAGCGCTTTGGGCAAACGCTTGATGAACTGCCCTTGCAGGTACTTCTCGCCATCGAAGGAGGGGAACGAACCCTTCTCTACCGCTATATCCGCAGATGCTTCATAAGACGCGTCACGAATCGTCGTATAGATGCGTTCGATCAATGGGACGGATGCCTCACTACCATAGGCGACCTTCATCTTGATCAGTGCATCAGCAAGACCCATCGTCCCCAGACCCGTGCGACGGGTACCCAGTTGCGCCTGCCTGTTCTCTTCTATAAAGTACTCGTTAGCGTCGATAACATTATCCAGGAAGCGCATCGCCACCTTGCTCGTCTCAGCAAGCCTCTCCCAATCCATCTGCCCCTCATCGTTGACGAAGGCCGACAGGTTCAGTGCCCCCAGATTACAAACGCCAAAAGGCGGCAGACCCTGCTCTCCACAAGGATTCACACACCGGATATTCTCGTAGTACCACGTATTCGACTCTTTGTTATAGCGATCCATAAAGACCATGCCAGGCTCTGCCGACTCCCATGCCGATTTGCAAATCAAATCCCACAGGCTGCGAGCGCGGATCGTCTTCTTGACCTCGCCCTGCCAGCTTAGATCCCAGTCAGCATCCTCTTTCACCGCCTCCATAAACTTATCCGAGATACAGACCGAAAGATTGGCGTGTTCAATCTTGCCCGCCTTACGCTTCACCGTGATGAACTCCTCCACATCGGGATGGGTATCATCCAGCATAAGCATTAATGCGCCCCGCCTCGAACCTCCCTGCTGAATGACGTCACCGGTCGCCACCGAATACAACTGCGCCCAGGAACACGGCCCCGATGCTGTACCATTCACCGTCTTGATATAAGAGCCGCGCGGCCGTAGCGTTGAAAGGTTAATGCCAACCCCACCGCCGCGTGCCATGATTTCGGTCATAACCTTTAAGTTATCGAGAATTCCCTGGCGGCTATCTTCAGGACTGGGTATGACATAGCAGTTTGAGACCGCGATACCAGCTGAAATGAACGAGTGATCTTCCTCAACCTCAATATCCAGCACAATGCCAGAATAATCTTCAACCGCAATTTCATTGATCCGCACCCACTTGAGGCTATCGTATTCAAAATAGTATTTCAAATCGACGCTATACTCAGGTGCTTGAACACCAAAGAATCGCTCAAAGAGCGGCGCGCACTCATTTGCAGTAGCCTGAAGACGGTAGGAAGGTACACGCCCTAAGCGATGCGTATTCTCACGAATCGAGAATAAATATCCTATTCGCAGTAGAAGCTGATGAATTTCGGACAGCAAGTGTTCGATTTGATAACATTATACCGAGTTTGTTATCAGATAAGTAACCATCTGCGCTGAATAATCCATGCAACAATTCTAGCGTGAGTTCAGAGGACAAATGCATCAGTTGATCGGGAATCCGCTTACCATAGCTGTAGCAACCGAGAAATGTCTTAAAGAACTCCCCAAGGGGCATAGAATTCACCCACAGGTCATACCAGCGTTCTGTACTGCTCAACTTGATGGAGCCTTCGATGCCAAATTTGGCTTCGATAATTCGAGCAATCTCTACCGCATCGTCTTTCTCATCCAGGGAAAAAACGATTTTGATCCCGGATGGAATATCTGTGCCGGTGCGATGGGTGACACAACCATCACCAAGCCAGCGTCCGAACAGATAGCACAATTCTCCATCGAGAGCCAGGCTATCATTGATCTTGTAGTGTGTTCCCCAATCCGATACGTAACCGTGAGAGCCGCGCGTTGTCGCTTTGAAGAGCTTGCCGTCGTTCGTCTCATATCCTGAAACGTAATCCTGGAGAGAAATTGTCGTCGGGAGAGGATTCCTCTCCGTTATGTGCGATGGCAACGTAATCACCAGGTTTAATATCTTTGGCGGGAATCCAATCCGGCTCATGCTGCAAACGCAAACCATCACGGGGACCTGTGTTTGTTGACCCACTCTGAACGGATAATGTGTACTTTGTGATCGCCCGTCACGCGCAAATCATCGTAGCTCACTTTCTGAGGTCGGATGATATAAAGTGTTTCCTCGGTCTCGCGCTCAAACTTATGCAATACTGGACGCAGACGATTGCGGTGTGTCACCATAAGGTCGCCAATTTTGATTTCGGAAATTGGTCGATAACCATCTGCTGTCAGCACTTCCTGCTCAGGCGGCATACAGTTATAAAATGTTACCTGGTGACCCGATCCCGCTCCCGCCAGAATACGTCCGCCTGGCACAAACTGAAAATCAGCTAGTGCCTCGTTAAACCGCTTCTCCCAGTATGCCTGTTTCTCCTCCGTCGTTTCCACTGCGGCAATACCACGCGCAACTCTGGCCCACAGTTGCTCGGGATAAAACTCCAATGGTTGCCCGGAAGGATCCTTCAGGGAATATCTATCCATGAAAACTTTCTGGCGAATCCCTTCTAACTCTGTATGCTTCTCTGTACTGGCGCTTACCTGAGAAGCCTGCTTCTGCTGTTCCAACACGGGTTGTAGCTCCTTCTTTTCAAAATATTCATTTTCAAAGATGCCCCACCTCACTTGTTCACATATCCACCCTAAGAGATTGCGTAGCGTGCATTTTTTCTTTTTGGTCTACGCAACATAGTATACTCAGAAAAAACGCCAATTACAAGGCTTTTGGCACAACATATTGATTTTCTAATGCTTCTAACACAATATGTTGATGATCATTTTTTATGATTATGATATGGTAGTAAGCATACTGCCTTGCAAGAGATGTAGAACATAACCCCAAAAGGGTTTGCCTTGGCCCTACTACATCTCACTTTGCTTATCGCTTGTTTGTCATCCTATGCTGTTAACGGAGGTATCATGCGCGCTGAAATTCTTTCTTGTGGTACTGAATTGCTCTTAGGCCACATTACCGATACAAATGCTACCTATCTTGCTCAAAGTCTATCGGCTCTCGGCATAGATCTCTATTTTGTTTCACAAGTAGGGGATAACCAGAAACGTATTGTTGAGACATTAAAGCGTGCCTGGGAACGCTCTGATCTGATTATCATGACCGGTGGACTTGGACCGACTGAGGACGACCTTGCTCGTGAGTCAATTAGTGCGCTGTTAGGTGAAAAGATGCAGGTGGATCCTACCCTTGAAAATGAATTGCGGAATCACTTTTCATCCCGTCAGGTCAGAATGCCGGAGCGCAACGTCAAGCAGGCTACGCTGATTCCTTCAGCTCGGGTTCTTCCTAATCCAGTAGGGACTGCGCCCGGCTGGTGGGTTGAAAAAGATAACCATATTATTGTTGCTATGCCTGGAGTGCCACGAGAAATGTACCGTATGTGGGAGCAAGAGGCCATTCCACGTTTAAAGCCCTATACAGGCGGCTTGATTTTTACCCGTATTCTTCGTGTCTCTGGCCTGGGCGAATCTGCTGTTGAAGAGCAGCTAGATTCCTTGCTTCATAGCAATAACCCGACCATCGCGACCTATGCTAAGTCTGACGCTATAGATGTGCGTATCACCGCCAAGGCTGATACTAGCGCAGAGGCCGAGAAGCAGGTGTCCGAAATGGAGGTTCAGGTGCGCCAAATACTCGGCCATCATGTCTTTGGCACAAACAAGGAAACTCTACAAAGTGTTGTGGGCAGTCTGCTCCAGGCGCGGAACCAGTCTCTCGCTGTAATGGAATCACTCACAGGCGGACTTTTATCGAGTACCATTACAGATGTTCCGAGTAGCTCTAAACATTTTATTGGCGGAGTGGTGGCATATAGCATCAAAGTCAAGGAACAGATGGGTGTTCCACATGATACTATAGAGCGGTATGGCGCAGTCAGTGAAGAAACAGCCCGTGCTATGGCCCACGCTATTCGCGAGTACTTTGGTGCGGTCTTCGGCGTGGGGATTACTGGAGTTGCCGGACCCGATAAACAAGAAGGGAAAGCCGCCGGAACTATTCATATAGCCATAGAAGGGCCAGAAGGTGTCGTAACAGGGATGGGACCAGGTTGGCGTGGCGGTCGTGCAGACAATAAGCGCTTTGCCATTCTTTCCACCCTTAACCTGTTAAGACTTCACTTGGAAGGTGTGAAAAAGGGCGAATAATGCTTCCCCCTTTAGTACAATAGCGTTGCCACAAAAAGTGAAGAGTGGTATCATCAGCTTCGAGAAACAATACGTAAATTAGGAAGGGCAGATAAGGAACAGACGCACGTCTCCTCTTTTCTGCGAGTGTGCCTTATGGATACTTCAGGCCAGAAAGCACAAAAACACAAGGCTGCAGGCCGCGCTGATCGCAAAAAGCAAGCGCGGTCGCGTTTTCGTTTCAGTCGATCTTCTCCTCTTCTCAAGCTTTTTACTGTACTAGGTCCAGGTTTGATTGCTGCCAATGCAGGGAATGATGCCGGTGGTATAGCTACGTTTGCTTCAGCAGGTGCAAATTATGGCTATAACCTTTTATGGGCGCTGGCGATTGCTGGTTTTTGCTTAGCAATTGTGCAGGAGATGTGCGCCCGTATGGGGGCTATAACTGGAAAAGGTTTGGCTGATCTCATTCGTGAGCAATTTGGCGTTCGCTGGGCCACTCTGGCGATGCTTGCTCTGCTCGTTGCGAACACTGGTGTAACGGTATCTGAATTTCTTGGCATCGCTGCTAGTGTTCAGGTGCTAGCAAATGACCCTAACACACCATGGGTATATGTCATCGTTCCAATTGCTGGTTTGGCTCTTTGGTGGTTGGTCATCAAGGGCTCCTATCGCCGTGTTGAAAAAATCTTTCTCATTATGTCTCTAGGTTTCCTTGCTTATATTCCGGCTGCCTTTGCTGCCCATCCTTCATGGAGCTCTGTAGGACGAGAGCTTATTTTGCCTCATCTAGATACTAGTAGCGGTTATTTACTTACCGTTGTTGCACTTGTTGGGACTACTATCAGCCCCTATATGCAGTTTTTCGTCCAGTCTTCTGTCGCTGACAAGGGTATTCACTCTGGTGAGTATATCTACGAACAGCTTGATGTATATAGTGGAACCATCTTTGCGGTAATTATTGCAGGTTTTGTTATAATTGCTTCGGCTGCTGCGCTTTACCAGGGACACCCTTTGCCAGTTCCCATTACAGCACTTGATGCTGCGCAAGCCCTGCGTTCCTTTGCGGGCCAATATGCCGGGCTGCTCTTTGGTATAGGGCTCTTTGGCGCTTCATTGTTAGCGGCTGCTGTACTGCCTCTCTCTACTTCTTATGGTATCTGTGAAGCCTTTGGTTTCGAGCGCGGAGTCTCACGCAGTTTCAAAGAGGCGCCAGTCTTTCAAAGTATTTTCACTGGCCTCATTATACTTGGTGTACTCATTACTCTTATTCCAGGTCTACCTATTTTTGAGGTATTGGTCATATTGCAAGACTTGAATGCAGCCATGTTACCTATTTTGCTGATATTTATCATCTTATTAATCAATAATCGTCGTTTGATGGGCCGCCATGTTAATAATCTTGCCTTTAACGTTATCTCGTGGGGAACTGTGGTACTGATTACCATTTTGATTATTTTGTTTCTCCTCAATCAAATCTTTGGTATCCCGCTTTGATCTAAGCAGATTGAGTTACCTCGTTAGGGAATAACGCAACCTCCACGTACTGTTTACGTAAGATATAATATATCTATATGAAATGAAACAATAGCATAGCCAGAATTGAGGCCAAAGATGCACTGGAATACTGATGACTTTTCTGAATATAGCGAGGCTCCACAAGAAACTGATTATGCTAGCCCTTCTTATTATCAGCAGGATGCGTCAAAAACACCTCGTTCTGCTCAACCTGTCCAACAGTTGAAATCATATCCGGATTACACCCATGATCCTACCATAGTCAATAGCTATGATCCTGCTCAGCTACCCGAGTATACCGGCTATCAGGAATTTACTGGAGCTTCAAGTGTGGATAGTTACACTACTGTTGACCAGTTAAATGAGCCAATAGCCAGTGAAAAGTCCGACACTGGTAATAAGAAACGTAAGGGTCTGGCTGGTCTCGGCGGTATTGGCGCGGCTCTCGGAGCACTTCTCCTGAAATTTCCTATGCTCGGTATTTTCCTGAAATTTGGCTGGGCTGGCATTTCTGCCGTCATCTCTATTGTGGTCTATTCATACATTTTCGGTTGGCAATTTGCTGTGGGACTGGTAGCGTTACTCTTTATCCATGAGATGGGCCATGCGCTTGTGATGAAGCTGAAAGGGATACCCGTTGGAGGGATGATCTTCATTCCAATGCTTGGCGCTGCAGTCTTTATGCGCCAGATGCCTAAAAATGCCAAAGATGAGGCAGAGGTGGGCATTGCCGGTCCGATTGCCGGTGCAATTGCCGCTTCGGTTTGTCTGCTCTTTGCCCTCCAGTCTCCACACATAAGAAGTATCTGGGCTCCCCTTGCCTATTTTGGTTTTTTTATGAACCTGTTTAATCTCATACCGATTGTCCCATTTGATGGTGGACGCGTCTTAGCCGCCATTGATCGGCGTTTATGGATTATAGGTTTCCTTGGCCTTGTCGCTTTCCAGATCTGGTCGTGGATAAATGGTAATTTTTCTCCCTGGTTGCTTTTCTTTGTGATAATGGCAGGCACTCAGTTCTGGGCGCGGCGCACTCTTCCCAATTCACCAGAAAATCAGGCGTACTACGCCGTCCCAGTGGGAGAACGCATTATTCTTAGCCTACTCTACTTCGGACTGGCTGCTGTACTCGTATTCGGTATGACGATCTCACATAACTTGATCTTCGCATAGATGCAATGATAATGCGGGATAAAAGGGAGGGACACCACTTAATGCTCCTCCCTTTTATAGAGACTAGCTTCTTACTTCAACGCCAGCCATCTTTTCCAGCACCTTAAGTAGCGCGGTATAATCCTCTTTACCGAAGCCTTCTGCTCGAGCCATCTCGTACATCTGCCGTGTCAAAGCGGTCATGGCCAGAGGTGTTTGACTCTCTGCTGCTAAATCCAATGCCAGCCCCAGGTCTTTATGAAGTAAATCGGTCATGAAGCCTGGCTGAAAACTTCCGTTGAAGGCGCGGAGAGGAAACTGATTGGCAAGCTGCCAGCTAGCGCCGCTGCTAGCTCCAATAATCTTTGCCATCAAATCAACATCAGCTCCCGCTTTGACTCCCAGGACGAAAGATTCTGCGATAGCTGCTGCGATAGCTCCACACAAAATATTGTTGACGATCTTGACAACCTCTCCCGCACCATTTGGTCCAACGTAGAAAATATTCTCTTGCTTGCCCATCGTTTCTAATATTGGTCTCGCCTGCTCAAATACCTTGCGTTCGCCGCCAACCATGATGGTCAAGGTGCCATTTTCGGCTCCTTGTGAGCCACCGCTCACTGGAGCATCAAGTAAATGCACACCATGTCCTGCAGCTTTTTCTGCCAGTTCGCGGCTCACACGGGGAGCAATTGTACTCATGTCAATGATAATCATCCCTTTTCGAGCACCCTCGAGGAGGCCTTGGGGGCCGCTCACCAACTCCTCGACCTGCGCAGAATTTGGTACCATCGTAATCACCATTTCAGAGGCGATAGCAACAGCGCGAGGTGAAGGAGCTAATTTGGCTCCCGCGTTTAATACTTCCTGTACTCCTGGTTTCTCTGGATGGCGTGCGAAAATAGTGACAGTATGGCCAGCCTTTAAGAGGTGAAGGCACATGGGCCGACCCATGACACCAATACCAATAAATCCTATTTGCATGATGAAATATCCTTTCTCATTCCATTTCGACTATGGTCACCCCGCCGTTGACCACAGCACCTTCTTGATAATAGACATGTCGTACTTTACCCGCATAGGGGGCAGTAATAGTATGCTCCATTTTCATGGCACTCAGAATTACCAATACCTGGCGTTGTTCCACTACATCACCATCATGTGCCTGAACCTTAACAATAGTACCTGCCATAGGGGCTGTGAGCCTTTTTTGTGTGTGGGCGATATTACTGTCTCTCGCGGTTGCATCTATGTCAGGAGGTTGACGCCGTGCCAGCGCGTAAAGATATCCGTTGAGTGCAACTTCTGTCCTGTCTTCAAATTGTTGTAAATAAGCCAGCGCCTGTCTCGCTTGCCGCCGGAGTAAAATAAGACCATCATTCCCAAACGTACAGGTAATGTTTTCAGTTGTTTGTGCATCAATCTGAATACTCCATTCATTTGCGCCCTCCCCTACTTTTCTTAGAGCGACGCTATGCTCTTCATCATTAGCTGTGTAGGTGATACGTTGGGCCTCCCCAATCATACGCCATGGACCAAGCGTTTCCCAGGGGTTAATCGGCACGGAATGTGCTACCTGGTTGTTGCCGTGGCTTGCTGCATTCATGCGCCCTTCACCAGCAATATCACTGAGAGCAGCTGCAATCAGTACTTCCTTTGGGAGCGAGGAGAGCTTTTCACTAGCGTGATCGCCAGCTAAGGAATGCTCTTGTAGGAAACTAGTATACGTGAGGCCTTCCTGAAATGCAGGATGAGTGGCAATTGTATGAAGCAGTGGCGCATTCGTCTTGACGCCAAATACTGCACATCGCTCTAATGCTCTTCGCATACGAGCAATGGCTGATAGACGGTCTTCCCCGTAAACGATTAATTTGGCGATCATCGGATCATAAAACTGTGTAATCTCATCCCCACTTTCGATGCCGTTGTCAACGCGTATGCCTGGTCCTTCGGGCTTAATAAAGCGTGTAACCGTGCCTGTGGATGGAAGGAATCCCTGATCTGGATCTTCTGCATAGAGGCGCATTTCGATCGCGTGTCCACGTGGGCTTTGCTCTTCCTGACTGATGCGAAGCGGCTCACCAGCGGCGATAAGTATCTGGTGTCGCACGAGATCTATGCCTGTTACAAGTTCAGTGACTGGATGCTCGACCTGTAAACGTGTATTCATCTCAAGGAAATAGTATCGTTTGTCAGCATCGAGCATGAATTCTATCGTACCTGCGTTAACGTATCCCGCGGCTTTGGCAATGCGCACTGCTGTAGCACCCATCTCCGTACGTAGAGCAGGAGTCAGGGCGACGGATGGACTCTCCTCAAGGATTTTTTGATGTCTGCGCTGTATAGAACATTCGCGTTCGCCCAGGTGAATCAGATTACCAAAAGTATCACCTAGCACCTGTACCTCGATGTGTCGTGAGTGCTGAATCAGTCGCTCGAGAAAGACTGTGTCATCTCCAAAGGCGCTCAGCGCCTCGCGTCTCGCTCCGGCGAGTTGCTCTAAAAAAGCAGCAGGGGCAAGTACTTCTCGCATTCCTTTACCGCCACCACCTGCTGAAGACTTGATGAGTAAGGGAAAATCAACGCGCTCGGCCTCTTTTAACAGCACTGCATCGTCCTGGCTATCGCCGTTGTAGCCAGGGATAATTGGTGCATCGACCGAGTGCGCCAGCTTTTTAGCGGCTATCTTCGATCCCATCATGCGCATTGCGGAAGCCGGTGGTCCAATGAAAATAATGCCAGCCTGTTCGCACGCTTCGACAAAATCAGTATTTTCAGCAAGGAAGCCGTAGCCGGGATGTATCGCCTGGGCTCCGCTGCGTTTCGCTACCCCGATAATTGTCTCAATATCTAGATAGCTTTGTGCCGCGGGCGCTGGACCAATAAAATATGCCTCGTCCGCCTTCCGTACATGCAGCGCGTTGCGGTCGGCTTCAGAATAGATGGCGACAGTACGTATCCCCATATCACCGCATGTTGCCATAATGCGAACAGCTATTTCACCTCGGTTGGCAATCAGTATTTTTGTAAACATCTACTTCCTTGCATC
>DMFQ01000327.1:12291-14168 GCA_003450555.1 Ktedonobacter sp.
TCAAACTATAACACCCAGTTGGGCTTGCGCTTCTCCAGGAAAGCGCGTAACCCTTCCTGACCTTCAGCACTTACGCGCAGTGCTGCGATCGTTTCGGTGGTATATCTTCGTGCTGTCTCCTGGTTCATGCGCCCGACATTCAGCGCCAATGCTTTACCTGCGCGCAGTGCCTGCGGCCCACTACTCAGCAAATCGCTAAGTGTCTTCTCTACGGCTGTGTCAAGCTCTGATAGGGGGATGACCGTGTGCACAAGGCCTATTTCGCGTCCACGAGTTGCGCTGAAGCGCTCTCCTGTTACAAACAGGACGCGAGCATGAGCCTCACCAATTTTGCGTACAACATAAGGCGAAATGATTGCGGGTGCAATCCCCAACTTCACTTCGCTGAAAGCCAGTCGAGCATTCTCGGCGGCAATAACAATATCGCAAACAGCGATTAAACCTGCTCCGCCACCCATCGCTGTACCATTGACACGTGCTACCACCGGACAGGAAAAATTATTGATAGTATCAAAGAGGTCTGTGAGTCGAAGCGCATCACTCAAGTTTTGTTCTCGCGTAAATGTGGCCGCTGCTTTCATCATATTGAGGTCTGCTCCAGCACTAAACGATGGTCCTTCACCGGTCAGTACAACAGCATGGAGTTTCTCATCAGTGGAAAGTTCGTTAAAAGCTGCCTGTAAGTCCTGGATGAGCTGCTCGTTAAAGGCATTGTGTACCTCTGGACGCCGCATTGTAACGGTGGCAACCTTGCCTTGAAAACTGCTCTCAACGGTTACGTGTGTATAGTTCATAGTGTACGCTCTTTTCTCTCCCTTAAATTAAATCCATTTGCGGTACTTGAAATACCAGATTTGGACTAGCGTCATGATTGCCATAAATGCCAGCACAATCCAGAAGTTGTAGCCCCTATCGGTCTCTACCTGAGGCGAATGGAGAAAGTTTTGCCCAAAAACACCGGTGATGAAAGTAAGTGGCATAAAGATGGTGGCTATGATGGTAAGCTGCTTCATTACCTGATTCAAGCGGTTCGATACAGTGGTCAGATAAACATCTAACAACCCACTCATCAGATCGCGGTAGGAATCCAGTACCTCAAATGTGCGAATGAGATGGTCATGAACCTCCGCGAAATATGGTTCGACCTCCGTGGGAATAAGCTCTCCAGTACGCGTGTTAAGTGAGTTAGCAACTTCAACCTGGGGGCTAATAACCCTGCGCATTTGTGCTAGTGAACGCTTGGTACGAAAGATACGTGCTTGCACTTCATTTGATGCATCATTAACAGTTGAGTCTTCTAAATCATCTATCAGGTCATCTAACAAATCAAGGACTGGAAAGTAACTATCGACAAGTGCGTCGAATACTGCATGAAGCAGGTAAGCAGTGCCGCGACCAATTAAATTCTGTTTGTCCTCGTCTTTCAGTAACCCTTCGTAAACGTTATCCAACCAGGGCAAAGTATCCCGATGTACCGTCACTAGAAAGTTCTTGCCAAAGACAATATCTAATTTGGGAGTAGCAGCCTTTTCTGTGGTTGTATCAAAATCAAGCCCATGCACTACAAGATAGAAGTATCCATTTCCCTGGGTCAATTTTGAACGCTCTTTCTCCTCCATAATCGATTCAAGTGTAAGATGTGAGAATTTGAATACATTGTGGAGTAAGCTGGTATACTTTTCTTGATCATTCTCGATCATCAGGTCAAGCCAGATCATTGTGTCCGGTTCCTGTAATGTGTTTTGAATGGACTGGTTTGAAGCATCGGTCTCCAGTTTCCCATCTTGCCACAGCAGTGCTCGTTGCATGACATGTTCTCCTTTTTCGCCTCACGAAATTGGGAATGGGATAAGGCTACTATTCTACATTCTGAATAC
>DMFQ01000116.1:0-10894 GCA_003450555.1 Ktedonobacter sp.
AGGGGACGGAAGCCAGGACGGCATACATGAGCAGGCCCATGCCCGCGCCCCAGCCCAGAATGGCGACGCGGACATCGCGCAGGGTTTTGAGGTAGACGCTCTTAAACCACATGACTGGCCTCCTTGACGGCCTGGCCATCGCCTTCGTAGTAGCGCAGGAAGATGTCTTCCAGGCTAGGCTCATGACTGGTCAGGGTGACGACAGCATAGTGCGCGGCTGTCTTGATCACCGCATCCGCCCCACCCTGCATCCCCAGGCGCAGCGTATGCCCATCAGCCAGCGACTCCACCTGTGCTACTCCTTCCAGCGTTTTGAACGCCTCGGCAGGGACAGCATTGGCGAACGTGATCGTGATGTCGTAGCGCTTGATGTCCTTCACTTCGGCCAGGCCGCCGACGCGCACCAGTTGCCCCGCGCGGATGATTCCCACGCGAGTGCAGGTCTGTTCGACCTCGCTCAAGATGTGCGAGGACAGAAAGACGGTACGCCCCTCATCGCGCACTTCTTTGACCATGCGGTCGAACTCTTGCTGGTTGAGCGGGTCCAGGCCATTGGTCGGCTCATCTAGAATAAGCACGCGCGGGCGGTGCATAAAGGCTTGAATCAGCACTACCTTGCGCTTATTGCCACTCGAATACTGGCGAAACTTGCGGCTGGGGTCCAGGTCCAGGCGCGTGATCAGTTGCTTGAGATAGGCTTGATCGATGCCTCCGCGCAGATGCCCGAAGTATTCCAGAATCTGCCCGCCGGTCAGGTTAGGGTCCAACGAGGGCTCGCCGGGCACATAGCCGGTCAGGCGCTTGATCTCCACCGATTGCTGCCAGCAGTCCAGCCCAGCGATGCGCGCTGTGCCCGTGTCGGTGCGCAGCAGCGCCATGAGCAGGCGAATGGTGGTGGTTTTGCCCGCGCCGTTGGGGCCAAGAAAACCAAACACCTCGCCCTCTTCCACCTGGAAGGAGACATTGGTAATGCCACGCTTGCTGCCGTAGCTCTTGGTCAGATCTTCAACTTCGATGATTGCTGTCATGTTGCTGTCCTCCCCTTCTTGAGGGACTTACTTGGGTTCCTTCATCTTCTCCAGAAGCTCGGTGAAGGATTGCTTGCCTACGTCGCTCTGGTTCGGGAGTTGCTCCGGTTCCAGCCAGCGACGTATCAGGTCGCTGAGCGCCTCGGTCAAATGCTCCATGGATGGGATATGCTCCTGGCTGAGGAGATCAGGCGCGTGAATGACACCAATCTTCAGCGCGGTCAGCAGAAAGGTGATGGCAGGAAGAGGTAGATCTCTGCGGATCAGTCCCGCCTGTTGAAGCTGGACAATATAAGCATCAGCACTGCCCAGGAGCTGGTTGAGCACATCTCGGGTAGAAGGTCCGAGGAACCCATCGAAAATGTCTGACTTGCCCTTGATCATGGCCGCCATGAGTGGATTGGACAGGGCTGCAAGCATGGAGTGGGTAGTTACACGATGCAGGAACCCGCCCTCTGGATCGGCGGCAATACGTTGCTTGATGTCTTCGCTGAAGCGGTGTTGCTCACGCCATATGGCCGCGCGAAACAGGTCGTTTTTGTCCTTCCAGTGCAGATAGATGGTGCCCTTGCCTACGCCTGCCTCGTGGGCCACGTCATCAATCGTGGTCTTGCGATAGCCCCAGCGCACCAGCAGTGTGGTGGCGGCATCCAGTAGGCGCTCCTCGCGAAGCTTTCGCTCGTCAGCATCTTTCTGGCGTTCAGGCGGCTGGCGGGGCTGGGTGTTACGGGTTGGTGCCCGCTGGGCAGGACGGTGGATGGTTGCCATACGTGTCCTCGATCTGATCTTGCTGTGACTAAGTGACCAAGTGACTAAGTGACCAAGTGACTATACTAACTGTACTAGTCATATTGTAGCCAGAAACAGGTAAGATGTCAAGAAGGAGAACATTATCTCAGCCTCATCGCCTTGACAAAACGCTTAGCGTACAAAAAGCAGGATTGGATATGCTGACCCCTTGAAGACCATACCCACGCCTACACGAAATTTGGCTCCCCCATGCCCGCCACACACGCATTCGATGGCTTCTGCATTGGAGTGTCGTCAAAGGCAGAAATGATGGTATTCACGCATGGCGAATTGTATTCTGCTCCGTGACCGAGGCCAGGGAAAAGGAAATAGTAGCTGTTCTTGAGCGTTTGCGCCGCAAGCTTACCATTTGTAGGCGGAGTGATCGGGTCATACTCATCGGAGAGCACCAGCGTCGGGATAGCGCTTACGACCGGCTGCTTCTGGACCGAAGGTGCTTGTTGCACATGCCAGAGTTGGCAAAAGTCATACTCCTGTTGCAGTTCATTCTGTAGCGCGGGTTGAATTTGTGGTGCGATCCCCTGCATAGCAGTCGTGATGTCATGCCGCGTCAGAAAATCCCAATCCTCGCTGCATTCATCTGAATAGAACATGCCATCACTAAACGTGTTATCGAACGCAACGCTCCCATAAATTTGCAAGAGTAGCCCATAGTTGTGGTCACGCATCTGAAAGATCATGCGCGGTAGCAGGGGGATGGCTTGTGTCGCATAGAGGGCACTGAACAGCATAAACACAAAATCATCACCTCCCATCACCACATTATAGCTCTTGCCTGTTGTGGCATCGGTTGTTTGAAAGTGAGCAGGTCTGGCGTTGAGGTCTGTGACAAGCTGGTAGAAAACACTGTCCAGATGTGGATAGAAATGATTACAGTATGCATCCGCAGCACAGCCATGAAAGAGCACATTGAAGGCATGCTGCGCTGCGCTCGGCAAATCGGTACGGTTCATCTGCGGCGGATACACTGAGTCCAGTACTACGCTGCGAATCACCGATGGGAACAGGCGCATCGTGGTGAGGGCCAGGCGCGTACCATACGAGACTCCATATAGATTCGCCTGTTTGTACCCCAGAGCCAGGATCAGATCATGCACATCCGCCGCATTTTCCAATGAATTAAATGCATTCAGGTCAACACCTGATCTTACCAGGCGATCATGGCAGGTGCGTAGCGCTTGCAATTGCAAGCGCTCGGAATCAGCTGCACTCAAGTGCTTATCCAGGGTCTCATATTGAAGCTGCCGCGTCTCAGTACACTTGAGCGAAGGTGTGGAGTAGCCCGTTCCACGCTGGTCGAACATGATCAAGTCATGATTGAACACAAATGTTGCGTACTTCGAGCTTGTAATATAGTGTGCCAAATTATCCAACGACGGACCGCCAGGTCCACCTTCAAGGCGAACGACAGGGGAAGAATCATTCTGGACGTTTGGCGACTTGAAGATCGCTACCGCCAGTTGCACTTTAGCTCCATTGGGGTTACTACGGCTCTCAGGGACCATGACATAGCCACATTTGACCGTCTGCCCATCCTCCATGCCGTCACCAAGCTGAAATGGACAGGAGGTCGAGCGAAAATTGGCGGTCGGTATGGCCAGGTGTGTGGGCACATGTTGAGGCAATGTTGTAGTAGGCGCCTTCGTGGGTATGGCTTGACGGAAGAGCACTTGTGGGAGACCTGACAGGAATACCACCACAACTACGAGAACCACACTTACAGCCGCTACAATGAGCTGCAAGCCCCTGCTGCGCGACCGTATCGGTAGCTCAGGAGGTTGTGGTGGTGATGGTGGCAACGGCGGAGAGATCAATGGCCGCGCTGGACGCCACTCAGACGAGTAATCATGGTAGGGGATATTGTCCTCTGCATACGGATTCTGTTCATCTCTATGTGATGAGGTATCTTCCAAACAACACCCACCTTTTCTCGCTCTATCCTATGTTTTGACACATAGCCAACTTGGATGTGATAGCCATTATTCATTGACACTCTTGTAGCGGCTTCTATACTGAGCATATTATAGCAGCAAAAGGGACAAAGCAAAGAGAAGAGAAGAGAAGGCACTCCATGTCATTTACCGCAGATGAATTACAATCCTTCAACGATATATTAGAGAAGAAGCTAGTGCTCAACCATGCCCTCATCTCTTACCGCCTCAACTAACACCAGCAATTGCCACTTGAACGCGCACATACTAGCACCCGCCCTTCCCCACCTACAGCTCATCCCAACGGCACAAGCACTGGTGACCCACTTTCGCTCCCGGAAGAGCACGTGGGAAAATAACACATCTCACATAAACCGGCTATAATGCGTTATAATATCAGCAGTGAACTGCCGTTGCCGTGTATTTTTCCTGGCAGTTCATCGGAACTTATCTCTCTCAATTTTTGAGCAAGGAGTGCGTGAATGCCAATTGAAAAACGTTTACCTGAAGCTGGACATGTTCCACCCGCATTTGAACTCGGCCAGGAAGTAATTGACAAAGATGGAAAAAAGCTTGGGAAGATACAGGCTCGTTTCAGTCACTACATCCTCGTCCAGCGTGGCGGTCTGTTTGTGAAAGCATACTATGTTCCTCATAGCGCTATTAAGAGCGATGAGAAGAGTTTTTTACGCCTCTCGTACACGGAAGAGGATTTACGCAACAAGGGATTTAATCGCGTGCCCGATGACCTCTATATCGAGTCACCGGAACTGGGCGTGAGCGATCTCAGTGGAGTGGCACAGTTTGCGCGCGGACCCCTCTCACCCGCGGAGACCGGTCACTATAATTATGGCAAACGCTCGCCTGGCATGAATACCGATGCCAGCGGCTCCTACCATCGTGATGAGGTACTCCAAAGGCCACAGCAATACGTAGGAGAGAGCACGACCATCTTCTCGACCGATCTACCGATCGAGCCAAGAGATATCAGCCCGGATTAACAACCTGCTCCCTGAGAGGCTGCTCACAGAACGAACTACTTCAGCGGAACAGTCAGATCTACCGGTGTGATTGGCCTCAGATGGGCTTCGATAACCTGTCGCTCTTGCTC
Source organism: Ktedonobacter sp. (assembly GCA_003450555.1). Classification (GTDB taxonomy): domain Bacteria; phylum Chloroflexota; class Ktedonobacteria; order Ktedonobacterales; family Ktedonobacteraceae; genus UBA11361. The sequence continues at coordinate 4,881 of DMFQ01000116.1, forward strand.
CAGAAAAGGAGGAAGCGAGAGCCGCTCCCCAAGGGTTGCAACATCTTCATCCACTGCAAAGCCAGGTCCATCGGTAGCAATCTCGAACAATACACCGCCTGGCTCACGGAAGTAGATCGAATGGAAGTAGAACCGATCGATCACCGGCGTGACAGTTGGATTGACCTTAGCGATCTTATCTCTCCATTGCCTGTGTTCCTCCTCGTTTGGCGTACGGAATGCCACGTGATGCACACCACCAATACCAACGAAGCGGTGGAAAGGCCACTCAGGATGAATCTCCACGTGCACCTCTGCACCTGGTCCGCCTGAGCCCACTTCAAAAACGGTTACGGAAGTCTGTTCTGGCGTCTGATAGGTGTCAGCGCGTCGGAAACCAAGTATCTCGGTCAAAAAGCGCGCTGAAGGTTCGAGTTTGCTCAGTGTGAGCCGAACCGCGTAAAAGCCGTGAATCGCCATCTCGACGAGCACGGGACTCTTGCGCCATGGAGTACTTTCTAGCTTTCCTGCATCATCTACTAGTTCAAGACGCTGCCCCTCTGGATCGCGGAAAGGAAGCACGAGTCGCTCATTTGTGCCGCGTTTTTGAATACCATCATGGGAAATGTTGAAATCATTAAAACGCTTTTCCCACCAGTTGAGCGCATCTCGACCGGTCACGCCCAGCGAGATTGTTGAGATGGTGCCAGTACCCGGACGATGGTATCCCGTGTCTGGCCAATCAAAGAACGTCAGATCTGTGCCTGGTCGACCTAACTCATCTCCATAGAAGAGGTGATAGGCCGAAACGTCGTCCTGGTTCACCGTTTTCTTCGTCAAACGCATGCCAAGCACCTGCGTATAAAACGCGACATTGCGAGAGGCATTTCCCGTAACAGCAGTAACGTGATGGATACCGCTTAACTGCATCTTTCTTCTCCTTCCCTACTGATAATCATAGAAGCCCTTGCCGCTCTTTTTACCAAACATGCCCGATACCACCATACGGCGCAGCAGGGGAGGAGGCGCATAGAGCGGGTCTTTATATTCTTCATAAATGGCTTCAGCTGCCCACATCGTTGTGTCCAGTCCAACGTAATCAAGTAAGGTAAACGGACCCATTGGATAGCCGCAGCCAAGTTTCATAGCCGTGTCGATATCTTCTTTTGTTGCCATACCATTTTCTAACATCCTTATTGCTGCTAAAAGGTATGGAATTAAGAGGAAGTTGACGATAAACCCTGCTGTGTCCTTTGCAAGCACAGGTGTTTTCCCTAACGAAAGCGCGAATTGCCTGACAGTCTCAATAGTGGCCTGAGAGGTGGATATTGTTTGGACTATTTCCACAAGCTTCATGACAGGAGCAGGATTAAAAAAGTGCAATCCACACACTTTATCAGGTCTTTTCGTTATCGCACCCATTTGGGTAACGCTCAAGGACGATGTGTTGCTGAGGATAAGCGCATCAGCTTTGAGCATACCATCAAGTTTAGGGAAGAGTCGTAATTTCTCTTCCATGTTTTCGAGAACCGCTTCTATCACCAGGTCACAGTCGCCAAGATCAGCAAGATCGAGCGCCCCGTGTAAACGCGCCCGGTTCTCATCCACCTGTCCTTGCGAAAGTTTGCCCTTGCTTGCCATCGTGTCCCAGGCACTATAAATGCGGGTCATCCCTTTATCCAAAAATTGTTGGTTTACCTCAAGCACAATCGTCTCATAGCCAGATTGTGCGCACGTTTGTGCGATACCTCCACCCATCAATCCACAGCCGACAACACCAACTCTTCTTATAGCCATTGACTCTATATCTCCTCATCTATAAAATTACGAATTACTTCTACTGGTCCATTCTCAACCCCAAACACTATCGTGTAGTGATTCAGGGTAGGGAAATTGACGTACCGACAGTTCTCTATCTCACGTTGGGCTGCTGCAGCTGCTTCAACTGGAAGTAGTTGATCATTATCGAGAAACATACCCTGACCCGCCCGTAGCAGCAGGGTGGGTACCTGGACGTTGACCCATTGCGCTTCTGGCCTGGCCTCGTTGTAACGCTGGCCCTCCTCGAGTATTCCTTCACGATAGCACTTAGAGGCAACTGACCCATCGCTATTTCTGCGCACATCATGTTCGAAATACAGGTCAAAGTACTCGTTCCAATAAGGACCTAGAAAGGGCGCTAGTTTTAGACGCCGCGTGTATTCTTCGAATGAGGGTACAGCAGTACCGAGCCGGTTGATCGAGGCAGTGAGCCAGGCAGGCTGCTCTTCTGGCGTGCTCCAGGGTAGTGGTGCCCCAGCATCCACTAAAACGAGCTTACTGAGCTTGTCTGGATAATGAGTCGAGAAGTAGAGCGCGATTAGCGCACCTAGCGAGTGCCCAATCAATACAGGTCGCTCCAACCCTAATGCGTCTATCAGATCTGCCAGGTCCGCGGCGTGGATGGGAACGCTATATCCCTTTGCCGGCTTGTCACTGTCTCCCCGCCCTCGTAAATCATAGGCGAATAACTGGTGGTCGTCAGATAGTTTGTCGGCAAAAGCTTGAAAGCAAGAGGCATTGGCGGTAAGTCCGTGAATACCAACAATCGGCGTGCCTCGCTCTCCCCATTTGACGTAATGCAAAGTAAGATCATTAGCGATGATAAAATCATCAATAACTGGTTTTATCGGCATAGGTTGCTCCTTTACCTTGATATTCGTGCCACATATTTCTCGTTGCAGCGATCAGTGGCGCACCTTCTTCCTGGCGTTGCTGCTGCGAACGCCATTGTGTTTGATGGCTGCGGGAAGAAACACCGTGCCATAAGACATCCTTTATCACTTGTACATAAAGGTCCATTTCCGGTGCAAAGAGGAGAGATTTGACCGTATCCTCCAAATAGAAGTAGTGACCGTGAGCCGCATACCAGGCTCGTACATCATCTTGTGAGTGCACGACGATGGTATGTAGTGGTGCTGTGATGCCGTATGTTGTTTCCCCAAAAGGAAAGCAGTGGAGGTGAGCATGATACACGGTCTGACGGAAGACACCGTGCTCCCAGAAGATTGAGGGGGCATAGTACTGGTTAAAGAAATCTCGTACCTCTTGCTTCAAACTAGCCAATTCCTCGTCCATTTTAGCATGAACAGCCCCATAACAGGCATAGTGGCGTTTGGGAATGATCAGAATATGGCCTTCAACCAGTGGGGCATGGTCGGCAACGACGAAAAACGCATCAGTCTCTTTCAGAATATTTGCAGCAAAATCATCAGGCCGACAAAATGCACAGTTGATAGTATTTGCTTCAGCATCCAAGGAGGCGTGGCTCCCATTCTGCATCCAGGTGGCTCCTTACTGATAAACATAGCTTAGTCAACGCTCATTTGAGTATAGCCCAGGGTGAATCATGATGGCAAGTGAGCAAATTCGGCATAGCGGCATCTGGGTTATCCCTCAACCAGCGTGCTTGAAACCAGCTTCAGACATGGTCAAAGACTGGCCCTCGCCCAGTATTCCTACATCTACGACCTCACCTACAACAAGCGTTGAATCCCCTGTTTCAGTCGCGTGGCGTACTTCGCATGCCACCCATGCCAGGGCTTCGTGCAGAATAGGGCATCCATTCGCCCCGATATCAAACCCGATACTGGCCAGTTTATCGGGATGCTGCATGGCGGATTTACCCAGCTTTCCTGCCAGTTCGCGTCCACCCGCGCGCAATACATTGATGGTAAAGATGCGGCTGCGCAGGATCATCGGCAACGACTTCGACGTGTTCTCGATGGAGACAGCGATTAAAGGCGGATCGAAGGATACCTGCGTCAGCCAGTTGGCTGTAAATATGTTGACCTCTCCCTCGTTGGCGCATGAAATAGCATAGAGTCCATAGGTGAAGGTGCGTAATACCTGCTTTTTTGCGTTTGCGTCCATTATTTTACCTCTTTCTCATTCTCTGTTGTAATTTGTAGGTGAGATTTCCATCGTTTGCTCGGAAAAGAATCAATTTCCCATTATACCCTCGGAAAAAGTCCGAAAAGAAGGGTAATGTGGACGACTTTTTCGGATCATCCTCGGATTGGGGGATGATGAAAGTCAATTAGAATGATTATCCATCAACACTGCCAATCAGGACCGTCATCGAACCATGATGCGGAGAGCTCAGTTGCTCGGATATCCGCTCCTGGTTCCCCTTGTCCCCAGACTCACATGGCCAGGAGCCATTATAGGGGTCACGACATTTTACCCCGCAGAATCCCCGCTAAGCGACGATGAAAATGTCAGGCTCGAGAGGTATTTCTCTAGAGAAATAGATTTTGATGCACTTTGTGAGTCGCCGATGAGCCAGAAAGATGCAGTTTGCTCTTCAGACAAGTGACCACTCTCAGTTGAGGATACAGAGAAACGCTCTCCTGTTGTTATGCGACACTGGCAAACCGCAGCAGGTCTGCCAGCGTGAAATCGCCCGCGCGCTCGCCGGGCAAGGTCGGCGTCCATGCGTTATCGGCATTGCGGTACGATGTGGGATCGCCATCGAGCAGGCCAAGCAGCACCTCGGCGACGATACGCCCCCCGACCGCGCCTAAAAAGTGCCCGCTGTTTCTTACCTCAGCCTCCTTGAGGATGTAGTAAAACAGCGGCGTTTCACCCTGGTATCCCAACTTGTTCAAACCCACATCATTCGCACGTAAAGGCTCGACACCCATATACCGTGCAATCGTCTCCCCCGCAGGAAGATTGAGCGCCAGCCCCCGTTCGAGATCGCGGTACGCCAGCGAGTGCTGTTCTGGAGTCGTAGTATCACCAACGACCGATGTGGGCAGATGCAGCAGCGCGTGAGCCAGCGAGGTATCGATTTTCTTGCTGGCCTGCGGCGTATGGTGGCTATCTAGGGTGAAAAAGTAGCGCCAGTCAATGACGCGCTCATGCGGAACGGGACACGTCCCGGCGCAGTCTGGAAAAACATTGCCCGTCGCTCCCTTCGCGTTTAACGTATACCGGTTGCGAATCTGGCTATGACCAAAGCGGTAGGCCGCGTCCGCGAACTCGGCCGGAATAAAGGGCTCCTCGACAAAACGATAGAAGCGCGGGCCGTTTTCAAGGAGATCATTCATGAGCGCATCCCCCACGCTGAGCGGAAGAAACTCGTGCGCGACAATCCACTGGTAATGCCAGCGCACCAGCCGCCGCGCTTCATTGAAAACGTTCCCTGCTGGTGTCCCTTGCTCGCGTAGCAGGTCGACAACGCGATTGTGAAACTTGAGAAAGGCCAGGTGAAGCTGTGAAATAATCAGGTGCACATCGTTTCTCGGGTCGCCGACCAGTGCGCGTCCCTGCCGGTTGCGCGGTAAATCGTTCAACTCGCCCACCTCATTGATGCCGAGCAAGAACGTATCGAGATCGTTCAGATCGTAGAGATGCGGATCGCCTGAAGGTCCTGCCGCGTACAGGCACTCGAGGTCAAGTCGGGGCGAGCGAAAGTTGCGCAGTTCTTCCAGGCGCGCGTGATGAAGCAGCAAACTGCGGTCAGCCGTAATATCATGCGCGATGAACTGTCCGAAAATGGGAAACCCTGCCGGAATGCGTGGGTTATCCAAGGCCCCTTCGCCCTCGTGATGGGTATCGACATCCATCAGAGAACCCTCACGACCAAGCGTCAGCAAATACGTCTCGTCGGTTTCTAGTCCCTGCAGACCGGCAAACATCAAGCCGTATTTCCCGGTATCTGTGGTAGAGAGTTCATCTTTGAGATGGGGAGCAACGACACAACTATGGATACTCACGGAAAACCTCCTATCGGATATCTGGACATACTCCAGTGAAAGTAGAGCGAATGAAAAAGGAACGAACACCGTTGATACGAGCAGTCTGTCACCTGAAGAAACGAGCAGGTCATCTTTCCTGCTTACAGTATGCCCGTGCGTCAATGATACAGACGTGCTCACAGCACCGCTTGCTGCTCACGGGCGATGACGCTTCGTGATCTGGGGTAATCCCTCCCGCTCTTTCTCACCCAGAGCGATCACTCTTGCTCGCTTCGGCATGGATGAACTCTT
>DMFQ01000116.1:11088-13427 GCA_003450555.1 Ktedonobacter sp.
TGATCAGGGATGTATCTCAGACTCATTGTACGAGTGGCCTCAGCGATGCTTGTCTTTCCCGGTCGTGATGGTGACCTCACCACCCATTACAACATCGCGCGTAGTGGTGAGAGTATGACTTCACCCAGCTTGCTGTACCACGGGCGGCCCATCCACTGCTCACGCGTCAATTCAACGGCATTCGTGGTGTCACAGCTGAACAGTTCTTCCATTTGTCGGGCCAACGCTTCGCTCTCTACCTCGGCGTTGATCTCATAGTTGCCAACAGAACTGATGCGATCGAGATTGGCGGTTCCGATGGTTGACCAGATCCCGTCAATGGTACAGGTTTTGGCATGGAGCATGTGCTGGTAGCCAAAAACGCGAATCCCTGCACGCAGGCAGGCCGTGAAATACCCGCGCGTGAGCCAGTCCACCACCACATGGTTGGAAATCCAGGGGACCAGCACCTGGACTTCCACACCGCGCTGCACTGCCGCTGTGAGAGCATCAAAGAGAATCCCATCGGGCACGAAATAGGCGTTGCTGAGCCGGATGGAGCGCTCGGCACGATCAATGGCGGCGATGTACATATCGCGAATCGGGAACGTGAGGCGCACGGCATCCGTGCCCCGGAAGCTGATGCGCGAATCGTAGCGACGAGGATAATGCCGGGTGATCGGTGCCAGTCCGGTGCCATGCCGGTTCCAGAAGCCGATGAAGGATTGGGCCAGATCGGCTGCGGCGGGTCCAACGATGCGCAGATGCGTATCGCGCCAGGTGGTTGCATAGGGACCCAGGTTATAGCCGCCGACGAAGCTGGTGACGCCATCCACGACAAGCAGCTTGCGATGGTCCAGCGCGTAGCGGCGCAGGTCAAGCAGATGCCAGGGACGGCTGGCAATCTTGTAGGAGAGGACATGCACGGTCTCTGGGAAGACCTTGAAGGCGCGGGGCACGACCAAATTGCCAAAGCTATCGAAGACCACGTAGACCTCCACCCCCTGCGCGGCTTTGCGTACCAGAGCCTCCTTAAAGGCCCGACCGACCTCATCATCTTTCCAGATAAAGGTTTCCAGGTACACACTCTCCCGGGCTGCATCGATTGACGTGAGCATCGCATCGTAGAGATCCCGCCCATAATCGTAGACGCGCAGGCGATTCTCCCCCACGTCCACGTCGTTGAGAGATGGATGGGGAAAACTCCCCTCGTGCCGATGTCGCTTGCGTTGCTCCGAGACAACCTGCAGGATGATGACAATGACCGCTTGCAGGACAGCCAGCACACCTATCAGTGCCAGCAGGGTCCGCAGAATGAAGTGTCGTTGCGGTCGAAGTGAAGCACCCACTCGCTTCCAGAACTGGTGTGTTTGCTGCATCTTTTCTGCTTTCTCCCTCTTTGCTTCGTTGCTTTTGCCGATATAAGCGCGTTACCTCAGACGGTGGCGGCGCTTCCGCAGAAGCAGGACTAGGTCTCCACGCTGATCTGCAGGACGCGCACGCCCCGCATGTCCAGCCAGTAGCGTCCCTCCGCCCGAGCAACGCGGATGAGCACGCTCTCGCAGGAGGGGCAGCGCACGACCGTCCCCATCCCATGCATATAGACGGCCAGCGCCCCAATGGCATCGGTTGCGCCGCAGTCCGTACAAGTGGCCTGGACGAGCGTCATGTCAAAGGGGAAGATCTCTTGCAGGATGCCCCCGGCCGCGTTGCCATCCAGTTTGTTTTCCATCATGCTTCTCCTGTCGGTCCGAATCGTTCGGTCTTGATGCGTGCTGGTTCGTATCCCAGTGTGACCAGACTCGCCGCGGCCGTTTCGACGAATGGGGTGGGACCACAGATGAACATCAGGGGATGTTGATCAGACGGCCATGCAACCTCACGCAGCATCTGGGTATCGATCCGGCGGGAATATCCCGTCCATCCGGGCTGCTGCACACGGGTCAGGGTCTGCACCACCTCAAGCATCGTGCTGCTCCTGACCAGGCGGTCGAGTTCGTCGCAGTAGATCACGTTCTCGTAGGACCGCGACGAGGAGAGTAAACGGGTCGCAATGGTGCTCCCCACGGCGGCACGGTAGCGGAGCATCGCCACGAGTGGCACGATGCCCGACCCTCCGGCCACCAGCAGGAGCGGACCACCCATATGCGCCTCCCAGACGAAGTAGCCTCCGATGGGACCGCGCAGCTCCACTTTATCACCGACACGGAGTTCACCGGTGAGGTAAGGTGACACTTCCCCATCATCGAGCCGTTCGACGGTGAGCGTCACGCGCCGATCCTCTTCGGGTGGCGAGGCGATCGAATAGCTGCGCTCGGTCCTGGTAGCCGTCTTCGGCGGTGAGGCGCACATCCACGTGC
>DMFQ01000403.1 GCA_003450555.1 Ktedonobacter sp.
AGAGTGCAGGAACAGGTTTCAGGAGGCGCCTGAAACCTGTTCCTGCACTCTACTCCTTATTTGTTTTACCTTATAAGCAGGTATAACACTTATGCCACAGGTGTACTAAGAAGCCAGCGAGCCACAGGTTCATCGGGTGCGGTAGATACTTGTTGCACTAATATATCGAGAGCTTTGGCATTATTGATTTGTGTGGCCCTCTGCTGAGCAAGATCAACCAGAGCAGGGAAACGCGCTTTCACGATATTTACTAACACTCTTTGCAAAGTTTGTATCTCACCTTCTACCAGTCCTTCAGCTTTACCTTTAGCCTCGCCTCTAGCTTCGCCTTTAGCCTCGCCTCTAGCTTCACTCTCAGCACGAATCTGCTTGACCTTAGGATGGTCTTCCCATAATGAATTGTACATTTTCAATTGCTCCTGTATCTTCTCTTTTTCTTGCAAAGCGATGGTATTTGTTCGCTCCAGCAAGATCTCCATCCAGACAAACTGTTCTGCTAGAGTAACTTCGTCGTCCTGGTAAATTTCTGCCAATTCATCCATGGCCCGCTTCATAATTGCATGGTTAGCACCTTGCATCGTCGGCAACAACGGATACATGCTTACAAGATGTTCGTTTACGTAGCGTTCAGCCTTCTCCTTAAACAAAGCCAACATTAGAAAATGAAAAGTTAGTATGTCCTTTTTCCCATCGCTCACTACCAGAGGTGATTCAGCCATCTTCGTCTCAAACGGATAAACAATCATGGAGATGACTGGCAAGTGATGGTCGTGATAAAGAACCGCGTTATATATAAGCAACCGAGATGCCAGATAAGTGTCAGTACTCGACTCAAACTCTATATGAAAGATATACCTCTTACCTCGATACAGCACACTAAAGACTTTATCCGCACGCATCGTCGGCTTGATAATCTCAATATCGAGCGTTTCCTCATAGGTCGCCCCAGGAAGAAACAAGGGGTAAGACATGAGGAGCTACTTTGCGTATCCAGTCTTTGAACGTTGTATCAAATTGTTGAGATGGTTGTAGATCTGCGTTTTGCACCTCCTGGAGTTGCTTCTTATGTTTCGGCATTTAACATGCCCTCCGCCCCGCTTTTGATATCATCATACCATGTCTCATAGCTCTTGCAAAGTTTGTTATTTTCGCAAGAACGACCTCATCCATTGAAACACTTGCTTAACATGCATTATATTTCTTAATACTCATTAATAAAGAACAACAAAGAAACTTTGCAAATCACATCCATACAGCTAAAAGGAGCAATAGGCACAAAAAGTTATCCACATATTACTCAGCTATATGTGGATAAGCCGTGAAGAATGTGGATAAAGGTTAACTAATTCGCTCGACTAACACCAGGGGAACAGTGAGGAGAGTGCCATCTTCGAGGCGAAGACGAGCTGCACGAGCAAGAATTCCTGATGAAAATACTTGCTGGTGCAAATAGAGGTAGTCGATGATACCAATTGCACCCTCGTGATCACCACTACAAACGCGCACTTGTGCGCCAATGGTGAGTGTTGGGTCAGGTCGCATGGGATGCCATGGTTGTTGTAATTCTACCTCTGGCAGCGAAATCACCAGTTCGGGGAAGACACCCTGGCGAATAGAGGTCACGCCCGAGAGCAAAGCCATCAACCCTTGATAGTGGCTCAGCAGGCGAAGGGTACGAGTAGGCATGGCAATAGTACCGATCCCCTCGGTGAGTAGTACCGTCATGCGCGGGAGATGAGCCTGAGCTGACTCTACATCAACACAGTCGATCAACTCCACCAGGTCGACCCGCAAAAAACTCTCCAGGTCGCGGGAAGAGATACTGCTGGCAATAACCCCCACAACACCAAAAACAAGCGCCTCGCGTAGCATATTGGAGTTCAAAGGGCCTGGAACAATCAGCAGGGCACTTGAAGGGAAGCCTTGCTCCCCGCCCCTGCTAGTCTGAGCCTGCCACATGGTGAGTATCCCTGCCACCTGGTTTCCAGCGCCGATTACTCCTTGTAATACCGCGGCTTGGCTCTCGATAATCACGCCGCCACGGCGCGTGATGTCGATTACTCGCCCACCTAGACCAGCGGGAAGAGTTTCTCCACCCTGATCAGGTGCATGGGCGCTACTACGCGCTATTTGGCTACTTACGTCGATTGGAGCATCATTTACCCTCGGAAGGGAGGAGCGCGGTACAGTCGCTACCGCTTCGGCAGAACCTATGCGCTCCAGGCGCATAACGGGCTGCGCAGATTGTACTTCCTGACCTGGATATACAAGTGGTACGGTTCTGGTCTTGTATCCACCAGGCCAGCGTTCTCTTCTCACGAGTATCTGTGGTATTACAGACCAACCAAGCTGATAGGTCATAGTAGATACCTTTCCCTCCCGCAAATGGATCAGGCTCCTATTGCCTGCATCCACTGCGACAGGCGTTTTTGGCGTTCTTTTCCTTCGCCAGACAACACCAGAGGTCTACCACGTGCATCGATGATGAGACCAACCAATCCTCCATCGATCTCTTCAGCAGCCCTGGCTCGTTCACCTGGTCCTAATCCAACGTCTACCGTTGGGGCTGGGAAAAGCGAGAGCAGCGCCTGCTCATTGCTCCGTAACGGGATGACCTCAATAGAGCCACTCATCACATCGACCGTCACCTGTCGTCCACTGGTATACTCAATTCCGACACGAACAGCAACCTCGTTCTCTGGCAATGTGCCAAAGGGGATCACACAGGTACCAAGGCGATGAGTGACAGCATCATTCTCGTTGACTTGAACGGCTGCAATGGGGGCGACAGTGGCGACGGCGCCGAGTTGCGCAACCAGCATGGTGCAGTCAAGTACTAACGAGGTGACCCCTCGCGGCTGGAGCGCATCAAGCAACATTAACGCTGCCTGGCCGTATTTTGGCGCGTGAGCAAGCACACCACCTGTTGCCAGGATCAAATCTGCATCCAACCATTCCAGGCTATCGCCTTTCGCGGCCTCAACCGTCAGGATCAGTGCCTCGCGTGCGAATGCCTGGCTGATCTGAAGATCACGCTGGCTTGTCGATATGACATGGGGATGGAGCATATGATTTAAAACATACTGACGCAACTCATCTTCAGCGATATCAAAAGGTAGCCAACGAGCAACGCGCTGTATTCCGACCCGCTGCAAAATGGCTCCGACACTTGGACCAACGCCAACACCACAATTTACCAGAGGAATGAACTCACCTCTCTCGCCAGCCATCATCAGCGTCGTATTGGCTCCTCCAATATCTACTGCAGTGACATTCATAGCATAGTGCTGGGCAAGGAAGCGCACAAGGCTACTCAAAGAGGTCGCGGTTGGTACAGGAGTAGAGCTTGACCAGGAATGCAAGCGAGCATAGCCAGGAATACGCTGAATTACATCACGCTCGAAAAGGCCGCCGACGGCGATACTGGTTGGCCCAATTTGCTCCTGCGAAACCAGCGAGTCGACACGGGTTACCTCGGCGGTACCCTTCAACATACCTCGTACGGCTTCAACGTATTGAGGAGCTCCAGCGTAGAGAACGGCGATTTGACGCGAGGCCACATCAGCTGCTGCTATGCCCGCGGAAGCGCTGTCCCTATATTGTTTATTAAGTTCCGTGGTAGCATTTACCAGCAATTGGCAAGCTTCTTGCAGAGGTGCAGGACCTGCGGGACCATTCGCCATGCCAACGATCAAAGCAGCGTGGGGCTGTATCTCCCGGATGCGCTCTATCTGCCGTTCCCACTCGAATGCAACACGCTCAGGCGTCCATGGGCCTTCTGTACCACTCCCAGAAGACCTCGCGCCCGCGCCTACGGGGACAGGAGCTGGAGCTGAAGTTGCAATTTGCGAAGGTGAGGGCAACGCGTAAGTCTCCGCGTAAAGTCCAGAAACAGCCTGAGATGCGAAACGCTCCATAGCCGCATCGACCGCACCTAAAACAACCAGGCGAACCGGGCCTCCCGTGCTGATAGTGGAAATAAAGACATCCACGCCATCGCCGCTCGACTGCTCTGGGGAGATGATACGACCTTCAGAGATAAAGAGACGTCCTGTAATAAACTCAATTATATTGATCGCCTGGATAATACCCTTGGTAATATCCTCGTAAGGAGGAGCTATCGTTGTGGGAGCTTCACCACGCGCCATTAACCGATATTGGCCCTCGACAAGGCCAAATAGTGAGACTTTGGTAAATACTGTGCCGCAATCAGCAACCAGTAGCGAACCAGCAGATGTTGGATTAGAGCTGCTCTTTGGCCCCTGTCCTCCTTCCGCGTAGGGTTGTGTACTCATCTCCATACCCTTCTTCTTTTTCTGTAACTAGCGCGGGAAAGAGAACCAGTCAAGAATCGTACTCAGGAACCCACGCTTAGCAGGCCTCTTCTGTGAATTCGACCGGTCATTATTCATTGGCGCTCCAGATTGCATCCCTGGTGCATTGCCTGCCAATGGAGGCTGCGCTGTCATACCCGGCATAGCGCCCATTTGATATCCAGCGGGATAACCAGGTGCGTGCTGTCCCTGCATTGAACCAGGAGGCATGCCACCTCCGCCATACATCTGTGATTGAGGCATATTCTGTTGGGATTGGGCAGGTGACTGGGAACGCCCAAAAGCATCCCCTGGCTGTTGTCCAGGAAAGTTGGGAGTCGCCGATGCTACCCCCAGCATAGAAGCAAAGGTATTCGCTGCCACTTCGCTCTCTTCAATGTATCCCATTTCAGCACGTGGGCGGCTGGGTACACGCATACTATCCGAGCGCGGCTGAACGCCAAAAGTTGTTTGCCGGGGATACTCAGCAGGATTCTGTTGCTGTGGATAGGATGCCATCCCTGGGCGCTGCTCTTCGCTGGAGCGCAACCAATCAGGCAAAGCATTCGCATCGATCAAAGATGCCGCGCCCAGGTTATTATTCATATTCTGCGGCTGCCCTTGTCCAACTTGGGGTTGATAATTGGGGGCCTGCCAGGCTTGTGCAGGTCGCGGCGCCTCAACGTTTTGCTTTCGTTGATCCTGGTTTTCCTCACGCAACCAGGTTGGCAAAGCATGAGCATCCAGCAGTGACGAAGCTGCAAAACCAGTTTGCCCACTCGGCGGGAAAGCTGCATTTTGGCCTGACATCCACTGCGGCAGCGCCTGTTGATCAATCAGCTCGTGGCCGGCTATAGGCTGCGGCGCGGGTCCTGCCTGCGGTGCTTGAGGATACTGGACAGGATTAGCGAAGGTAGAAGGGGATCCAGGAGATTGCGGCTCAATAGTTCTGATCCAATCAGGTAATGCCCCCGGTTGTACCAGGCTCGCAGCAGATATGCTTTCCTGTCCCGCGGATTGCGATCCTTCTGGCTGCCCCTGCATCCATGAAGGGAGAGATTGCTCATCAATCAATGAGTTCGCTGCCATACCGTGCTTCGGCAAAAACGTACTATCGGTATCGGGTGCTGGCGCGGAGGCTGGTCTTCGCATCGGATGCGCATCGGATGGGGTATTATCACCATTTCCCTCGCGCCCTGGTTGCATCCAGCTTGGTAACGTGCCTTCATCAATGAGATCAGCAGCGGAGAAATTTGACGCACCTGTACTCCCGCCAGAGCGAAGTGTCTCCAACCATGCAGGCAATTCTGGCTGTTCTGGAGACGCCATCCCTGGAGTATTGCCGGAGGCCCTCCCATCACTCATTGTATTTGTTAAAGGATTTCCACAATTCTGACAATTGGCCATACCTGCAAGGGTTGGCTTTCCACAGCGGTTACACGTAATCACTTTTGCTCCTCACTTTCGCCAGGCTCATTACAGATATAGCTCTTCCGACGGAAGTTTATCACGCTTTTCACAGCTTGACAACGGCTAAGATAAACAAGATAAAACATAATGATATGATACAATACGCACAACGACGACGCGCTAAAAGTACTATGTATAGGAGATAATTATGCGAGAGAAAACTTCGAACAAGAATGCCCTCTTGCGTCTCACTCTTCCGCTTCCCCCTAGTATCAACGAACAATACGCCACGGTTGACGGACATCGCGTTAGCACCATGGTAGCCCGTCAGTTTAAACGCCAGGTGCGAGACGCACTTCACTCCCTCGAACGACAGGAAGTAATACATGACGAACTACGCAATTCACTACGCCAAAACTACCTGGCTCTATTTCTTGACTTCTACTTCACCACCCCACTGAAACGGGACCTCGATGGAGGTCTCAAAATCACACAGGATGCTCTCTGTGAAGGACTCGGACTGAACGATAATCGGGTAGTCGATATCCATTTGGTTAAACATATCGATCCTCTTCATCCACGTCTTTATGTCGAGTTAGAGGCAGTATCCACGTGGCAGTTTGACAAGGAATACAAACTTCTCACTTGAACAGTTACTTTTCCCCTTGTCTTCATACCAGACCTTCATTAGAATAAAACTGGTTACGATAGCATTCTGTAACAAAAGCACCACAAATTCTTAGAGGTACTAGATATGTTTCGACTCCCAATTGTAGACGTGCCAACAGCTCCCACTACGATTACCTCTTCTTTACAAAACGATGTCGTAAACAAAAGTAGAGCCAGAAATCACGCGAGAGGTAGCAGACTCCTGCTTGGTTTACTTTTAAGTACCGGTATCGGCTTGTTAGCCTATCGTCGTCGCTCACTCAGCCGCAGTGGCGTAGCAGGAGCAATAGGTACAGGCACAACGACCTTTGGTATGGGAGGCTGGTCCTGGGGCCTTGCGTTGATCTTCTTCTTTGTTTCCTCCAGTATCTTTTCACATTTTCGCGCACGAGATAAAGCTAATACCGCTGCTGACAAGTTCAGCAAGGGATCCCGGCGCGATCTCACTCAGGTAGGCGCTAATGGAGGGGTTGCTACTCTATTTGCCTTGAGTTATGGGTTGGTATCCTCTCGCTTCCTGCGCAAAGTCTGCCTGGCAGGTTTTGCAGGGGCTTTAGCTACCGCCAACGCCGATACCTGGGCGACCGAGTTAGGCATTCTCAGTCCCCAGCGGCCACGGCTGATTACCACGGGCGAACTTGTCGCGCCCGGCACCTCTGGGGGTATAACGCCTCTCGGTACAGCGGCTGCCGCTGGAGGTGCATTGGCGCTAGGAGCGGTCTTCTGGCTACTACAGCGCTGCCAGAGGTCTCTTGTCGCTCTGCCACTTATCGCGCTGGTAAGTGGATTAGCTGGGAGCATGTTTGATAGTTTTCTGGGGGCAACCGTACAGGCCATGTATTACTGCCCCCACTGTCAGAAGGAGACTGAGCAGCGTGTTCACAGCTGCGGGACAAGGACTCAACCACTGCGCGGCGTATCCTGGCTCAATAATGATGTAGTGAACTTCTCCGCCACGCTCTGTGGTGGGCTACTTGCGATGGCAATGCAGGCAGGAGCACAAGTACGGCTGAGAGCAAAATAATACCCTACAGCATACCGCATTTCGTCTCTAGAGAGGACTTGTATTAAGTATTTAGCATCTATATATAAGGAAAAAGAAATGAAGGTTATCAATAGAATCATTTCCCGGCGCTGGCGTCCTGAACGGGCGGCAGTGGTTGGCCTGCTCGCTACGACAGCATATAGTATCGCCATGGAAGGGGACATGTCCATTACCGGAAACCGTTTCAGCGATGTACGCTTCATCCAGGGTTTGATGGGAGCACGGGCTGCAACACTCAAAAGGTTTCTGCTATTCGCCTGGATTCTGCATATGCTCAATGGAGTTGCTTTAGCGGAACTGTACGCCGCCGTCTTCAAACGTTTTCTGCCTGGGCCAGACTGGCTGAAAGGGGCGATTTTCGGCGAATTGTTCATTGTTTCCGCCTGGTGGCTGACTCCACTTGCTGATAAATATCACCCTTTGATCCAGAGCGGAGAACTCCCCAAACTCGCCAATCGCACATCATTCATCCAGAATATTGTCCGCCATCTTGTCTTCGGTCTGGCCTTAGGAATCCTTTACAGAGATTAGAACACGACCCGCAGGCGAGCCTCTTTTATATACAAACAGGTCCACCCACGAATAAGCCAGGGGCGGACCTGTCTCCACAATTCTTTGTTATAACTTCAGCTACACCCAGTAGCGCACAAAATCGCTAACGAAGGGCAGACGATAGTCTTCCTTCACAAAGGCCATGACCATCAACCAGACCCATAGGATAATTGTCACCCACCAGAGCACGGAGAGGAGTAAGCCAAGGCCAGCGCTCGTCAACCACCCAAGTAGAGGAATCCAGGCCAGGAAGCCTTTTAAGAGAGAGATGGCAAACACAAGTATCGATAGTGAGCCAAAAGTGACCATTGATTGCACAGCGTGCCAGCGCACATTGCGATTCTTTTCCAGAAAGAACAGGATTAAACCCGAAACCCACCCGAGCGAATAGGCCAGTACTCGTTCCAGGCGCTCATCAAATCCAAGAGATGTCATTCTATTCATCATATTTTTTCCTCCTACCATTACTCCGTTATATTCTACAGTGTATACGCAGAGAAGGGGGACATGTTGCAAGACGCTGTATCACCAAATAATGATCCTTCCTATCCCATTCCCGCGTTCATCATAGGCCACTAAGTACCAATTTTTGGCCAGATTGATAGAATTGCCAAAAAAGGATGATTTTTGATTTGTTTTGTGTTATACTCAGTGAGCGTTGTATAGTGCATTGTTGCTAGGAGTAGATAGTCTATTGCAAGCCGCGCGATACACGA
>DMFQ01000271.1:0-171 GCA_003450555.1 Ktedonobacter sp.
ACTGAAGCTCTCTCCGGTCCTCAAAGAAAACTATGAAGCGACGCTGAATATCGATGATGCGCTTATTCGACAGAATGTATACATCATCCGAGTAATTCGTGTAAATTGAGCCAACGCTGAGCACCAGCGCTATCACAATGAGGCCCATGACAAACCACCATATTGACAGGT
>DMFQ01000271.1:366-7069 GCA_003450555.1 Ktedonobacter sp.
CGGTAGGAGGAGCTTGCGATATAAGACGTAACGAGAGCGCTGGATGTATCTGACCGTATATTCGCCGGAACTGTAATGCACTTCGCAGGGAATACGCAGGATACCACCAAAGGTGCGCCTTGGACCAAGGCGTCCATCTGGATTGCGCAGCGTATATTTCTCATCCGCGTCCTCCAACAGAGGTGGTTCTGTCGCCTTCGACAATCCTTCGATGACCGCGGCAACCTCCGAGTTAGCTGGCGTGGGAGGCTTCTGATCTTTGGGCTTCTTTGCCTTAATGATTTCGCTAATACCATCTATTGATTCTTTTAAACTTCTCGGGTCCGGTATTTTCTCCATGATGAAGTCGCCACCGACCAGATAAACGTGCACCGTTCCAAAGCGCAGTAGGAAGCCCAAGAACGTATCCAGGTCGATACCTACCTGTTTCACATTTTCAAGCGGTATTGACTCGCGATTAGGCTGCAAGACGCCACTAGTATGAACAATACGTTTATTGGTGATAATGTAGGTATTCAAATACCATTTGATGAAGTCTTTCCAAAGAAACCACACCAAAGCGCCTACAATTGCGACTCCTGCAATGATCTCAAGAAAAGGCCATATTGGACTAGCTATCTTCACGGAGGCATATAAAATCAAGATAAGTAATATCAGCGCGCCAAATAGAGGCAAAGCGGATATCACCAGAAACAACCAATGTTCTCGCACGAGCCTGGTGACTACCTCATCGGGCTGCTGACCCGAGAAATGCCACCTCTTATCTCTGCCAAAACGCAGCTTTTGCACACCAAAACGAGAACGTCCCGAACGCCAACGCTCATCATAGGGTAACTCGGGCGTACTGGCTTTTTTGCCTTGTCCTTTTGCTTTGCTGCTCATTGTGTCACCTCGATTTAGCTATCACAGCAACAACAGAGATCATTGTATGGCTTTTGAGGAACATTCCCACCACTACTTTTTAGCAGCGCCCCCCCCCCCACTTTTTTTGGCGCTTGCTGAGATGAGCGCCAGGATCACTACAACGACGATAATGATGAAGACTACCAGTAAATAGCTGCCGATAAGGCTTTGAGTTGGGGTATTAACATTCAACTGGAACAATGAAGCCTTGCTCAAGGCGTTGGTGAAAAAGGTGAGTATGGCATAACCCGAAACGATGCCGGGAATGATGCCCCATAGTCGATCCGGTGCCAGAGTCGCCCTGGGCATGACCTTTGAACTGACAAGGTAGCCTAAAGCAATAAAAGTCAGGAAGGCAATACTGGTTGTAATAGCAACCTTCGGATCATCTGCTGTAAGGTTTGGAGTGGATTGGGTACTCTGTGCGCCACTCATAAGCGTAGCGATGGCATGGGGGAGTTTGTAATAAACAAATGCAGACAGGCCCACACTGCCAAAGATCAGGAATAAGATGCCTGTAAGTGTAAAAGCTAGCGAAATAACCTCGCGACGCCACCCTCGTTGAAAGCCAATCACGCCAAATGCGACGATGGCAATAAAGAAGCACTGCAGTGGTGTGAGTTGCCATGTCATACGTTTCGTCCCCCTACAGCATCAAAATCAACTCGGATGGGTAAGGGCAGTGCCGCTCACCCCGTAGTCTTAGTTGGATGCTCTGAAAGATAGCTTAATCTCCTGGAAATCCCTACTTGTATTCAATAATACCACAGGTAATCCCCAAAACCTAGAGGCAACAACGCTTTTTGTAGGCGAGCGCGCGGATACGCGTTAAAACACATCCTTTTGAAATAACAAACCCTCTCAACTCTTTGTTACGGATCAAGAGGTGCTATGGTTGCATTTCTTATTGATAAGCTCCATATTCATTGTGAAAGCTGCCTTTTTGATGTTGTAACTTCGCGAAACATTATGAAGCAATTTGCTCGTTAATGAGCGAAATTTCTGAAGCAAAACAGCTCTAGATCGAGAAAGGGCTTATTGTTGCGAACGTGCAAATATGCTATAATACAAGGTGGTAGGCTCAATATAATTACTCTTAGACCCTCCACAAATCTATGCACTTCAACCGATATCGCCTTCTGGCTATGTCTAATTTTTTGGTGAGGACTCATAATGGAACTGGGCAATATAAAACAGGTCAGTATTGTAGAACAAATGACGGGCGCGTATCTCGATTACTCAATGAGTGTCATTGTCAGCCGGGCACTACCGGACGTGCGAGATGGTCTGAAACCGGTGCATCGTCGCGTATTATATGCAATGGATCAAATGGGTTTGCAGTCAACGAAACAATTTCGTAAGTGTGCTGGTACCGTTGGTGAGGTCTTAAAGAGCTACCATCCGCACGGTGACGTGGCTGTCTACGATTCGCTTGTCCGTATGGCCCAACCCTGGTCAATGCGCTATCCACTGGTATTAGGACAGGGTAACTTTGGTTCACAGGATGACGATCCGCCAGCCGCGATGCGTTACACCGAGGCAAAGATGGCGGCGATTGCTGACGAACTGTTGCGCGACATCGACAAAGATACGATTGATTTTGCCCCCAATTATGATAATCAGACCAAAGAGCCTACAGTTTTGCCTGCCCGTTTGCCCAATCTGCTCCTCAATGGTTCCACCGGTATCGCCGTGGGTATGGCAACAAATATTCCACCCCATAATCTCCATGAGATCTGTGATGGAATTATCTACCTGCTTGATCAACCCGACGCTACTACTGAAGAACTCTCCCGTATTGTGCGCGGCCCCGATTTTCCAACAGGTGGGATTATTCAAGGTCGAGAAGGTATCCGCAACATGTACGCCAATGGACGAGGACGCATTGTTGTTCGTGCTCGTAGCCATTTTGAAGAAGCTGAACGAGGGCGTGTGGGTATCATCGTCACGGAATTGCCCTACCAGATCAATAAGGCCGACCTGGTAAAAAAGATCGCAGAGCTGGCCCGCGATAAGAAAATCGAGGGTATCTCTGAAGTTCGTGACGAATCCGATCGCAACGGTATGCGGATGCTCATTGAGCTTAAGCGTGATGCCAATCCAGATAGCGTTCTTAACTCCTTGTTCAAGTATACTGCTATGCAGAGCGCCTTTAACGCCAATATGCTGGCGCTGGTCGAACAACAACCGCGCACTCTGACACTGAAAGCTTTTCTACAACACCATATCGGTCATCGTGAAATTGTTATCACGCGCCGCACCCGTTATGAACTTGCCAAAGCGGAGGCACGCAGACATATCCTGGAGGGCTTGAAAATTGCTCTCGATAATCTGGATGCTGTGATTAACACCATTCGTCAATCTCAGGCGGCAGAGGATGCGCTGATCAACCTGCAACGGCAGTTCAATTTCTCGGATGAGCAGGGCAAAGCTATCCTGGATATGCGCCTGGCTCGCCTGGCAGCCCTGGAACGCAATAAGGTTGAGGAAGAGCTAAAAGATGTCATGAAGAATATCGACTACTATCACAAATTACTGGGCGATATTCAGGAAATTCGCGCTATCATCAAGGAAGACCTGCGGGAATTAAAAGAGAAATATGGCGATGCGCGCCGAACCGACCTTGGGGAAGCTGAAGCCGGTGAATTTAGAGACGAAGACCTCATTCCTAACGAAGAAGTTGTGGTGACACTGACTGAAAAAGGCTATATCAAGCGACTTCCCTCCAACACCTATCGCGCGCAGCGCAGGGGGGGTAGAGGTATAACAGGTATGGCGACGCGCGAAGATGATGCAGTGCGTCAGTTGCTAGTTGCGCATAGTCACGATAGCCTGCTCTTTTTTACTGATCGAGGCCGCGTCTACCAACTCAAAGTGTACGAGCTGCCTGATACAAGCCGTACAGCCAAGGGCGAACACCTCATCAACTTGATTGCGATAGAACAGCGCGAGCGTGTAACCGCCATTGTCTATGTTCCTAAGGGTTTCAGTCGCGACTTTATGATCGTTGCTACCAAAAAGGGCGAAGTCAAGAAGACGGCTATGGATGAATTTGAGGTCGTGCGCCGCTCCGGCTTGATTGCGATGGATCTGGAAGAGGACGACGAACTGATTGGCGCGAAGCTGGCACATGCCGACGACGATGTACTCATGATTACATCCCAGGGCAAGGCCATACGCTTTGCAGTGACGGAATTGCGATCCGCCTCGCGCACAAGTGGCGGCGTGCGCGGTATTCGTCTTGCTGGAAAGACTGATAAAGTTGTTTCGCTCAATCTTACGCCGAAGGATAGCGAACTGCTAGTGGTCACAGAGAAAGGTTATGGGAAGTGTACTCCCATTGACGATTACCCTACTCAGAGTCGCGGCGGGAATGGCGTTATCACCTTGAAGGTGACGGAGAAGACTGGACAAGTTGCTACTGCGCGCGTTATCTACGAGCGGGATAATGACCTGATGATCATCTCCGCTGGTGGTGTGGTCATTCGTATGGATGTTGATACTATCATCAGAGGGGGGCGCGCTACCCAGGGACGCCGCATGATGAATCTTGGCGATGGCGATACTGTTGTAGCCGTGGCGACAACGAATGGCAAGAAGATAGATGTGCCGGATGAGAGCGATGAAGGGATGGAAGATGAAGGGAGTGAAGGGGAAGAAGGTATGGCGCAAGATACTGTGGAGGCGGAAGAAGTTGTGTCTGATGATGTTAGCACGGCGGAAGAGGAATAACATTTAGCGTAAGCGAGAGATGGGCNNGCCCATCTCTCGCTTACGCTAAAATCTGCTGTCCCAGGTCTCCGCCTTCAGACCATTCCTCACACAACTTGCCATCTTCAACACGGAAAATCTGGATCATCGTCCTCATCACCCGCTTGCCAGTCGGGGCAAGGTTCTCATATGTAGCAAGATGGGTACCGCACCAGGTAGTGCGTACCACTACCCGCTCTTCTGTAGCGATCAGATCTTCGATAGTAACAGCAATATCGGGAAAACCTGCGCGAACAGACCTGATATATGCTTTGACCCCCTCAATACCAGGCGGCTGGTCGGGTGTAGAGCGATCAAGAAAATGGGACGCGAACATCTCGTCTACTACAGACAGAAGCCCCTGGTTGAAACCCTCCGTATAAACGCGTTGGATCAGCGCTCTGTTCTCTGCTGCTGACAACTGCACTACTCCTTTGCTAATATAGTATCCATAGATCATTCAGGTTGTTACGTGATTGGTAGCTACTATTACCGGCATAGATGTACGCACGCTGGTGAGCGGCATCCCAGACTATAGCGGAAGCTGTACGTCCAGGTATGATATGAGGACCAGGGTTCGAACTATTACCAGGATAGTCGGGCGTCACCAATCCCCAAGCGTTCTGATTTGGATCGTAGGCCCATACGCCATAGTAGGGTACACCCTGACCGGCTTCCCACCCACCCATAAGGAGCATCAGATTATCCTTACTATCCCAGGCTCCGAACGCTTCCTGTCTTCCTGCTGGCCTGCCCGTTCCAACGCCACTACTCGATGGGGTTACGCGAACCCAGTTACTACCGGAGGTATACATCCAGAAATCATCTTGTTGCAGTCCATTGACATCAAGTCCACCAAAGACATACAGACGGCTTGCAGTAGTATCCCATACCATTGTTTGGAAAGCGCGCGGCCCCATAGCCGCGTCGGCCAGTTGCTGCCATCCTATTCCGGGAGTGTACGACCAGAAAGCCTTCAATAGGCCATCAGCGTTCTTCCCGCCAAGGAGCAACATATGCTGTCCGTCCCACACGGCATTTGAGGACCGAAAACCTGGACTATTGCCGGAGCATTGTAGTAATGTCCACCCAGGTTTGGAAGGATCAAATGACCACAGGTCTCCCAGGTAGGTATTACTTGCTCCCAGACCTCCATAGGAGTAATAGTTTCTGATCTACACTATCCCAGACGACCGCAGCATTCATGCGTGGAGCGGGTACCATCCCACAATTCGCAGATGTTGAGAGCGCAGTAGGAGGACTTAGCTCAGTCCAAATATCCGTTCCAGTATTGTACTCCCAGAGGTCGTTTAATACGTTGCCATGGCTATCAATGCCTCCAAAGACGAAGAGATTTGTGTGTCCATTCCACACCATAGCATGTCCAGAACGCAGCGCGGCGGGTCCATCGGTGGAGTGCGCTGCTTGCGCGCTGAAGGTTCTAAATTGAAATCCTGGCGTTGGCGTAGGAGTCACCGGCGAGATGGGGGTTGAAGTGGTGGGTGTGGATAGTGAGGGAGATGCATGTAAGGTAATGGCATATGATTTTAACAATTCCAGTCCGGGATGTCTTGATAAACTTCCCAGCACTTGCAGGTTCGCTACATAGGTATCAGGCGTAAGATTTTGTGTATTGGCAGTTATTGTCAGAACATCGGACTTCCCATTTTGGAGAGCGTTGTCCTGGTTCGGAGTTACTACGAGCCAGGTGTTCTCGCTGAAGCTTGCTAGCCAGGAGATAGTCTCTCCACTGTTGTTTGTGAGCGTAATTTTCTGTGTCGCTGGTTGTAAGAGGCCCTGATTTAGCGTGAAATCTTTCAACGTGCCCTGGATTGTTACGTTGTTCAATCCAGACAGGAACTGCATAGTTACCGAGATAGACTGAGTTAGTACCACCTATGCCAATAACCTGAAGATACGCTTGCACTGTAACATCATGCGATAGTCCTGACGTGTCGCTGGTGATTGTAAAAGAGCTGGTTTTACCAGGGTGAATTGTTCCTGATAGTGGAGAGAGATGCAGCCATGTCGCGTTACTAGAGATACTCCA
>DMFQ01000135.1 GCA_003450555.1 Ktedonobacter sp.
AAGAGCATTGGAACCTTGAAACTTACTTTGCCTCCGAAGATGGTCGCGATCCAGTTGAAGATTTTCACTGCGGTCGGAATAGCGATCAGCGTGGTGCTGGTAGCGAAAAAGGCCTGTGCAATCGGAGGAAGACCTACGGCAAACATATGGTGCGCCCACACAGTGAAGCTCAAGAAACCGATAGCCACACCGGACCAGGCGATAAAGGTATAGCCGAAGATAGGTTTGCGCGAGAAGACAGGCAATACTTCAGAAATCATGCCAAAGGCAGGCAGGATCAAAATGTACACCTCTGGATGGCCAAACGACCAGAAGAGGTGCTGCCAGAGCAATGGATCTCCACCGCCAGCATACTGATAGAAATGCGTTCCCAGGTGACGATCTAGCAATATCAGGACGCTTGCAGCCGTAAGGCTGGGCAGCGCGAAAAGCAGCAAGAAGGCTGTAACAAGGGTCATCCAGGTAAACAATGGCATGCGGTTAATGGTCATACCTGGCGCGCGCATCTTGAGGATGGTAACCACAAAATTGAGCGAACCCGCGATCGAGGAGATACCGAGCAGCAGAATACCCAGGATCCAGAAATCCTCGTTTATGCCCGGTGTGCACATGACAGCATTGCCACATCCCGTGGTCAGCTCGCTTAAAGGTGCATAGTTGAACCAGCCGCCATTTGGCGCCGCGCCAAAAAGGAAGCTTGAATTCAGGAAGAGGCCTGCAAAGAGCACAATCCAATATCCAAAGGCGTTCAGACGCGGGAAAGCCATATCACGCGCCCCGATCATCAGGGGTACGATATAGTTACCGAAGCCTGTCAGCGTAGGCATAACGAAGAGGAAAATCATCGTCGTACCATGCATGGTGAAGATCTGGTTGTAGACCTCCGGGCTGAGCACGTGCCCATTCGGTACTGCCAATTGCGCACCGGATAAGTAAAGCCTCGACTCCTCCCGCCAGGAAGAAGAAAAAGCCGGTAAGCATGTACATGATGCCGATCTTCTTATGATCGGTCGTCATCAACCATTCGCCAATATAGGTTTCGTCAAGACGCTTGCGGCGTTCTATAACCGGTGCCTCGACGATGGTGCGGGTTGCCATGGGCATTCCTCCAAATATCCAGCTGTATAAAACTACAGGGTCAATAGGCTACTTTAGACTTTGCAGGTAAGCAATCAGTGCATATATCTGAGTGTCCGATAGACTGCTGATAATCATATCGTTGCCTGGCTTCACAGCTTGCGGATCGTGCAACCACTGGTACAGGCCACAATTGTCCTTGTTCGCCAGTTGACCATTGACCAGCTGGCACGCTGGATCATTCGCCCAGTTGTGTCCGTCGCTGGCAATCAATATTCCACCTGCGATCAGCCTGCGCTCGGCGAAGTGCGTGAGATTCGGACCAACAAGCGCAGAGGCTTCAAGACCACTGCTCGTTTTGGCAGCCTGAAAACTATCCAGGTTGACTCCTACGATCCCATGGCAACCAGTACAGCCACCACTCCCCTTGAAAAGCTTCTGGCCTTGCTGGGCAAGCGAAGCAGTTGGATTTTGCGCGGACTGTTGCTCGTTACTCACCCAGGCATTGAAAGCATTCGTATCTAAAACGATCACGTTAAAATTCATGTGTGCATGCTGCGTGCCGCAGTATTCAGCGCATTCACCGCGATATTCCCCGACTTGATCCGCCCTGAATATCTTCTGGTTGTCATGCCCAGGAATAACATCTGTCTTGCCTGTGATGCTCGGAATCCAGAAGCTATGGATCACGTTGTTCGATTTGAGATCCATCGTGACTACTGCCCCTTGCGGCAGGTAAAGGGTGTCAGCGTTGATCACATGCTGGTTGGGATAGTCGAATTCCCACCACCACTGGTGCCCGACCGCGGACACTCTGATCTGAGAAAAACTCCCGTTTGTGCTCGAAATATTTTGTATGTTGAACATCGTATAGATGGTGCCTGCCAGCACGGCGAACAGAAATATCGAGGGCACAACTGTCCAGATAATTTCAATCGTGTTATTGCCATGAATCTGCCTTGGCGCAGGCGAATTTGGACGTTCGCGGTAGCGGAAAATTGACCAGATCAATACCGCCTCGACGAGCACAAAAATAAATGTGGCTACGTACAGTATGAACCAGAACAAATTCGCTTCCTGCACGGAAACAGGCCCTGTCGGGTTCAATATGGTGGGGGAATTGCCACCACAAGCCGTAAAAAGGAGCGAGGATAAAAGCACGACTGGGATTATTGTCCCCCAGTGTTTCATCCTGCGAAATATTGGCATCCTCACTTCTCATCTCCTAAAATATGATTAACAGTGGAACGGAAAGAGTGGCTGTCCCGTTGGGTTGCGTTTGCAACACTCCTGCCATTATATGCACCTACTATAGTTGTACTTCCTGACAGCCGGCTTGCAGATCCTTTATAAGACCTTACAATGGCCTGAATAGTAGCAACAGCCTTCAGAATAAGTACAACAGGTCATTGAAGAATGACCTCGTTCTCCACGCCATCCTGTAATGCCTCCTGCTCTCTTTGTTTTGCGTCCTGCCCCTGCATCCAGCGTATAAAAAGAATACTGACGACGAAAATATAGGCAATATTTCCCGGCACCCACATGATGAGTCCACCCAGCTGCTGATCGCTGGCCGGCGAGAGTCCCCAGATACGCGGCGCAGCCAGGTATGGGGCATACAGAGGCGGGAAAAAGGTTAATCCCGCACCAAGCGCCACAGTCGGCATCCCGCTCAAGAAAAGGTAGAGCACCTGCCCTCCTATTGAAAGGCGCGGCAAGAGCGCGGAAGGGCTAAAGATCGGCCACCAATTCAGCACTCCAAAGACAATGAAAGTCACATGTTCCAGAATGTGTATGTTCTGGTTCTCCAGCGTGGCGTTATACAGCGACGGCGCGTGCCAGAGCCAGAAATCGAAATTGAAGAGGAAGAACGCAACAGCTGGAAATGTCAAGGCTCGAGCTATAGAAAATATTACCGGCTTGCGCAGGAGCGGATCCACCAACCAGCCCGGCGTCCCGATCAACAGCAGCGGTGGCCCGACAATGGTGAGACAGAGGTGCTGCACCATGTGCGCGCTGAAAAGATAGCTATCACCCAGTTCATCCAATGGCGAAACCAGCGCCAGGAACATGATGAACATTCCCAGCAGAAAGGAGAATACCTGGCCACTATTAATACGTTCGCCTGGGTGATGCTTCTTGCGCAAAGGCCCAACTGCGTACAGGTACAGTCCTACGATGAGTACAGTACCGATAAGTATCGATGGCTCCCAGTTCCACTGTGTGAGCCAGAAATCAAGTCCTATGTCTGCCATCGATAATAACCTCGCTATTGCCAGCTACTCGTCTTTTCCCAAAGATCTCATTGTGATTAATGATTTCTCTGGGCGCCAAAAGTCTAGTAGATATTCAAATGTGGTACCCCATTGTGATGTAGTTGTTAGGCCAACCAAAGATACCTATATTGCTTACTATGTTGGTGCGGTCCCAAATAATGGTATTACGTAACTCATAACCTACAGAACGTAAAGCCTCGATAACCGATATATGGATAGTTACTCGTTTATTTTCCCACCACATATCAGGAACAATTGATTACACAATGCCCTTTTTTCTTCATCAGAGGGAGCAAATCTGCAAATATTTCATGCTATTGCCTTTGAAAATGCATCCAGATCAAGTGGTCCTAAATCTTCTGGTCGTTGGCTATACTGTTCCACTTTCTTATACTGTTCATTCTTTCGTTCAACCCCACGTCGGCTTTTATTATGTCGTGCTCTATTAAGAAGGTTTGCGTAAGGGGGGCAAGTAACGATACAGGCAATACTCCCTTCATCAAGATATTGTGCAATATGTCTAGCATCGTCGAGTACAGGAATTTGTCGTGCTTCAGTAAATAAGCTATCCTGTCTTAATCGCTCTTGTGTTAATGTTACATAATCAGGATGAATATCAAAACCAACAGCATTTCTGCTCCCGTCGCGTGCAGCAACAAGAGNNGTTCTCCTTGATGCGAAAATAGCTCGATACATCGGCGTGCCAGGGAAATAGGGAATGTAGCTGGATGCTTCGTCTTATCTCGAATGTCACGTCCTTCATAATAGAACTGCCACACCCCAAGCTGACATTTTATCCATTCCTTTGCAGTCATACAGTTTATGTGGGAGGGTTCACATTCACAAGTTCGCATTGGGTTAATGTCTAATTTCTTTTGATTTCACCTCTAAAGCAAATTCTTTCCCATCTGTATCTGTGAATATCTCATCCGGTTTTTATTGCGACCGTTGCAGTACCACTTTAGCCTCCCTTATAAGGAAATGTCTTTGTAGTTAACGTTAACAAATAAGATTCTAGGCTAGTACTTTTATTATTCCTAGCGAAAAAAACTCTTACTGATAGATTAACAGATAAAGTATGTTAGACACAATGTTCAAATAGCATACTTGACTTTTGGTTCTACGTGACCTAATCTAAACACGTCTTTCTTCTGCTATTGCCCTTGTTGTAGTAATTTGAAACGGAGTAAGGGATGAAAATATTTACGAAAGAAAGCCTTACAGAAGCATTAATGGCTATCTATAATGGACCGTGGATCCAGTCTTGTAAACCTCCAGGAAATGAC
>DMFQ01000485.1:0-3267 GCA_003450555.1 Ktedonobacter sp.
TAATTTTGTACCTCGTTGGTTGACTGTAGGGTAATTATATTGTTCCTCTCAACTTTGGATATGCTGACCACTAGATGTCACTCACAGGTAAAAAAGGCTCATAAAAACCTGTGTGAAATGTGGTAGATGTCAAGTCGGTAATTCGCCACTTACAAAAAAGAAAGAACCTAGGATATACCTAGGTTTACGAGGCGCACCCAGAGGGATTCGAACCCCCGACCTGCGGTTCCGAAGACCGACGCTCTAATCCACTGAGCTATGGGTGCATCACCATCATAGTAGCATAGTGTGTCAACCACTTTTGGGCCACGCTGCGGCCTACATCCTCTTACTACTATTTACTGCTATGGAAAAATACCTATGGAAGATGAGAGTGGTTTCGCAAAGTCCTGAATCTCAACGATTCTGAGCGGTATTACGTGATAGAGATGATATAATACCTACAACTTCCTGGCTACACACGATTTCTAGGGAACTATAACCCTTGCTGTATGCTCATGGGATGAGTTTGGAGAAGATACAGCGCTATTTTGTTTTGAGGTGATGTTGCATGCAAAAGCGAAACGCACCCATTCATGCCGCTATTGATATTGGTAGCAATACTATTCATCTTGTCGTGGCGCATTGTACACCGAATGACCTGGATATTGTCGAGGACAGGGTTGAGTTGGTGCGGATTGGTGAAAGCGTCACCGCAACGGGTGAGATTTCTCAGCAGAAGCGGAAGGCAGCGATAGACACGTTGAGCCATTACAAATCGTTGGCGGAGCAACATGGGGCCGCTCAGATACTGGTGGTGGCAACGGAGGCGATTCGCCAGGCTACGAATAGCAGCGAATTCCTGGAGGAGGCAGAGAAAGAGACGGGTCTCACGATTCACCTCATTACTGGCGATACCGAGGCGACACTGACCTTCTATGGCGCAACATACGAGGAACAGCGGCAACCAAATGCACCTGCAGTTTCCGGTGTGATGGACCTTGGCGGAGGTAGTACCGAGCTTGTTACAGCGAAAAATAGGCATATTATCTGGCGTACCTCCATTCAAATAGGCTCTGGCTGGCTGCATGATCGTTACCTCCCTTCAGATCCACCGAAGCCTGATGAGTTGAGCGTTGCTCATGCCTTCTTACAGACCTATTTTCAGGGAATGCCAATAAAATTTCAGCCCGCGAAGCTCATTGTAACCGGGGGCAGTGCTAATTCATTGTTACTGCTTGCGCAACAGGCATTTCAACAGGATCAGTCCAACAGGCGCATGACGTACGAGGATTTGATTCGCTGTGAGGGACTATTGACTGCTCTTAACGCGGAAGAGATTTCCCGGCGTTATAAGCAGCCACTAGCTCGCGCACGTATATTACCCGCGGGAGCGTTGATTATGCGGGAAATGATGTCTCGCCTGCAACTTGACGAGATTGCCGTCAGCCCTCATGGAATACGGGAGGGCACATTGCTAGCCTACGCGCGTTACGGTGAGAACTGGTTAGAGCGGGTAAGTGAGGAAGCCTCGAAGGCCGGGCAGCCAGGTGGCGCAGATGCTGGCGATGGGCCAATGACGAATGAGGCGGGCGAGGAAACATTCGCGCATGCCGGTCAGCGCATGTTGAAAGAGCGCGTGGAGAAGCTGCTGGATTGGCGGGATGAGGTACTCAAGCATGAAGATGTCGAGGCGATCCATAAGATGCGTGTCTCCTCGCGACGCCTGCGCGCTACACTTGATGCCTTTGAGCCGATCTGTAAACCGAAGCCGTTTAAGAATGCCTATCGTCATGTCAAAGAGATGGCCGATCTTCTGGGGACCGCGCGAGATACAGACGTCATGTTGCTGGGTTTGCGCGAGCAGCATGAGCAAGTAGCGGCTGAGGAGCAGGCCGGTGTACAATGGCTGATCGATCGGCTGAGCAGCTACCGTCAAGAGAG
The DNA here is from genome assembly GCA_003450555.1 of Ktedonobacter sp. Lineage (GTDB taxonomy): Bacteria > Chloroflexota > Ktedonobacteria > Ktedonobacterales > Ktedonobacteraceae > UBA11361. Next base: position 1,924 of record DMFQ01000485.1, read on the forward strand.
GCAGCAGGAGTTGGAAACCTATTTCGCGAAGCTTGACGAGGCAGCTTTACGGCGCTGGATCGAGTCATGCATTCAGAAAGGAGCTACGCATAATGGCAAAAGCTAAACCGATACGCGGGCTAGATAGCCAGGCTTCTACAGGTGAGAATGCACGGATCATCGCCAGAACACGCCTCGAGGAGCTATATAGCTGGAGTAAGTATGTCGACAGTCCTTATCACATACGAGAGTTGCATGATCTGCGTATCGCGGCCAAGCGACTCCGCTATACACTGGAGGTATTCGAAGAAGAGCTACCTGCAGCCAGCAAGGGCGTCGTTAAGGAGTTGAGTCGCTTGCAGGACGAGCTTGGCGAGTTGCATGACAGCGATGTCATGATAGCATTATTGCGGCTCTGCCTGGGCGGACAGGACAGTGGAAGGATATATGAGGAAGCACTGGTGGGTACGAAGAAGTATCAACGTAAAAAGGGGTTTACACTGCCAGCGGAATTAGTGGCGGATCTGTTGGAGCCGGAGGTTGCTCCCTCTGCCGAGGAGCGTTTTGGACTGGAGAGGATGTTGCTCAGGCAGCAGCAATGCCGCGAGGAGCAATACAGCACCTTTCGTCACCATTGGTATCAACTGCAAGCGCGCGATTTCCGCCGTGAGATCCTCGATATTTTAGATACATAGTAACGTATATTTATTTATTAGGAATCCCCCTACAAACCTTGCAAAGCAAAGGCAGGATGCAGATGAAGACTTATTCAGCAGAGGATTTGGACTGGTGGCAACGTCCCCAACCTACTCCTGACGAACTCAGGTTGAGCGGTGGTCTGTATGTAGAAGACTGGCCGCATGCCCGCCAGGTTGAGCGCCTTTCAGTAGAGCTTTTCGAGGCGACGCGACCACTGCATCGACTGGATGATAAGAGTTTGCGTTTGCTGGAACGCGCGGCCTTTTTACATAACGTCGGGATGGTCATCGAGTCACGCCGCCACCATAAACACTCCTTTCGCCTGATCAAAAAGACTGACCTACCCGATTTCACGGATGAAGAACGGCATGAAATAGCCTGCATTGCGCGCTACCATCGCCGCGCCTTGCCCAGCACCTCCCACGAGGAATATGCGGTATTGAAGCGTGCTGCTCGCAAGCGCGTTTCTGCTCTTGCCGCTTTATTGCGCGTTGCTGATGCGCTGGATTACAGCCACGATGGGCGTGTTTTGCATCTCGCTGTTGAACCTGAGCTATGTGACGACGCTATCTGGACGATTGGCCTGAAGATTCGCCCGCTATCCGATCTTGATGCCGAGCTTGAGAAGGCCGATGAAAAGGCTGATCTGTTTGAAAAAGTTTTCAA
>DMFQ01000485.1:3383-4407 GCA_003450555.1 Ktedonobacter sp.
TCTCTAAGCAGTAGCCTCGTGCAAGACAATAGCTGCCCCACAGGCTTGATCAGGATGAATCCACAACGCCCGGTGCGGCTGTTCTTGGTACATGTACGTCACTTCATGCTCATCCAGGAAGCGGCGCGACGTTGCCAAACTTTCCACCGCGAGCGTCATGCGGCAGAGGCTCTCGCCAAAGATTTGTAGATGGTGGGAGAGTGCTCCCGGTTCGGGGAGCAACCTGGTTTCTATGTCGGTATCGGAAGTCGAAAGCGGCAGAGGTTCCGCCAGCTCAAAACTCTGTCCACTCTCGTCGATTGGAAAGGCAACGAGCATTGCTTCCCAATCATCTGCATCGCCGGTAAAGGGGGTAGATGGGGATAGACCATAGATGCGTTCAAAGTGCTGGGCTGCCTCCGACAGGTCTGCTACTGCTATCGTTGTGCTCAGTACTTCTATAGCGCCAAGGGGATGCTGTGGAGGCTCTGTCCAGCCGGCAAGGCGAAAACGGCGCTCTGCGCCTGTGCTGTCATGCTGGATAAGAAATGGGTAGTGCTGGGTCAAGTCAGGGCGCTCGACATCGGTACGCGACCAGCCGCGTGAGTGCCCATCTGGCGATTTGAGTTGTCCCGGCTTTGGTCCAATAACAGAGACGCCACGCTGCGCCATTGCCGCAGTATCGGCCTTGATATCGTTGGAGGAGAGCACAAAATTGAGGTAGCCATCTCCTTTGGCTAACCTCTCGCGCATACTCTGCTGCGCCTCCTCGGGCGCGCGTATGGTGATCAATTCGAGGTACGTATCGCCAATGATGATGATACGGTTGGCGGTACCGCCAGTGGGGTGGATACCGCCGCCGCTGATGGCCAGTCCGAGTTTCTGACTGAAAACTGTTGTTGCCTGTGCTATATCATTCACGCCAATGATAATGTGATCGAGTGCTGTCAACATGGTGCTGTCCTCAATTTGATGCTATGCGGCTTTTTCGTTACATCTATGTAGTATATCGTCTATCCGATCATAAAAAAAGGGAACTGCGAGC
>DMFQ01000485.1:4530-7649 GCA_003450555.1 Ktedonobacter sp.
TTTTTTTATGGAAAACTATCTACGAGATGCTACGAGTTCGCGGGCGTCGCGACCATCGGGTGTGCGACCACGGCGGAGGCGATTGAAGCCCAATTCGCCCTTTTCCCAGATGACCAGCAGCATACTGGCGTTAAAGATGGATGAGTAGGTACCACTGATGATACCGACCAGCAGGGCCAGTGTGAAGGTGCGTATGCTTAAACCACCAAAGAGCGTAAGCGCGGTCAATGTAAAGATTACGGTCAGTGATGTGTTCAGCGAACGCGCCATAGTTTGCACGAGGCTGGCATTGACGACCTGGTCGAATGTCTCCGAGGTGCGGCGCTGCATGTTTTCTCTGATGCGGTCAAATACCACGATGGTATCGTGGACTGAGAAGCCGACCACCGTCAGTATGGCGGTGATAAACAGCGTATCTACCTGGACATCCAGCAGCCATCCCAGGATAGAAAAGATGCCGAGCACCACCAGTACATCGTGGAGGAGGGCAATGATAGCACATGCTCCGTAACGCCAGGGTTTCGCCACCTTGCGGAACGAAAACCAGACGTAGAGGAGGATACAGACCGATGCGGCCAGAACAGCCAGGAACGCTCTGAGCGTTGTCTCACTCGCAACCGAGGGTGAGACCGATGCGTTTGAGGTTACGTATGTGTAGCTGCCATTCCCTTGGAAGATAGCCGATTTAATGATAGGAATTTTGTCACTGTTTACCTCGGTGCTGGTCAAGAGAGATACAGTCTCTGTAGTGTTGCCAGCCCGTGCCTCTACCACGTGTACCGGAATGGTGGGAACACTGGGCGTTGGTTTCGCGGTAGCGACCACTGTTGGCGTTCCTTTGCCGGCTGTAGCTGTTGCTTTGGGCTGCGTTGTCGCGGTAGCAGCGGGGGTGCTTGTCCCTTTGGCTGTAGTCGTGGCTGTAGCCTGTTTCACAGCGGTAGTTGGTACGGCCGTTGGAGTGGCCGAAGTTTTCGAAAGATCAGTGGTGTTGGGAATTTTGTTCAGGACCTTTTGGATATCAGCCGGTGTCGGGATAGCACCAGCCTGGAAATTCGTGATGTTGAGAACGCTGATCTTTGTGTTATTTATCGTCAGGTCATCGACCAGCACGGTAAGCTGAGAGCCGTACTGTTTATGCAGGGTATCGATAAGATACGTGGTCACATTTTGATCGATCTGGGTGTTAAAACGTAGCCAGACAACAGCTGGGCCTTTTAAACTTGCGTTCGTACCAGTGAGAATCTGCAAATTCTCCAGATGTAATGGCTGAAGAAAGGTTGTCATCTGCTTAGTTGTGATATTGGTGCTGGGACGAAGCTCTACTGTGGAACCGCTCTTAAAGTCGATGCCGACGTTGAGGCCCTTCACAAGCAGCGAAATCGTGCCAGGTATAATGACGATCAACGATATAATCAGAAACAGGTAACGTCTTCCTACAAGATTGAACACGGCATCCTCCTCTAAACTGTGCTGTTCCGCCGCGCCAGGGATGCCGAGGCAATGGAGCCAGCGGGTAGTCCAAACAGTGCGGGATGATTGACAACGCCAGTTGGCACAAGCACGTTCAGGAAAGTGCGAGTGACAACAATGGCTGTAAACATACTTACTAAGACGCCCAGAAACAGGTTTGTCGCAAAGCCAACAATAATGCTTGCGCCAAAGTTACTACCGAAGTAGAAAAGCACAGCGCAGGTGATCAGTGTTGAGATGTTTGAGTCGCGGATAGAGGGCCAGGCACGTTTCCAGCCTATATCGATGGCCGAGGAAAGCATTCTGCCTGCTCGTAACTCTTCCTTGACGCGTTCAAAAATCAGCACGTTAGCGTCGACCGCCATACCAATGGAAAGAATGAAACCGGCGATACCGGCCAGTGTCAACGTGAAGCCGAAGATTTTGAAGACGGCCAGCGTGAAAATGGCGTAGAGTACAAGCGCGAGGTCGGCCAGCAAACCCGGCAGGCGATAGTACAATATCATAAAGAGTACGACAATGCTCAGCCCGATGGCTCCGGCGATGACGCTCTTGATAATCGAGTCGTAGCCAAGGGTTGCCCCGACAGTTTCTTCACTGGCAATTTGGAGCGAGAGTGGCAGCGCGCCATATTGCAAGACGGTCACAATAGCCTGTGCCTGCGATTGCGTGAACTGGCCTGTGATAATACCAGGTCCATTGATCTGGCTATTGATCGTTGCCGAAGAAATGACCTTACGATCCAGGGTGATGGTTAACTGGTCGCCAATATGCTTGCCGGTAAAATCGCCAAATTTGCCGATAGCATCACCTTTCATCTCGAAATTGATGACGACCGCACCTGTTTGCTGGTCGGAGCCGACGCTAATTTGATTTGGATCAAGGTCTTTACCAGTAAATTGTGGTTGGTTACCCGGATTGTTCTGGGTAAATTGTGTCGGATCTAGTGTTGCATTCTGTGCCAGGGGCGTCTGACCGGTATCCCAGAACTCCAGGTTTCCAGGTCTCAGGATAGACCTGATTTGCTGATCCTGGTTACCACTATTTAAGCCAGGAAGTTCAAGGGCAATACTCTGGTTGCCCTTACTATCAGTCAGCGTGCGAATATTTGGCTCATTGACGCCAAGACCACCGTTGACGCGCTTGGTGATTTGCTGAACGGTGGAGTCTATCGCGTTGTCGACATCTGCTTTGGTGTAATGCTTCGCGGGATCGGGTACCAGCAAGACGCTTACGCCGCCTTGCAGGTCAAGTCCCAACCTGACGGAATATGGATTATTGATCCCATGCCAGGTGTTACCAGTATCGGAGTGCGGCCAGAAGTCTACAAAGGCAGCTCCCACGGCCAACAAAACGATACATAAGAGGAGTAGAAGTGTTCCTCGACGCATAGATATGTATCCCCTCACTTGGTTCTATCAAGATAGAGTTTGTCTTAAAAAGACAATTGCAAGTATCTTATTATGTAGGGCATACAGTGCCCTATCGTCTATTGATTTCTGTGCAGTATAGCATAGTTATTTCACGTTGCATATCCCACCTTTTTACAAATTGCCCTACATTAAGATAACAACATGGTTGTATCAATTACATCTTGACATTAAAATAGCAATATGTTATAACTACCCCCAGGGAATATAACGCTTCGT
>DMFQ01000485.1:7761-11813 GCA_003450555.1 Ktedonobacter sp.
GATAGGAGCTTACGGACGACATTCAGTACTTTTATAGCGCTCATGGAATTGTAGAACTTTTGCTGGATGATAGCGTAACTACCTACGAAAGAATTTTTCGGAGTTTTCTGTGGTAGCAATAAAAGAAATGATTTTGGAGAATTGTGCTTCCCTCACGTACCTTTTATATGGGAGTGAAGCGTCGCTAATTAACAGCAAAACAAATTTCATGACAGTTTTCATGTGATATTACGAAAGAACGAGAAGGAGCAACCAGATCCATGGATGAAGCAACGACCTTAAAGGATGCGCAGGGAAGTACGCCCGAAAAGTATTTGAGCGATAAAGTTGTCATGGACGTGCGCGATATTACCAAGAGCCTGCCATTGGGGCGTGAGAAGATCGATATTCTGAAGGGTATCAGTTTCCAGATTATGAGTGGGGAGTTTGTCTCCATTGTTGGGCCATCGGGTTCGGGTAAAAGTACGCTGCTGGGCATCATCGCCGGGCTTGATAACCCCACGAGCGGACAGGTATTGATCGATGGCGTCGATATCACGCGCATGAGCGAGGGAAAACTGGCTGTGGTGCGCAACAACAAAATTGGCATGGTCTTCCAGGCCTTTAATTTGATACCCACGTTGACGGCACAAGAAAATGTCGAGGTTCCTCTCTACGTGGGCAAGCATAAGGGCGCCCCGTCCGTGCGCGCGAGAGAACTGCTGGACCTGGTTGGCCTTTCGCATCGTCTTAGGCATCGTCCAAACCAGCTCTCAGGTGGCGAGCAGCAGCGCGTTGCTATTGCGCGCTCGCTGGCGACAGATCCTGCTTTCGTAATCGCCGATGAGCCGACCGGCAACCTGGATGCCAAAAATGGCGAGAACGTGCTGAATTTGATTGCTTACCTGCGCGAACAGACAGGGAAAACCTTCATCATTGCGACGCATGACCCGGTAGTTGCCTCACACGCGGATCGCGCTATTCGCCTGGTTGATGGGTTAATTGCCTCTATCGATATTATTGGGGGAAAGATTTCGCAATGAAAGCCTCGATATACTTCAATTACACCTCGCGTTCGCTATTACGTGGAGGGCAACGCACCATCCTGGCGATATTCTGCGTCGCGGTGGGTGTAATGGCCATCGTGTCCCTGCAGCTAGTGGGGCAGATGATCAATAGCGCGTTTACCAGCAATATCCGCGATGCAAATGGTGGCGATATCGCGGTAACTTCGCAGACTCCGTTCAAATCAAGTGACCTGAGCTTCTTCGCTAACCTCAAGAGCAACGGCACTATCACAAGTTATACACCTACGATCAGTGGAAATGCTTCGACGGGGCTGGCTGCCTCGGTAACACAGTCCTTTACCTTGGAGGCAGTGGATCCAACAACCTTCCCGGTAGTAACTCCGCCATCGTTTAAAACGCCCGCGGATGGGTCCATTTCCAGCCTGCTGAAAAATGACCAGGTCGTCGTAGATCAGAATCTGGTAGATCAATATAACAAAAAGGTGGGAGACACCCTGACGGTGCATGCAAGTACCAGCAGCGGAACTGGTGGGGTCACGTTGCAGGTAAAGATTGTTGGTATCGTTAAGAATACAGGAGTCTTTGCGCAGTCGAATGATTTCATGCTCATCTCGCATGATGATTACCAGGCTGCCGACCCTAAATTGCCGCTGCTGTACGATTCGATCTACGTGACAACCGTTGATAAGGCCCATACGGATCAAGCGGCCAAAGCCATTGCAGATCATTTTCCTATCGCCAATACCGTCACTGCCGATCAAGCCTTGAAAAATAACCAGGCGCAGGTTGATTTTATCAAGAAGTTTCTTGAAATCGCGGGCCTGCTGGCGTTACTCATCGGTGGAGTAGGCATTGTCAACACGATGCAAGTCCTGCTCTCGCGGCGTAGGATTGAGATCGCGATGCTCAAGACAACGGGCTACCGGCGCTTTGATCTCTACCTGCTCTTTGGCTTAGAGGCCGGCTTGCTCGGGCTAGTTGGGGGATTGGTCGGCGCCGCGGCAGCTATTGGCGTGAGTTACCTTGTACGCAACATTGTGCAGCAAGTCTTTCCAATCATCATTCCCTTCTTCCTTGATCCTGTCATCATCTGTGGAGGTGTCTTGATTGGACTGGTGACCGCGTTGATTTTTGGGCTGTTGCCCATTGTTCAGGCGGCCAATATTCGCCCTTTGAATGTTATTCGCGAATTGCCAGGCGCGAATCGCGTTGGAAGCATCTTCCTGACGATCGGGCTGTTACTCCTGCTATCGGTGTTGTTCTGTGTCATGGCAGTTGTTATCCTCAACGATGTCGTCTTGGGTATCAGTGCAGTCTATGGAACGTTCATCTTTCTGGCTATCCTGAGCCTCTTCTTCGGCCTTATCGTGTTGGTGATCAGCCTGTTGCCGGTGCCTGAGCGTTTTAGCATCAAGTACCTCGCGCTGATTATCGTGGGGGTAGCTGTCTCTGCTCTGCTCTTCTATGCGCTGCCGACATTTGGAGGGTTACTGCTGGTCGTTTCGTTAATGGGCATTGTGATCGTGCTGCTGCCGCGTTCCTGGAAATCGAATACGAAGATGGCGCTGCGCAATATTGGTCGGCAGCGGGCGCGCACCACGACGACACTGCTGGCCCTGTTCGTGGGCGTCTTTACCATCGGGTTGATTCTCGTCCTGGGACAGGATTTGCGCGACAATATCAACGCTGCCATCGCGAAAAATCTCACGTTCAATCTGGTGGCTATTGCGAGAGGCAATGAAGCAACGCAGTTGCAAGCGCAACTGGGAACGATTCCTGGTCTTTCAGCAGATCATTCACAGGGCAGGACGTATGCTTCGGACGCCCCTGTGACCATCGATGGCGTCCCGTTCACAACCCTTATTCCGAAAAATGATCAAGGGGGCCCGAATGACCTGGGACGCGGCGGCACACTATACTACCTTGGAGGCCTCGAAGGATACGATGTAGCCAATGGCCAACTGCCAGAGACGCAGAATGTGACGTTTACCGGACGAAATTTGAACGTCAGCGATGCCGGAACAAATAATGTCTTGATGAATGCCAACCTGATGAAGTTAGCCCCGCTCAAAGGTCACATCCATATCGGAAGCACGATTACGCTGGCGAGTATTGATGGGAAGAGTATTAAAACGGTGACGGTGGTAGGGACCTATCAAGCATCAGGATTTAACCTGCACTTTGGGCCTATTCTGACGACGCGCGAAACGGTGACTGCGCTGACACCAGCGGGTCAGGCCACTTCCATCTTCTATATGAAGATCGACTCCGATAAAGTTGGCAAAGCATTACAGAAAATAGGGACCATCGCGCCTAACGCCACCGTCGCCAACTTTGCCAACATCGGTGATTTCATCAACAATTTCATCGGAGATATATTGTTGGTGCTCACCACGATAGCGTCGCTGTCACTACTGGCGGGCGTCATCATCATTGCCAACGCGGTGGCGCTGGCAAATGCTGGAGCGGAGACGCGAACTGGGTATACTGAAGTCGGTGGGCTACACCAGCAGGACGATCCTGGGAGAGGTGCTCATCGAGAATGGCCTGATTGGTGGAACGGGTGCGCTGCTCGCGATGCTGCTGGTGACCCTTGCCACCAGTTTGCTGGGCCAGTTCGTTTTCAAGACGGGCTTTGGCGTAAGCTGGTATATCGCCATTGGCTTGATTTTGGGTATCGCGCTGCTAGCAATGGTGACCTCGGCCATTGTAGCCTGGGGCTCGACGCGCGTGCGGCCTTTAGAAGTGTTGCGCTACGAGTAGCTCTGACCGCTTGAAATGAAGCACAAAATCAGTACAGGATCTGAGCAAATTATTGCTCTCCGTCTGTACTGATTTTGTGCTTCATTTAGCCTGAGGGCGTAAACGTAGGGCCATCAGACCGCCGAGCGCGAGAAAGATGAAACAGAAGCCAACGCTCCAGAGAGGTCCTCTTGTGTTGAGCAGAAAGCCGAAAAACCAGCCGCAGAAGACCGTACTGATGCCACTGACGAAGAGCAGAATACCGGCAACCGATCCCATTGACCTGCCCGCCAATTCGCTGCC
>DMFQ01000084.1 GCA_003450555.1 Ktedonobacter sp.
ACTAGAAGGAATTAGCGACGAGTGAGATAGAGTCTACCATACATGCTCAGCACAAAGAGAATAGTACCATAGTTTAGACGCAAAGACCAACAGAACATAAACGGGTAAAGTGGAGGTCGTACAGTGACTCAACATGCACAGCTTCCCCTAGCGGGTGGAGTATCGCGCCGCAATCAGCGGCTCTTCTCTGATTACTTTCTCGATCATATTCTACCGAAAGAGGATTCCTGGAGGCGCGAGTGGCAACAGTTGAAGAGCGAAGCCGCGACGGTAATGACTCAGCTTCGACAACGCTATACTACCTTTGTGCCCAGCAAGAACGAGGCCCAGACAGAGGATGATTGGATTAAACCGGTGCTTTTGTCGCTTGGGCATATATTTGACGTGCAAGCTCCGCTCAAAACTGGAGAAGGCGCAAAGAGGCCAGACTATATTTTTTATCACGATGATACGGCACGTGTCGCGAACAAAAATACGCTCCTGACCGATGAGTTGCTGCAGCAAGGTGCCTTTGCTGTTGGCGATGCAAAATCATGGGATCTCCCCCTAGATCGCACGCTTACCAGTAGTAACAAGAGCGATCCCTTCAGCAACAAAAACCCTTCATATCAAATTTTCTTTTATATGTTGCATAGTGGACTACCTTGGGGCATTCTCACGAATGGACGGCATTGGCGACTCTATCACAAACAGACGGCCCATAAGTTAGAAGTATTCTACGAGGTCAATCTGCCCGTACTGCTGGAAGCAAACGATGTCGATAGCTTTTTATATTTCTATGCTTTCTTTCGCCATAAAGCCTTTGAACCAGGGGCATTAGCACTGGAGCGGATTCTTTCCGCCAGTACAGAGTATGCACAGGGGATTAGTGAGAGTTTGCGACAGCAGGTGTATGACGCGTTACGCTTTGTTGCACAGGGCTTTTTGACCTATCCAGAAAATAACTTGCCTTCTACGCCTGAAACCTACAAACTGATTTATGACAATTCGCTGATTTTGCTCTATCGACTGCTCTTTATCCTCTACGCTGAAGCTCGTGACCTGCTGCCCTTGCAGGAGAATCGTGCCTATTATCGCAAATATAGCCTCCACGCCATCAAACATGATGTTGTGACTGATCTGCAAGAGGGACTGGTTTTGACGAATAGCGGCCTCTACTGGACGCGCCTGAAAGACCTCTTTAAAGCTATTAACCTTGGCAATCCACCATTGAGCGTGACCACTTTTAATGGCGGTCTCTTCGATCCAAAACGTCATGAATTCCTGGAACAGAATAGTGTTGGTGATCTCAACCTCTGTCGAGCTATCGATCAGTTAGCGCGGGTAAACTATCAGTTTGTCGATTATCGCGATCTTGCCGAGCGGCACCTGGGCACTATTTACGAGGGACTGTTGGAATATACGCTTCAGGTGGCGACGCAACCAATGGTAGAACTGAGGTCGAACAGCAAGATTGTGCCGTCAGAGGGTATAGCAAAGAAAGATATCGCCAACACATTTCGCGTAGGTGAGGCCTACCTGGTTACTGACCGTGGCGACCGTAAGCTGACAGGAAGCTATTACACACCGGACTATATCGTCAAATACATGGCTGATGAGGCTCTGCGACCGGTGTTAGAGGCAGTTGTCAAGGATGCCAAGAGCGACGAAGAGAAGATTCAATCGGTGCTTGCGGTCAACGTACTCGACCCAGCAATGGGAAGTGGACATTTTCCCGTTGAAGTCACAGAATACATCGCTCGTTACCTGGTGGAACTGGGCGTACAGCCTGAGGAATCCAAGGAGGTTGTCGAGGCCGACCTGACATACTGGAAACGCCGGGTCGCTCAACAGTGCGTCTACGGTGTCGATCTCAACCCGCTGGCTGTGGAACTTGCCAAGCTCTCGCTCTGGCTCAGTACAGCGGCCAAAGATCGCCCCCTGAGCTTCCTGGACCATCACCTGCGCCCAGGAAATGCCCTCATCGGCTCCTGGCTGAACGAGGTAGCAGCTGGACAACATCCAGGAGCAAAGCAGGCTCAGAGGCGCGCAAAGCAGGCAGAAGTAGCCGCACAGGAGGCTGGACAGTTATCAATGTTAGCCGATAACGAATTTCGCCAGAGTATGAGAGAAGCACTGACCTCTATTGCCTCGATTTGAGCATAGCGCCGGCATGACCGTTCAGGATGTCAAAGCGCAGGAAACAGTATACGAGGAACTGCGGCAACGCTTCAGTGACAAGTACCTCTACCTGGCAAATCTGGGAGTCGCGGTCTATTACGATCTCAAAGTCAGTAATGATCTATGGAAACCCCTGGCGGATTATGCTATGGGCAAGGTTGTCGAGTACCAGCAGGTGCAAGAGTTTGATCTGTGGCTGAATCAGACTACCCGGCTGGCTCAGAGGAAGCGCTTCTTCCACTGGGAGCTTGAATTTCCCGATATCTTCTTTGATCACGAGGGGCAACCTCTGGGAGATCGGGCCGGTTTCGACGTTATCATCGGTAACCCGCCCTATGTGCGTCAGGAGCAGCTTGGCCCCGACAAACCCTATTTCCGTGAGCATTACGAGGTCTATCATGGCGTCGCCGATCTCTTCGTCTACTTCTTCGCTCAAGGTCTGCGCTTGCTTCGTGAAGGTGGCAGGTTGGCGTATATAAGTAGCAATGCGTGGCTACGAGCAGACTATGCGACGTTGCTACGCCAATATTTGCGGATGCAAACAAACATTGATACAATCATTGATCTGGGGGATAATCGTGTCTTTGCCGATGCGCCTGATATGACACCAGCAATTCAGATAGTTTGCAAGACGAAGCCAAAAGATGAATATACAGCACAGGCAGCAGTTTTCGCTCGCGGTGAAGGTATAACCTCCTTCAGAGAGCAGCTTGATCATAAGTTATTTATCCTCCCCATCTACAATCAGCTTGATAGTGGATGGCAACTTGCCAGCGATGCCTCACGTGTGTTATTTACTAAGCTCATGAAAATAGGGAAACCTTTGGGGGAAGTCGTTGAAGGGCGTTTGTTTCGTGGAGCAGTAACAGGGCTAAATGAAGCTTTTGTTGTTGATCAAGTTACACGAGACCGATTGGTGAAGAGTGATCCTGCATGTTCAACTATAATGAAACCAATATTGCGAGGAGAAGATCTTCGACCCTGGTATCAAGAAAACGAAGGGCTTTGGTTGATATTTACAAGACGGGGAATTGATATTACTGCTTATCCAGCGGTTTACTCATACCTTCAGCAATTTCGTGAACAACTTGAGCCGCGTTCAAAGGAATTGAACAATACACATGTAATCTCTGGCCGAAAACCAGGTACTTATAAATGGTATGAAATTCAAGATGCGGCCGATTACTATGACCTTTTCGATCAACCAAAGGTCTTTTGGCCCAGTATTGGAAAGTTCCCTCGTTTTTCCTGGGATGAACAAGGGCAATTTGTGAATAGCAAAGGATATGTGCTATTACCAACTGATAAATCTCTGTTGGGTATTCTCCAGTCGAGAGTATATTGGTTTTGTATAACGAGGCACTGCCAACCACTGGGTGAACGTGCTAGTTTAGTCCGTTATCAACAAAATCGCAAAAAACTTATTGATTTACCCATCCCGCCCCTGACCGACACTCAACCCGAAACTATAGGAGCATTAGCTCAGCAGCTTACCGCAGTAGCAAATCAGCGGTACGAAGTACGACGCAAAACCACGCACCGTATCGAGAACGATCTTGGCACGCCTCAGGGCAGACTGAATCAACGGCTGGCGACGTGGTGGGAACTGCCCTTCAAAGAGTTTCGCAGCGAGATAGTGAAGTGTTTTAAACGTGACATCCCGCTCAAGGATCGCGATGAGTGGGAGACGTTGCTGAGGGAGAGGACGGCTGAGATTGGACGACTCACTGACGAGATTATCAGGCTGGAGACATTACTGAATACAGAAGTTTACGTCGCCTTTGGGGTGACTGGCGATGAAATACGGCTGATCGAGGAAGAGACGAAGTATAGCTATGGGGAGTGGTAGAGTGGTAGGTCACTTCGGCACATAAATCACATACCCATCAAGAAACAGCCGTCGATACGCCGCATCCCCCCCTGCCGCCGCCACCTTCTTTTCAACCGCGGGTAACGCATTATAATCAGGGGGCAGCACATAAGCCGCGTGTGGATCCGCGTGTACAATGTTGTAGTAATGCGGCACGCGATTATGGGTAGGATACAAATGACTATCGATCACTCCACAGACGATTTGCTCATTGCTGGCAAAGGCCAGGTTGTTACAGGTCCAGTAATCGGTGTAGATATGGGTTGCTCCAATGCGTATAAGATCGTGAACTAAAGCATCTTGCTGCCGATCGAAGGCCTGTGATGCAGGAAGCTCGCCGGAAATGCCGATTGTCCCCGCCAGGAAAGCGATACCTAAGCACAGGATTATGCCAGCGCTCAGCCACGCCTGCCATGCCAACCACAAGGAAGAGGTGGTAGAGATACGTTCTTGCGCGGAGAAGCGCCAACCTCGTAGGCGTAGGAACTGGATACGACTGGCCGCGCGCCACAAAGGCCAGAGCACCGCGGGCGAAATTATAAGCAGGCCAATCAGGTAACGGGCATGGCTCGCTGGCAAAGTGAGCGGCGCGGAACTGATGGCGTAGAGCGAGATCGCCAAACCGGCGCTCGCGAGCAAGAAAAAGCGGGCAAAGTGTACCGTAATCACTTCAAACTTCTCGGAAGTTTGCGCCAATCTGTGAAGTCGATAGTGAGAGCGTAGCATCCATAGCGCTTTCACCGTAAGCAAGATAGCAAGCGCCCAGAGAAGCATGTATCCTACCCCCCATCCCGTATAGAGCGCAAAGCATTGCGCGTTTGGGGGATTGACATTGTCCTTGTATCTCAAAGCCTGTACAGGGCAAAAAGGGATGCCCGTGGCGGTCGGTATAGCTATCTGCACCGTGTACTTGATACCATGTACCAGCGTATGAATCGTATGCACCACTTGCTTTCCACGAAACATATCCTTCATTACGGAAATGGAGTCTAGTTCGGGTGGCGCATGCATGTTGTAAGCAATCAATGGAAACAGGCCAACAACCAGACCGAGGATCAGGCATACCGGTGCCCATGAACGCACCTCAGGCCAGCAAAACAACAGCAGGAGCAGCGCTGAAATGAGAAAAAATGGTGCAACAATCATATCTGACCAGAGACCAAGCCCCACTGCCACGCCCCAGCCGAAATAACACGCGTAGCGCAACCAACGCTTACCTGCAGATAGGTCTCGACCACGAGAGAGCGCAAGCCATGTGGCAAGGAGAAACGCGAGCGAGCCAAAGAGCAGTGTTTGAGTGCTGCCGCCCTTGGCATAGATTTCCCATACGAACATGGTGTTTGACCCCACGCTAAAAAATAGCAACACGACCAGCGCGAATTTTTGTGTGTAGAGCAAACTGAGCAGGAGATATGTGCTGACAAGGAACAAAGCAAATAGGAGAAGCGGGCCGAGTCGTAATGTCAACAGAGATGCGCCAAAGAGATGAAAGAATGCCGCGCCAAGATAGGCTTCAATTGTGCCCATGTAGAATTGGCCGTAATACAAAATGGGAAGTTCACCCTTATAGGCAATGTGCAGGGCCATGATGCCCATCGTGCCCTCGTCACTATTGGTTGGCGGCCAGCCCAGGCTTATCAGCAAGATGCGGAGCAGAACAGTAAATGTGAGTATTGCGCAGACAGAGAGCCTGTATCTATTGATTTTGAGGTAGTTCATATCAAGTGTAATCGCCTTGTCTTCGTTTCTTTGCAATGCCGAGATTATACTACAAATGTCAACCGTTCAGTATTACGGTTC
>DMFQ01000081.1:0-176 GCA_003450555.1 Ktedonobacter sp.
ACAAGATATAATAGGTGCAATCATACATCACCTTTTTTGGGTAGTGGCAGGAGTAAGTTTCATGGCAGACACGCAACGTTTCCTCGTTCGTTTCTGGGGCGTCAGAGGGAGTTATCCTACCCCTGGTCCCGGTACTGTACGCCATGGTGGCAATACCTCCTGCATAGAGGTGCAAG
>DMFQ01000081.1:418-3322 GCA_003450555.1 Ktedonobacter sp.
TTGATTACCCATGCCCATAGTGACCACCTCATTGGCTTTCCCTTCTTCGCACCCCTCTTCGAAGCATCGACCCATATCGATTGCTTTGGTCCCTCTCTAGCTGGCCGTAATATCGAGCAGCTTGTAACCCCCCTTATGTCTCCACCGTATTTCCCAGTAGACATACGGAAGTTGCCGTCACAGCGCACCTTTCACATTGTGGATGATGAACAATATATTATCTGGCGGCATGGCTATGGCAGCAAGCCGCACATTGTCTTCGATCAGAAGGATACCAAAGGCGCGGAAGTGTGCGTCTATATTAAATATACACATAGCCACCCGTTGAATGGGGCTATTCTCTATCGTATCGAGTATGCCGGTCGGCGCGTTGTCTATGCCACCGATGTCGAGGTGGAGTGAGCATTACGATCCCGCTTTCCTGGCGTTCGCGGAGGGCGCGGACCTGCTGATACACGATGCCCAATATACATCTGAGGATTATCTACAAGCGAAACAAGGCTTTGGCCATAGTAATATTGAAATGGCTACAGGGGTGGCACGTGCCGCAGGTGTACATGCGCTGGTATTATTTCATCATGAACCAACCTATGATGATGTGAAGTTGGACGCTATGGAGGCGGAGGCGCAAACACAATTTGCTCATACCCTCTCTGCCTGTGAAGGCATGGAGATCGATCTTCTAGCACCAAAAACTGACTGAGAGGACTCAAAAAAATGATAAATGTTCTGCTGGCATTGATGGTTATTGCATCGTTTTTGTTGGCCATACCACTGCACGAATGTGGTCACGCGTTGATGGCCTCCTGGTTAGGTGATAAAACTTCACGCAGCGAGGGGCGCCTGAGCTTGAGCCTACCCGCGCACATCGATCCACTTGGGACGCTGATGTGTGTTATTCTGGCCTTTCAACCGGGACTCCCCGTAGGCCTCGGTTGGGGTAAACCTATCAAAACCGATCCCTGGAAGATGCGCGTGGGAGCCAATGCTGGCGTGCTGCTGGTCGCCCTCGCTGGCCCCATTTTTAGCTTGCTGATCGGCCTCCTGGTCGCACTTCTGGTTCGTTTAGTGCCAGCTTCGTTGTTTGTTGAACCTTTCTTGATACGTATCCCGCAATTCCTGGTGGTGTTCGCCAATGTGAACATCTGCCTGGCTATCTTCAATATTATCCCGCTGTACCCGCTCGATGGCTACCAGGTACTGTATACACTTCTACCCCAGCCGCCAGGCTGTTCAGTTCGCCAAATCCGCCACCTATGGGCCGTTGATTATCCTGGGTATCTTTTTTCTACTGCCCTTCCTGGCCCAGTTTGCCGGCTTAGCGAGTTTCCCTCTTTTCCATCTGCCAGAATATATCTGGTTGGGCGCAATAAATCTCGTTGGGCTGGCTACCGGGCCGTTACCCGCGCTTGACCTGATTCATCTCTACCTGTTCAACATACCTTCTGGTTCATGAACACTATGAAAATCATGAGTATACGTTCCTGGTTACGTAGTGTAGGGTATCGTCTTGGGCAGGTACGAGAGCAGCTCGGCTTCGTCGCACCCCTTTCTGAAGAAGACTACAAAGAAGTGGCGGCTTTACTGCCGACTACTGCCGCCCTCTCCCTCTTTCGCACGATGTCACCAGCCGATCAACAACACTCTTTACGCGTATGTCGCAGGCTCAAAACTCGTGGCTGCAGCGATGTAGATATGCTAGCAGCGGCACTGTTACATGATGTTGGCAAAGCTGAAGGGCGCGTGCCCTTCTGGACGCGCCCGGCCATCGTGCTCGGCAAAAAACTGGCGCCTCAACTCCTGACACGCCTGGTCGCTTACCCCGATACCGATGGGCACCCCGTAGGGGCGCCATTGATTGGCGCCCGGGTCAGGGAGCGTTGCCGCGGGCGGGCGCCAATCAATGGCGCCCCTACAGTGTGTTCGGTCGCTTACCCGATTATTTTGTTAATAACCATCATTGGGTCCAAATCTCGCATCACGATAAACAAGTGGAATGCACCTCTCACAAAATGGCGCCTCGCGCTTAGCTCTGCCTGGTATCACGCGGACATCGGCGCCGATCTCGCCTTGACCGCGGGACTTTCAGAGCGTGCAGTCCTCTATATTCGTACTCATCACCGCTCTGATGGGCCAGCGGCGGAATTACACGAGGTAGACGAGGTATCGTAACAAACTGACGAGGTATCATACTACATGATAGAACAGCAAACAACTGAAGCAGCGGGTGAACTCCCTCTAGAGCTACTAGAGGATAACACAGGACCATCGCAGCAGGCTCGTTATGTCGTGCGCCTGCCCATCTTTGAAGGTCCCCTCGATCTCCTGTTACACCTCATCGAAAAGCGGCAGATGGAGATCACCACCATCTCGCTGGTAGCTGTGACAGATCAGTACCTCGCCTATTTACAGCGGTGCGATGCTGAAGCGTTGCCACTGGCAAATATGGCCGCTTTTGTCTCCATCGCGGCCCGCCTGCTCTTCATCAAATCGCAGAGCCTCTTGCCACGTATCTCCAAAGAGGAACTTAGCGAGGAAGCGGAGAGCGCCGTTGAAATGGCGGAAGAACTGCAGCGACACCTCGTGGAATACAAGCTTGCCAGGGAGATCGCCAACCTGCTGCGCCAGCGTGAAGAGGCAGGTTTACAGACACATTCACGTTCTGGCCTGCTGGCAGGCATAGAGACGCAGTTGGCATGGACGCCTCCTACCCTTGTCGGGCTAGAGGCCCAATCACTGACGGCGGCCTTTCAGCGCCTCCTTGAATTGCGGGCTAAAGAAGCAACCAATGGCGCAAACTTCCTTCCCCTGGCGCGTGTCACTGTGAAGGAACGTATCAGCGAGATTGCCAATCTGCTCAAGGCAAAACCCTCTATCCTGCTCGCCGAGGTAATTGAAAATGAA
>DMFQ01000077.1 GCA_003450555.1 Ktedonobacter sp.
AAACAGACTACTACGCCATCCTTGAAGTGTCCCCGACCGCGACACAAAACGAAATCAAGCGCTCCTATCGTCGCCTTGCCCGCAAATACCACCCCGATCTCAACCAGCAGGCGCGGGACAAACATTTCAAGCTCCTCAACGAAGCCTACAAAATCCTTGGCGATCCACCCCAACGCGCCACCTACGACCAACAACGCAAGCTCGAAGCAAAGCNNGCCCGGGGGGAGCCATAACGTGATTTGCCACACAGTCTACTCTATGATATGCTACTTTTGTAATAAAGATCACCTTGCCGTATACAATAAGTGTTAGAGATAATAATGCAAGAGGAAGACTATGAAACTCGAAGACTACTTTGACTTTTTGTCTGAGGACGACATTAGGATCAAAGGCACGAGAGTTGGCATTGAAACTGTCCTTTACGACTACATTCATCGTCAGCGTTCCCCAGAAACTATTGCCAGCACGTACCCCTCGCTCACCTTAGAGCAGGTGTATGCGACAATCCTTTATTACCTCCACAACAAAGAAGCGGTTTCAAAGTACCTATCCGAGTGGCTAGAGTGGGGCAGAGAGGTACGTAAGCAACAGGAGACCGACCCATCACCCCTCCGTCAGAAGCTACGTAAAGTAAAAGCAGAGAAGACATCTCAACGTAGGACTGCGTAAGCATGCGCTATGGGGGGAGCCATAGGAGATAAACTACAGCACCTCCACCATCTCGCGTAACAGATCCACCATCCCCCTCACCTCCTGCACCACCATATCCGCGTGCTCCAGCAACACAGGCAACGTATCTGCGTGCTGCACAACAATCGACACCCCACCCACTACCCTCTTCTCTTCCCGCAAACGCGCTACCTCCAGCACAGCATCCAGGTCAGTCTGATCATCGCCTGCGAACACAACGCCCTGCACCTGGAAATGCTCCACGAACCGCCGCAGCGCCTGCCCCTTATTCACCGCCAGCGGTGCCAGCACCTCCACCATCTTCTTCCCCTCCCTCAGCCGCATATTCACCCGCCTCGCTGGCTCCTCCAGAATCGCCAAAATGCCCTGTCTTGCCGTTTCAGGATCGCTAGCCAACCGGTAATGCACTGTCCCTCCAACATGCTTCCGCTGTACATAAACCCCCGGCAGCCTGGACAGTTCTTGTTCAACCAGGTCGAGCAGGTACGTGCCAGGCTCAATATAATTCAACGCCTCCGGCACAATCTGCACAGGATGTAGCGACGGCAAACCATCGCACCATTCCAAACCGTGCGTGCCAATATACGTCAGCCCTTCCACGTTGACCATCTTAGCCCCGTCGTCAATCGCCCGTCCCGTCATAATCGCCACATGAGCGCGCTCTCTGACCCGCTCCAGCAGCGGCGCAACCCCAGCATAAAGCCGCGCCTCGTCAGAGGTCGGCGCCATCGGACTGAGCGTACCATCTATATCGAAGACAAGCCCCAGGGGACGTAGAGCAAGGACCGTTTTTAATTCATTTGATATCGGCATATAGCATGTTATCTTTCTGCTCTGTACGTTTTTTCTTTCAACAAAATCTCTCACCACCCCAACAATACCTGCCACCACACAATGCCTGAGCCTCCATATAACATAAGTGCAAATTTTACATAGTTATACACCCGCCTCAAGCGCGATTATAGCACGCGTATCATTTTGCAGCAAACGAACATCCCCCCAACCCAAATCTAGCGCCCCGCTAGACCAACGTGATATAATACCCTAACCACTCTATTGGAAGGGTGGCTACCCGGCACAACAGGTGTACCCCATAGGTGTGACGATGTTTCGTAAAATTTTGATAGCCAATCGTGGTGAAATCGCCTTGCGAGTCATCCGCGCTTGTCGCGAGATGGGCATCCCAAGCATCATCGCCCACTCGGAAGCTGATAGCGATTCTCTCCCCGTACACCAGGCTGATGAACATATCTGTATCGGGCCGGCAGCAAGCAGCAAAAGTTATCTCAACATCCCAAACATTATTAGCGCCGCGCTCATTTCCGGCGCCGACGCCATTCATCCTGGCTATGGCTTTCTCTCAGAGAATACTAGCTTTGCCGAAATCTGCTCCGATGTCCATATCACCTTCATTGGCCCTCCCGGCTCCGTTATGTCGATCATGGGAGACAAGGTCGATGCGCGTACAACCATGGCCGAGTTGGGACTACCCGTGCTCCCAGGTACACCCGTCCTGCGCACGCTCTCGGAGGGACTGGA
Source organism: Ktedonobacter sp. (assembly GCA_003450555.1). GTDB lineage: Bacteria > Chloroflexota > Ktedonobacteria > Ktedonobacterales > Ktedonobacteraceae > UBA11361. Next base: position 2,230 of record DMFQ01000077.1, read on the forward strand.
GGCCGCGCACGAGATCGGCTTTCCTTTAATGCTCAAGGCCGCGGCCGGCGGTGGCGGACGCGGCATACGCCTGGTAAAACGTTCAGACGAATTTGAACGTGTCTTTACTGTAGCTCAAAATGAAGTGCGCGAAGCCTTCCACGACAACGGGCTGTATCTCGAACGCTACTTGGGACGTGCCCGCCACGTGGAAATTCAGGTACTGGTCGATAATTTCGGACATGGCGTCCATCTCGGTGAGCGCAACTGTTCGTGCCAGAGGCGCAACCAGAAGCTCCTTGAAGAGTCACCCAGCCCGGCTCTACCGCAAGATCTGCGCCATGAAATGGGCATGAAGGCTATCCGCGCTGTACAGGCCGTCGGCTATCGCAACGCCGGAACGCTCGAATTTCTGGTGGACGAAGATAATTGCTATTATTTCATGGAGATGAACACTCGTCTGCAGGTTGAACACCCGGTGACCGAACTGGTGACCAGTACCGATATCGTTAAAGAACAGATCCGTATCGCGGCTGGCTTGCCGCTCCATCTTCAACAGGAGAGTATTCGCTTTCACGGCCATGCCATTGAATGCCGTATCACCGCTGAGGATGCCGAGCTGGATTTTCGCCCACAGACGGGCACCATCGAGTGCTATCTTCCCCCCGGTGGACCCGGAGTGCGCGTGGATAGTCATCTCTATGCCGGTTATAAAGTGCCACCACACTACGACTCGCTGCTGGCAAAGCTGATCGTTTGGGCGGAAACCCGCGAAGCAGCCATAGCACGTATGCAACGAGCGCTTGACGAGTTCGTCATTGAAGGCATCGCCACCACGATACCATTTCATCAAAAACTACTCAAACACGAAGGATTCATTCGCGGTGAAACCTACACCCATTTCATCCAGGATGAAGCCGTCGCTTTAGGAATATAATCAAAAGAAACCAGGGTATAGCCCTGGCTGATTAAGATATGACTCATTCATGGGAGGTACAACATGTCTCGTGTAGTTGTAACCGGCTTGGGATTGGTAACCTCAGTAGGTAATGACCTGGCAACAGCGTGGGAAGCCCTCTGCCAGGGAAAGTCCGGCGTCTCACAGATCGCTGGCTATGATGACAGCAGGTTTCGTGTCCACTTTGGCGCTCAAATCAAAGATTTTGATCCTACCCTTTATATGGATCGCAAAGAGGTTCGCCGCAACGACCCCTATGAGCATTTAGCCATTGCCTCTGCTAAACAGGCTCTTGCCCAATCTGGCCTGCAGATCACCGATGAGAACGCCGATGACGTTGGTGTCTACATCGGAAGTGGTATCGGAGGGCTGGTGACACTGCACGATCAATTCCGCGTTCTTTTTGAAAAAGGCCCTGATCGCATCAGTCCATTCTTTATTAACATGATGATCATCGATGGCGCGCCTGGCATTGTCTCTATCCTGACAGGGGCAAGGGGTCCGAACTGGGCCGCCGTCTCTGCCTGTGCTACCAGTGGCAATACGATAGGAGAAGCCTGGGAGACCATTCGCCGTGGTGACGCAAAGGCGATGATCGCGGGTGGCGCGGAGAAAGGTATTACTCCCATATCCATGGGCGCCTTCGACAATATGCACGCCCTTTCGCGTCGCAATGATGACCCTCAGGGGGCCAGTCGCCCCTTCGATGCTACTCGCGATGGCTTTGTGATGGGAGAAGGCTCCGGCATGTTGATCCTGGAAGACCTTGCTTTCGCGCAAGCAAGAGGCGCCACCATCCTCGCGGAACTGGTGGGTTATGCCTCAACCGGTGATGCCTACCACGTCACTGAACCTTCACCCGGTGGCACTGGCCTTGTGCGTGCTATGCGCCGCGCCCTGGAAAAAGCGAACCTGCGTCCCGACCAGGTGGACTATATTAATGCTCACGGCACGTCGACTCAATTCAATGACCGCGTGGAAACCGTAGCCATCAAGACTTGCTTCGGCGATTATGCCTATCGCCTGGCAATCAGTTCCACCAAGTCGATGACTGGCCACACCCTTGGAGCGGCAGGCGCGGTTGAAGGAGTAATCTCCGTCATGGCTATTCAGACAGGTATCATGCCACCAACTATCAATCTGCACCACCCCGATCCCGATTGCGACCTCGACTACATACCAAATGAAGCGCGCCAGAGCTCGGTCAACATCGCCATGTCCAACTCAATGGGCTTTGGTGGCCACAATGCTTGTTTGATTTTTAAGCGCTATGAAGAGTAAAAAGATGGACACACATGAACAGAATCTGACGTCGTGGATCGAGCGTGTTGAAGACCTGGTCAACATGCTCGAAGGCAGCACCATTGGCGAACTAGAATTGACTGAAGCAGGCACCGCAATCATCATCCGCCGCCAACCCGGTATGGTGATGGTTTCCGCACCCACCCAACTGAGCAGCATGGGCCAGCCAGGATTACAGGTCGCTCCTGGCACTTCTGCCCATACTGCCAAAACTGATTCCAGTGTCGCCATCGTTACCCCACTGACCGGCGTCTACTATTCCTCTCCTTCACCCACTTCGCCACCCTTTGTCTCCATAGGTGACGCAGTGCAAGTCGGCCAGGTAATCGCGCTGATAGAGGCAATGAAGGTTTTCAACGAGATTCAAGTGGAGGTAGCAGGCCATGTCAGCGAGCTTGTCGCGACTACCGGCGAGGTGGTGCAAAAGAACGATGTGCTTATCAGAATCCAGCCA
>DMFQ01000437.1:0-2401 GCA_003450555.1 Ktedonobacter sp.
CTTCGCAAATGGAACGGCGTTCGACGGACATTGCCAGGGAACTTGGACTCTCGCCTGCTACCACGTCTGAGCATTTACGCCAGCTTTCCGAAGCAAAGTTGATCGCTTTTCGTAAAGCCGGAAATACTGTCTATTATCGTCTGGCAAATGAAATGCTGGTGCGCGCGTTCCGTGATCTTGTTCTGGCGCTGAATAAAGAGCATGCTACACGTTTAAAGGAGCAGGCGAACTGAAGGAAGGGCGTTGCTAATAGCGCCCTTCCTTCAGTTCAATGGTTTCAGATCAAACGCAGCGTCATCAATTCCTGGTCAAAATACTTGTTATGCAGCTTCAAGGCATGGCGCTCCAGGCCGTACGGCTCAAACCCGAGTGAGATGAAAAGCCCACGCGCTTCTCTACTGGTGAGGACTACGCTCAAGTTGATTTGTTCGAGATCTGGCAATGTTTTTGCATAGGCGATCGCGGCTTCCAATAACGCTTTTCCGATGCCCTTCCCACGCGCTTCACGCGGGACATACATGCCCCAGATGACGGCCTTATGGTGCCTTTTTGCCTCTTCCTCTCGTCTGAAGCCCGCGATGCCAACAATCGTCCGTTCGAATGCACCAAAGGTGACGTCGTCGGGAGAGGTCGTTTTCTTGCGCAGGCCTTGCGTGACACCGGCAATGCCTCGTTCGAGGAACTCTTCAAAGGTTGCGCCGAAGGATTCGGGGTTATCGCGCAAGGCTCGCAGGCGGATGTTCCAGAATGCTTCCGCGTCTTTCTCTGTCAATATGCGTACTTCCATATTTTCTAATATCTCCGTTATCTCCGCTATCCAACTTTTTGTGATAAATATATACGATACGACTCTGTGTTTGTTGAGGCGTGTTATGTATTTTATATCACATGGAGGGGTGAGTGGGGGAGGATGGTGCATTGATGGGTGTTTTTGTGGTTGGATGTCATTTATGTTGATGTATTATTAGGACCATACGCACTTTTGCTGATCTAGTCTGAGGGGGATGGTGATATGATAAGGGGCGTCACTATCTTTGCTCCTGAAGCGGCAACTTACAGATACAGATGATGTATAGTTGGGGAAGGATTGCCTGAGCGACCCATAAAAAATAGGGAGATACTTTATGCCTCGTTGGTTCTATGTTTTGCTCATCTTTTCGGTTGCAGCTCCTCTGCTCGCTCTACTACACTTTCCTCCCCTGCTGCTCTTTTTGCTGGCGGGTCTGGGTATTCTTCCACTAGCGGCGCTGATTGGCACGTCAATCGAGGACATTGCTGAATACACGGGGGAACAGGTCGGCGGGATCCTCTTTGCCACCTTTGGCAACGCGACGGAACTGATCATTGGTATTTTTGCCCTCAGCCAGGGATTGGTTGATGTTGTGAGTGCCTCCATTATAGGTTCAATTTTAGGGAACGCCTTACTCGTGTTAGGGGTAGCTATCTGTGTTGGGAGTGTCAAACATGGGCGCCTGTCCTTTGATGTAGCGCCTGCCAGCGTCTATGCATCGCTGCTCGCTCTGAGTATTGGCGGTCTGGTGCTGCCAACCGTAGCCGAGCTGCTGGCGGCTCGCGCGCACGAGACGCAGATCTTCGCGCGTGGGGTGGTGCTCTCTGATTTCATTGCTGTGATGCTGTTGCTAGGCTATCTCGCTTCCCTCCTCTTCAGTGTCTTTCATGTAGGTGACAAGGGCGATGATGAAGCGCTTGACCCCCTGGTTGGAGCGCGTTCAGCCGTGGCCATTACGCGTTTACTCGACTTTCGGCACCAATTGGCGACGAGTGCTGTCAAGGACAAGAGCGGGATGTTGCGCCAGATTGATGGAACGGTCGATGCCATCCTGGCCAGCGAAGGAGGCCAGCAGGCAGCAACACCTTTCCAGAAAGAAGATGCGCAGGCGGCCCTCCGGGAGAGAAACGTAGAGAAGAACGCTGGAGAGCATGTTCCATCTCCTGATGCACCTGTGCTCCAACCGGCTAAACCCCAGCAAATGCACAAAACACCTCTCTGGCGGGCGGTGCTGTTGCTTGTAGTCGCAACAGCAGGGGTGGCTGTGCTGTCGGAGGTTTTGGTGAGTTCGATTGAACCGGTGACCGAGGCATTGCACTGGAGACCAGCCTTTGTCGGCCTCGTCTTCATCCCGTTGATCGGCGGACTGCCAGAATACTTTAATACCATCTCTATGGCACTCGATAAGCGCATCAATATGGTTTTAGCGGCCTCTGCCGGGTCGTCTATCCAGATAGCACTGTTGATGGCGCCCATCCTCGTTCTGGTCAGCCTGGTGATGCCCAAACGCCTGGACCTGGTGTTCAGCCTTGTCGAGTTAGCTGTGCTGGGATTAGCGACCTTCCTGTTTGGGGAGATCACCAAGGATGGTGAGTTAGTGTGGCTCGAGGG
>DMFQ01000437.1:2542-3074 GCA_003450555.1 Ktedonobacter sp.
GTCTGCTAAATTTTTCACGTTTATCGTTTATGTGGTGGAACTTGAAAAGGTGAAGCATCACCTGACTCATTATGTAAGGGCTCACCAGTTGTATTGTTCCAGAAATTTGGGTATGTTTAAGAACCGCAATCCACGGAGAGAGGGACGACGATGAGCACACACTCGCGCCGTATTAGCAAATATGAATTGCTGGAGCTTTTGGGACGCGGTCCTGTGACCGAAACGTGGAAGGCTGCCGACACACAACAGAATCGCAACGTCGCCATTAAGCTTTTTCACCCTGATTTACATGCTGATCCTGATTTTGTGGCACGTTTCCTAACTGAAGCGCAGTTGATTGCCTCTTTACATCACGCCAATATTGTGCAGATGCTCGATTTTCAGGTCTCGCAACCACCTGAAGCGGAGAACTTGACGCCGTATGTAGTGATGAACTATATCGAGGGGCAAACATTGGCAAGCTTCATTATGAATACTTCACGCATGGGTAGATTTCCACCCGGAACTGAGGTTATTCGTCTTTTGCTGCCTA
>DMFQ01000437.1:3141-3668 GCA_003450555.1 Ktedonobacter sp.
TTGCTGCCTATCAGCGCAGCCATTGACTATGCCCATCAACGAGGCGTAATCCATCACGATATCAAACCATCCAACATTTTGCTCGGCAAGGCAGCTCCTGCGAGCGCGTCGACACCCATGCTCACCGATTTCGGTTTGGTTCAGCCGCTGAAAGCCGCCAACTGCTCTCTTAGCAGTGCATTGTACATCTCGCCGGAGCAGGTTCAAGGGTATGTCGACAACAATCGTAGCGACCTCTACTCTCTCGGGATGATTCTCTATGAACTGTTTACAGGCACCTTACCTTTTGATGGTGATGATCCAAATGATATCATGATGCAGCATTTGAGCGCTGTACCAACGGCGCCATCGCTTATCAATCCGAACATTCTTCCCGCGGTCACTGCTGTCATTATGCGCAGCATCGCCAAAGATCCAACCGCTCGCTATCCTAGTGCTAATGCGATGATTGGCAGCCTGAGCAGGGCGCTCAACATTTCTCAAACAGAAAAGCTTGGCCAACCCTATCCAATTGACGCTATGAATAT
>DMFQ01000437.1:3797-6938 GCA_003450555.1 Ktedonobacter sp.
GGAGGAAGTTTGCCATCTTCGCCTTCCGCTACCCCCGTACCGTCGGCGATATCAGGAAGTGGTAGAGATGCGTCGCCTGCTTCCATGACACCCCAGCTGCAGGTGACACCTCCTGATACCATTGCTGGAGCCCTGCCATTTGTACAGCCAGCAATGGACCATGCGAAGTTGACGCCGCTTCTACCAAATGCAGTAGCTCAAACGCCTGCACTAATCACTGCAGCTGCACCCAAGCGCTCAGCACCAGATCTTCCGGCTCTGGTTCCTGTAGAGCTTCCGTCGGCAGTTCTGCCTCGGAAACGCAGGAGGGGGCTGTTTATCGCCCTGATAGCTCTGTTGATCGTTGTGCTGATCGGCTCAGGAGTAGGGACGTATTTTGTGTTCTTTCCACGCGGGCACACTACTGGGAATACGCCTCCAGCAATACCAATTGTTGGGCATACGTTCTTTATCAGTAGCGGACTGATTAGCACGAATCCAGAGAGCAATCAGGGGATCACCGATCAGCTACAGGTCAATATGGAGAAGATTCCTCCTCCTCAGTCCGGTAAGAGCTACTACGCCTGGCTGTTGAGTGTGAGCCAGGCAGATTGGAAACCGATCTCACTTGGTAAGTTAGCTTTCAATCCCGATGGCACAGCAAGTCTCACCTACGCGGGTGACGCGGAGCATACCGATCTGCTCGCAAACAACAGCCGTTTTCTTATTACTGAAGAGGACGCGGGTACGCCTCCCCCTAGCCCTTCTCTTGACCAGAGCACATGGCGTTACTACGCTGAGTTCTCTCAGAAGCCAGGCCTACAGGATCCCAAGAAATACAGCCTGTACGACCACATCCAGCACTTGCTAGCTGCCGATCCCAAGCTTAAGGATGCGGGCTTAAACGGAGGATTAGATATCTGGCTCTTCAGAAATACGGAAAAGATCGTGGAATGGAGTGGAAGTGCCAGGGACGCCTGGAATAGTAAGAGCGCTGCGGGCGCAGATCTCATCCGCCGCCAACTCAGCCGTATTCTTGCCTATCTCGATGGAACGATCTACTACCACATAGAACTTCCTGGCGAATCACTACGCGTCGATCCAACGATTGCGAAAGTTGCTTTGCTGGAGTTTGATGTAGAGAAGCAAGATCCCCCTGGCTATCTGTACCACATTGGCACCAGGCATCTCCACGCGTTAATCCAACTTCCCGATGCCTCACCAGACCAGAAAGAGCTTGCTGTCCGGATCAGTAAGGCGATTGATAACGTGAACGTGTGGTTACAGACTGTGCATAACGATGCGCTCAAACTTTTCAAGATGACAAATGGCCAATTGTTTGGAGATGATGGCCGGTTACTGCTGGATGAGTTGGCAACACAAGCGAATTACGCTTTCGTCGGTCAGATTAACCCGTATACCAGCCAGGTAAAGGAAGGCGTTGTACAGGTTCACTACAATATTCAGCGCCTGGCAACGTTTGAGATCAGGGAGTGCACGTCCTCTCATCCCTGCGCCTTGTAGGGACAAGTGACCGCGTCTGGGCAAGAATGAGGAGACCATTATGAGTACAAACTCGCAGCGTCTTGGGAAATACGAGCTTCTGGAGCGTTTGGGACAGGGTGGGATGGCCGAGGTCTGGAAGGCTCGCGATACGCTGTTGCAGCGTTACGTCGCCATTAAAATTCTCCACGCGAATCTGCAGGAAGACCCGAACTTCATCACACGTTTCGAGCGTGAAGCGCAGCTTATTGCTTCCCTCCATCACCCGAATATCGTGCAGATTCATGACTTCCAGATAACCCGTATTCCTGAATCAACTACCCCCATTGCTTACATGGTGATGGACTATATCGAGGGAGGCACGCTGGACGAATACATCGCCAGCACATCGGCCAGGGGAAAAATTCCCTCGCCTACTCAGATCGTTCATCTTTTCACGTCTATGAGTCTCGCCATTGATTATGCTCATCAGCAAGGCATGATTCACCGCGATATCAAGCCTGCAAATATCCTGCTGGACAAAAACAACACAACACGTAATCCTATGGGTGAACCTATTCTCACCGACTTCGGCGTTGCCAAACTGCTGGGCGTGACCAGTAGCACCCTCAGCGCTTCTCAATTGGGGACACCGCTCTACGTTTCACCCGAGCAAGTACGAGGGTATCCTGGTAATGAACGCAGCGACATTTACGCGCTTGGGGTCATACTGTATGAAATGGTGACTGGCGTGCCGCCTTTCCGGGGTGATACAGCGGTGAATGTGTTCACGCAGCACCTCAACGTCACACCCACTTCTCCCGCTCTTATCAATCCAAGTCTCCCCACTGCTCTGACCCTGGTTATACTGAAGGCACTTGCGAAGGATCCTAACGAGCGTTTCGCCAGCGCCGCAAGTATGACAGCGGCTATCGCCGAGGCGCTCAATATGCCAGTGCCCGAGAGCCTTGGTCAAGCTGCATACTCGCAGGACGAAGCGAATATGCCCACCTACCTTCATTCACCCTGGCAATTGGGCACTGCGCCTCTCCCTCCTTCGTCAACGAGTGGCGTGGACGTGATCAATCGGGCTGCTCTACATGCTACTCCGTCAGCGCCCTCGGGTGGCGCTCAAGTGTATCAGGTAGCTCCTCCACGGGATGGGACCGCAAAGACAGGAGACCCGCAGGCAACACCTCTACCAGCTATGCATTCACCTTCGCCTCCTCCATCGCAACAGCGAAGACGATGGAGAACGCTGTACGGGGTTGTGGCTGCGTTGATCATCATTGCGGTGCTCGGTTCAGCCGTACTGGTATACTTTCTGAAGTATACGACTGCCCAGGTTTCACCTGCTCTAGCGAGCGCAGTGGTGGGACATTGCTTCTTTGTGAGTAGCGGACAATTGAATCCAGACAGCGCTCAAGGAATTGCCGACCAACTTGAGATTGATTTGCAAAACATACCTGATCCTCAGTCTGGGAAAGGCTATTATGCCTGGTTACTGCCGGATAGGCACCCTAAAGCGGAAAATGATCCACTACAGCCAACGCCACAGTTTGCGCTGCCGCTCTTGCTCACTTCCAGCCCGCTGCCGGTCAATCATGGGAGAATCAGTTTTTTCTATAAAGGAACTGCACAACACGATAACCTGTTCTCGCTGGCGAGTCGCTTGCTCAT
>DMFQ01000358.1:0-1599 GCA_003450555.1 Ktedonobacter sp.
GCTCTCAAGCAGGAGCAAGAGACTTTTATCGAGTAGGGAGGCTACTTCGTCCAGGGCCGATACCTGCTCTTTTTCAACATCGTAGTAGCACACTGCCTCCACCGCTTCCAGCGTCCAGCCAGCGACAAAGACGGCGAGCCGCCGGAAGAGCCGTTGTTCGGAGGCACTTAACAGATCATAGCTCCACTTGAGCGTATTGCGCAGCGTTTGTTGGCGCGGCGGCTGTGTACGCGTGCCACCGGTGAGCACATCGAAGAGGTGCTCAAGCCGCAGCAGAAGAGCTTGTGGCGGCAGGATTTTGATACGAGCCGCTGCCAGTTCAATTGCCAGCGGTAGCCCGTCAAGACGCACACAAATCTCTGCAATCGCGCGCGCGTTCGTGGAAGTGAGTTGGAAAGTGGGCAAGATGGAGCGCGCACGCTGGAGAAAGAGCGCCACCGACGTAACTTGTGCGAGTGCATCACGCTCGATAGGTTGAGTGAGGTCAGGCAAAGCGAGTGGCGAGACGGGAAACTCGTGCTCTGCCTGGACATGGAGCACCACCCGGCTCGTGACCAGGATGGTCAACTGAGGGCACGCCGCGAGCAGTTCTTCTACCATGGGAGCTGCTATCGCTACCTGCTCAAAATTATCCAGCACTAAGAGGATATGTTTCTTTTGCAGAAAGGCCTTCACTTGTTCGAACACAGGCAATGCACTCGCGTCCTGAATACCCAACTCCTGTGCGATAGCGGGCAGTATCAGTCCAGCATCGCTGATGGAGGCGAGCGGGACAAAACAGACACCATCGATGAAGTATTTACGCGTCTGCACCGCGATCTGTAAGCTCAAGCGCGTCTTGCCAATTCCCCCCGTTCCCAACAGGGTGACTAAACGGATCTCGGGTGATTTGAGCAGCGTACCTACTGCCGCCGCTTCCTGATCGCGTCCAATCAAAGGAGTAAAGATTGTTGGTACCTTCCAGATTGGTTCGGGCATGCGAATATTGCCTGGAGTGATCTGGCGTACTGGCTGCTGCTGTTGTGCTGAGGGTACCTCTTCCTTTTCAAGAGAGCGAAGTTGGGTGGTGTCAGGTGACGTTGGGTAGTGCAGGGCGGAGAATTGTTGCAAGTCCTCCAGGTACGCCCGTTCCAGGGCACGAGCAAATTCTTGCACATCGGCAAAGCGCTGCCAAGGTTCTTTCGCCAGCGCTTGCAGAACAACCTCTTCAATAGAGGATGAAAGATCGGGTACCCAGTCTCGTAGCGGGGGCGGCGGCAGCGAAAGGTGCTGTATGGCGATTTCAAGGAGACTGCCATGAAAAGGCGATTTCCCGCAGAGCCACTCGTAAACGACCACGGCAAGGGAATATTGATCGCTAGCAGGCAGAGGATGACCCTGCAGTTGTTCAGGTGCGAGGTAGAGCGACGTTCCGGCAACCTGCTGATCCATAAGAAGTGTGCTGTATGAGCTGCTCAGGGTTGCAGACACTGCCAGCCCAAAGTCACTGAGCAGGAGATTATTTTGGGAACCCAGAAGCATGTTCTCTGGTTTGATATCGCGGTGAATCAGGCGCTGACTATGAGCGTAGTGCAAGGCCGAGGCAACCTGCTGAACATA
>DMFQ01000358.1:1754-6494 GCA_003450555.1 Ktedonobacter sp.
AGTCCATTACCAGAAATGGCGTACCTGCTTGTACCGCGAAATCAAGCAGGCGCACAATATGTGGATGACGGAGCTGTACCAGCCTCTGAGCTTCCTGCACAAAGGACTCCTGCTGCTCAGCGGTAAGCACCGCGTGCAACACTTTCAGTGCAGCAAGACTGTTGAGATGTATATGCTCACCGAGATAGACATCCGCAAATCCACCTCGCCCTACGAGTCGCACTACCCGGTAATTGCCCAACTGCTGACCCACAAGATCGTGCATTGATCTTCCTCTCTCCGATTCACTCACGTGATTCGCCTGCTTCTCTCATGTCCAGGGGAAAGTTTCAACAGCCGAGGATTCGTGTGCCGCACTCCATTTGACTACATACAAGTGTCTGTTTTTGAGTTAGAATATGCTGTTTCCATTATTCTAGCAGAGGTATGCGTAATTAGGCAAGAGAGATGTAGTTATCAGAACGAAAAAGTCGGCCCCCTGGCGTCTAAATAGTGATAAATCAAATTTGGTATAAGTGAACAAAAAAAAGAGTATATATTAGAGAGGGAATTACAAAATGTATTATCGTGTAGCGTTCCAGGTAGAGCCAGCGCTTGCCTGGCAGTGGAAATCCACGGTGCTGAGTTCACTGGGCACCTTGTTTCAGTTTCTTCGGCTTTATCGCGCACTTCCGCAAGATCAGCTGCGCGTGTTCTCCTCTGCCTCTCGCGAGGGTCTGGAGGAGCAGCGCGTGCAAAATAATAATGGGTTGGAGTCCAATTCGGTCACAGCAGCACAATTTCTGAATGAGAGGATGATCGGTTCGCGAGAGATGGTCCGGGGAGTATCAGAACGCCGGGAAGAAGGGACACAAGTGAACCAGCGAACGACATCCATCGCTGTCTCCGTTTCACCATCTTTGAACGGGAGCAACGAGGAAGCACACTCGCTGGATGAGAGGGGCATGAATACGCTGGAGAGGAGAAGGATGGAGCTTGAAGGTGGGGAAGGTGGCGATCATGATAGCCCTTACATATTCACCTTGCCAACCTTGATGCCGCAAGCTCTCAGTTGGATGAAGCTCCTTGTGAGGGTGCAGGAGGGTGCATTAGAGCCGTAGGGACGCGATACACGGGTCCCTACGTCCATTTCTTCTGCTTTCGAAGGGGAAGGCTATACAAACAGTGATACCATGCCCAGTTGTGCAACCAACGCCCGCATTTGCTCGTCGGCTGGATCTGGTGCATCAAGTGCATCGAGTGCATCTGCCTGGAAGCGGCTGGCTGCGTCTAGTACTTTGGGGAGCAGGTGAAGATCTCCAACCGTGTTCAGGAAAATGCCTGCTCGTTTGAGAACCCAGTGCACCACCATATCGATTTGCTGCTGGTCTTCCAATGGCTCGTACCAGGTAGCGCGCGTGTGTTGGCGTCCCATCCAGGGCTTATAGGCGATCGACTTGATGGTCTGGACGGCAACGTTGCGCTGTTGGCAGGTCGAGAGCAGGGCATTGAAGTTTTCGGCATAGTAGGGGTTCTGCATGGTGATAAAGTTATAAGGAAGCAGCACCGAGTCAAAGTCGAAGCGTTCGAGGCTGCGCCGGTGCGTAGCGGCAATCTGCAAGCCGTGCCCGGTGACACCGACCGCTCGTATCAATCCCTGTTTTTTGGCTTCGACGGCAGCTTCGATCACGCCACCTGGACTTAATGCTGTGTCCCACTCAATAGGGTCTGCCAGGTTATGCAACTGCCACAGATCTACGTAACTAATGCCCATGCGCTCCAGGGAACGATGCAGGTCCTCTTTCGCCTCCTGCGCCGTGCGGGCATCGGTCTTGGTTGCTACGTAGAATTGCGAGCGGTCCTGGGCCAGCCAGGGCGCGATACGAAGTTCTGCATCTCCGTAGCTTGACGCCACGTCGATGTGGTTGACCCCATACTGCAACAGCACCTCCAGCGTGCGGTCGGCCTCCTCCTGTGTGACGTTACTGAGAGAGGCAGCTCCAAAAATAGTGCGCGTGCTCATGTGGCCGGTACGGCCAAACTGTTGTGTCGCAATCGGCATCTTTTTCCTCCATCGTTGGTTCTCATGTCGGTCCTGGTCGTAAACTCAAGCTTTTTCTTTTCACGTTTGGATAGGATCAAAGGTGACAATGAATGTCGCTGTTCTTTCCTATTTCTCTGCACGCTGCCTGGCACATACCATGCTGTAATAAAGCATATCACACGCGATCTATTTTCTTTCCATAAGTCCATGTATGGAATATAATTAGTGCAGGTTAGTCACGTATTGAGCGAGCGATATATATGCTATGAGGAGGTGAACTATGCAACAGCACCATGATCCCGGTGCGCAAGTAGCGGGGCAGCAAGGACTTCAAAGAAGTCCTCAGTGGCCGATGGTAGCAGGAGAACATCTACAGCTTGAACCGGTTTGTAGGGCATGTGGGTCCACAGATAATTTGCAAGTGCATCATGTTTTGCCTTTCCACTTCTGCATCTTATTGGGAAGGCCAGAACTTGAGCTTGACCAACGGAACCTGATAACGCTTTGTGAAGGGGCGAATAATCATCACCTGCTGCTTGGGCATCTGGATGATTGGCAATCGTACAATCAAGAAGTGAGGCTGGATGTAGCAGGTCCTTTCTATGGCATGGCAGGAGCCTCAATTCGCGCAAACCCCGCGTGGCAGACGGAGGAGAAGAAACGTCCGCCCGCGTGGGCACAGATGAGCGACGCCGCTAAAGCAGCTTTCAGGCTGTTAATGGATACGCTGTATCCGCTGGAGGGTGCGACGGTGACAACGCAGGTGACAACGCCAGAGGGGACGACAGTGACAACGCAGGCGACAACTCCAGGTGACGGGGTGACTGAATAGGAAGTGCTTATCAATTAATAGCCAGGACGACCTCAAAGGGTAGCGACTTTCTATATTAGTCCTCCAACCTCTCTCTCACTGTGGTGCGCATATAGAGTGTGGCAAGAGGGAACTGGACGCCAATGCTAGCTAGCTCAATGATGTCGCCTGGCCCGTAAATATGGGCATGATAGACCATCCATCCATCCGATGTGCGCTGAAACACTTCAACAGCCTGATGATCGGTAGCGATGAGTACGTACTCTTCGATGGTCGGGCACTCACGATAGAGGGCAAATTTTTTGCCCCGGTTGTAGGCCTCCGTAGACTCTGAGAGTACTTCAATAATGAGGCGTGGTGATTGCACCATATCTCTATCTCCCTGGTCGCCCTCGTCACAAGTCACAGACACATCGGGATAGGTGTAGCGTGTTTCTGAGAGGCGGACACTGAGGTCTGAGTTGTAGACATTGCACGGGCTGTCACCCAGGGCATCCTCAATGGCTCTGAGGGTATTGCTGGCTATGCGGGCGTGGTTGGCGTTTCCCCCTGACATAAGGTACACTTGCCCGTCAATATATTCGTGCTTAGCGTCGTGGCTGCTTCGCTCTAGTTCACGCCACTCATCTATCGTTAAATACCATGGTTCTCTTTGGGCTACCATGGGAAACCTCCTTGAAATTGGACATTGGTCATCGTTCCACTTAGTATAGCACCCTATGCTAAAACCTGCTTCCTTTCCCACATCCATGAATGTATCCTCCAGTCACCAATCTATTTGAGGAGCATAACTGAATTGGCAAATAGAGGATGTACGCTTGAGCTATCATTCCCTGGGTGAAGTATCTCGTAGTGGCGAGGCGGGGTCGTTTCGCAGTAGGCCTTCAAGTCGCTCGCTGACATCGACGGACGTGTTGGCGGCATTGTCCAGGATGTTCTTTAGCTCTTCTTCGCTGAGGTCGCGTGCCGGGTCCCAACCATAGCGTTTGAGGTCGACGGTGCCGTCGGCGGAGAAAACGATGCCCTCTGCCTCCAGCAACTGGCGCATCCTACCGCGCTGCCCGAATGCCTGGCTGCCCGATAGCTCGCCCTTGCTATTGATGACACGCTGCGCCGGTACTCCATCCGGAGATTCGCTCATGAACCAGCCGATCATGCGCGCGCCACGGGGATAGCCGAGCGCTCTGGCGATCCAGCCATAGGTTGTGACGCGACCTGCAGGACAGGCCTGGACCAGTGCGAAAGTTTGAGCCATGAGTGGTTTTGCCTGCTCATTAGAAGGAGATGTTTCGTTGGGCATCTATTTCACCTCATTTGTTTCACATGTATAGTGCGTTCGTTCTAAGGAAAAAACTGGGGACAAAGAGTTTCCTGCTCATGGCATTTGTTGAATCATGCGGAGAAACTCGTACTCACCACCATTTGTTCGCCGCATATTCGTGTCCAGGGGAACGAAGCCAGCTTGCTCATAGAGGCGAATGGCTCGTTGATTAAACGTAGCTACGTACAAACTCAACTGAGTTACAGAGTAGTGTGTTTTAGCAAAAGCTCCCCCTGCGTGAACAAAGGCTCTCCCAAGCCCTTTTCCTGTGAGATCGGGGCGCAAACCTAAACCAATCTCCACCGTCTTCTCATTCTCCCGTTTATAGGCAAAAAATCCAATGAGTTCGTCGCGCTCATTATGAACAGAAAAGTAGGACTCCTTCCAACTGTCTGGATTAAGCAATTCAGCGAGATCTCCCTGGTCGCGGTCCATATCATAAAAATCGTATGGCTCTTCATAATGCCATGAGGCGATCAGATTGAGCATCCTCTTTAGACATTGCTCTGACGTGAAATTGCATGGAAGCTGCTCCCTGTTCATATTGTGCAGGTTTGATTTCATCTTGCTTGCAGATTCAAGACA
>DMFQ01000358.1:6698-9403 GCA_003450555.1 Ktedonobacter sp.
GAGGAATATGTGGATGCGGCTACGGGTAAGCGACTTTCTCAAATTGCGGAAACAGCTGTGAATGAGGGCGTACAAGTGGATGTACGTCGTTATAAAGCTGCGTAGATTCTAGCGCCCTGTAGTTGCTGTTTCTATCGAACGCTTAAAAGTAACATGACAAACAGGCTCAGCCTCATCTGAATCCTTGCACTTGCTGTACAGCAACGCCGAGGATAAGCAGCTAAAAACATACTACAAGATGAACAGCAAACTGACTATTCCAACTGCTCATTCATCACTGTCAAGTACATGACGTAAGCGGTCACGGTTGCGTCGCAGTCGCTCAACGATGTTGTGGTTCAAGCGATAGATTTCCTTTACATCGTCAAATTCCCCTGAACATCGCATGACAATATCTCTAGGTTTGAGCCCACAGTAATAGAGCAAGTACGCGAGACGCCTTTCACGCTCGTCTGGGAGCAACAACTGGATGCTGTTCCAGATACTTCGGCTGTTCATGGAGTCTTCTGCAATGGGTTCTTGCGAGCACCCTGGCTCCGGGAAAGGCACTTCTCGTGAGCGCTCGCGCAAGTGGTAACGCAAGGTGTCCATCATTATTCCGTTGAGAGTCGCATGCAAATACCGCAAGGCAGCATACAAGGAAGTGAACTCAAGACGTTGATCGCGCACAGCGTACCAGAAGCGCGAGAAGGTCTGGGCAATGTAGTTCTCTTCCGAGTCACGCAGCAGCGCGACATCACTACTGGGATGACCACGTATCCAGTTGCGGATGGTCTCGCTGAAGCACTGCTGTAAGATTGTCCAGGCCTCATCGCTCTGTCCGACGAGCGCGCGGCGCAAGATCTCCACGCAGTAGCGATCATCAGAAGGCGCTTTCCGACGGTGCAGCTGTCGTTCACGGGTACTCAGATCTGCCAGGGTCGTCAACTGCATCTCACCGAGTGCTTCATCCATGCTGATAACCATTGCTCTCGACCTCCTTGCCTCTCATGGAATACTGAAAGATCAATCACCTTGTCCATTCGTGCATACGTGTGAACGCTTCACTGTTTCTAGTGTACTGAGCATGGGTGAGTTACACATCTGTAGAATGACTGGCTTTTCTGACGGCATAACAAAGAGGACGACCCAGTAATTTTACAGGGTCATGCGTGGACAAAGGAGGGAAACTGGCCGTTTTAATGATAGAGATAGACCTATGCTGACAAGTACGGAAAGTTTGCTAACAGAACCATAACGATCAGCGTAAACAACAACGCAGTGTCTGCCGTAAACAATAGCAACGGTGTACTGCTTTGGAGGTATGTAGTCAATGGGCAAATCATTCCTCCACCGATCGTTGTCGGGAAGGTGGTTTATGTTGAGACGGCAACAGGCTTTGTCTACGCTTTACAGGGCGACAATGGACACTTGCTCTGGTCCTACGACACTGGTAATCCTGTTAGTTTGCCGCTCAGTAAGGTAAGACAGTTCAAGAGTTCTTGCTGCCATGCCGCTGCAACCAATGGTGAGCCGTCTGGCCAATAATGTGCAGAGCCGTCCGGCTTCCCGACGCCTCGCCTTTTTCAAAATCACCTTCTGTTTGTCCCATTTGATTCGTCACGTGAGCAAAACAGATGATCTCGTACTGCTTTGCCTGAGCTAGCGCGTAAAGAGCTGCCGCCTCCATCTCCACGGTCAGAATGCCTTGCTCTCGATAGACTGCAATTGTTGCTTCGGTCTCCCGAAACGGTGCATCCGTGGTCCAACTGGCTCCCGCGTAGAGCGGAACGTGGGTGTGGTCCCAGGCGAGACACATCATCTCTTTAAGTGCTGAGTTGAGATAACTATAGCATGAAGGTGGCAGGTAGTGATAGCTCGTCCCCTCGTCGCGCAGGGCTTGTTCGATGAGCACTACATAGGGCGGACGACCCATCGAGATGATCTGCCCTGCCGAGGTGATGCTGATGAGCAGCTTGCAGCCCGATGCGAAGAGTTCCTCGGCTACCAGTACCGCGAATGGCGCGCCGACCACGCGGCCAAGAATGCCATACTCAATCTCGTCATGCATAAATGTGGCGAGCGCCGTGTGATAACAGGCCCAGGTTGGATGGTCATGGGCACGACCTGTCGCATGGAGGTAATCGACGAGATCTCCATCAGGATCAAGCACACAGATCGCCGGTACTTGCCCAACCGCGATCCCTTTTTGTCGCCGCGCCTCGCGCAGCAAATTTTGCGGCGTAAAGACCGATGGGGCTTCGTACTGTTTGTGGGTGAGAAGAGGCACTTCATCAACACTATTAGAGAACCGCGTCATACAGGAGTCGCCTTTCAGGGAAAATAAAGAACAGAAAGATATGTACCTTTCGTAGGTGTTCTTTCAATAGACACGTACACTCACCTGTCCATTTACCTGTTTTCAGGCGTGTTTCCCATCTTCTCTTGTCGCTCAGCTTGCACCTCCTGATACATTGCCGCTATCCCATGCGATCAATGACATCTTTGGCCTCTTTCAGGCCAACTCCAGTTTTTTCCCTATAGAGCTTGATAGCCTCGATCTTGCGCCCTTGCCTTACCAGCATGATTATGTCATCAGGTGGCGGCACACTTGCTTGTTCTTTGGCATCTAGCCCCAGTTCTCGCAGCAGAAAATCAACTTTTTGTTCCAGACGGATGATGCGGTTGCGATTTTCGGTTTCAAAATCCATGTCACTCTCCTCTAA
>DMFQ01000010.1:0-123 GCA_003450555.1 Ktedonobacter sp.
AGAAGCCCCCGGCTTGAGCCGTGGGGAGTAGTCACGACTATAATAAGCCATAGAGAATGATGCTAAACAAATGAACAGTTACGTCTGAAGTGGGGCTCTGATGCAGGTACAAAGACATTACGC
>DMFQ01000010.1:272-828 GCA_003450555.1 Ktedonobacter sp.
AAAACACCGATTATGGAAGCGGTCATAGACCTTAGAACGACCCTCCCAGAAAGAATAACCGTCGATAAGCTTGCAGAAATCCATCCTTATATTAAAGACAAATTCCCAACAGTAGAGCCTTTTTATAAAGGAATGGGGGCAATTGCCTTTACCCCAGGGTCACCTTTACAATTAAGCACTTCAGAGCAACACATTGGTTTTTGGTTCAGAAGCGAAGACAAGTTGCGGACTTTCCAAGCGACAATGGATGGATTTTCATTTAACCGTCTTGCTCCATATGAATCCTGGGAAGAGTTTAGCAGTGATGCTAAAAATCTATGGAAGATATACAAAGAAATTTGTCAGCCGGTACACGTAACACGCACAGCCGTCAGGTATATCAATCAGATCAACATACCGATTAAAGATCTAACAGACCTCAAAGACTATCTGCGCACTGTACCAGAGGTATCTCCTGACTTAACACAACCAGGTTTACAAACTTTTTTCATGCAATTGCAAATACCTCAACAGGATTTAGATTGCATGTTGATTATCAATGAAGCGCTTACTCAAC
>DMFQ01000010.1:924-1857 GCA_003450555.1 Ktedonobacter sp.
CGCTTACTCAACCAACAACCCCCGAGGTTGTTACTGTCATCTTCGACCTTGATCTATTTCGCCAAAAGATTTGGAATAGCGACGACGAAGATATATGGAGCTTTCTTGAAGAACTCCGATATCGCAAGAATGAAGTATTCGAGGCAAGTATCACTGACAAAACAAGGGAGTTGATTGACTAATGACACAAATAACAAGACTACTATCAGACGATCTAAAAGCGTTTGTGGAAAGGATACCTTCCGGTATTAGCAGAAGTAGCAATACACTCCGCTGGACTGTCCATCATTCAATTCAGAAAATACATCCAGGCGCTGGCGCAACTAGCGAAGCGCTGTACCAAGCTGCTCGCGCAATTGAAGGTTTTTACGGAGATTCCTCAGATACTTCTGCTTTTGAACGAGATACCCAGGAAGATATCCGTACAGAAATCTTGCCTACTCTTATTGAAATCCATGAGTTGTTAATGTGGACTGAAGGCTGGAATGGCTATAGTGCTCGTGCTCCAAAGTATAGCGCAGTACAATATGCCGAACACTGGATCGCGTTGTTTTATCAAGAGCTAATAGAGTTCGGCCAGAATTGGATTAAGCCAAACGTGACAGCTAGTGCTGAAGGAGAAGTAGTACTGGAATGGTGGTATGGTGACAAAGGGCTTACGATTTATATTGACAATCAGAGTGCAGTATATTTAAAGGATTGGGGAGCAGATATAAATACTGAGATGGAAGATGGTTATGCTAACTCACCCAGTATACGCCTGGCACTTTGGAAATGGTTGATGAGTTAAGAAACGATGCCTGATGATTTTGTAGATAATGAAGAGATCCTTTATCGCCGCGTACCCGCTGGAAGAAGGCTTTATAATTACAGAACTGACGGAACAATAAAGATTAGCTCCATGGCATTTACTGATCGTGAATTCAGAGTATC
>DMFQ01000010.1:1881-3719 GCA_003450555.1 Ktedonobacter sp.
ACGAACCGGGTGGAGTTGTAAGTCTAGTAGCTAGAGACATACGCAGCATAAATGAACTTACACGCAATGATCCCAAAGGAAAGCCCATACAACAATTTAAAATCGAAGTAGAATCCGCCCCTTTGCAAAATAATTCTGCTCATGCAGAAATATACGCTATTCCAGAATTTACCAATGCTGACGAACAAGGAGCCTTTCATAGATTATGTAGACGACTTGCCCGACTTGCTGAAGCAAGACAATGGGAAATATTACCACCACCAGATAACCAGTAGTATGGCATCTAATCCCAGAAAGTATCGATCGATGTACATTGGCACTGAGAGGTGACATGCAGCAAGCACGGCGTATCGCCATCGACGGGCCTGCGGGATCAGGCAAAAGCACTATTGGGGAAGAGTTGGCGCGGCGATTGGGCTATCTTTATATCGACACGGGAGCTATGTATCGCGCACTGACATGGCTGGCACTCAAGGAGGGTGTCGATATCACGGATGCGGCGGCAATGGAAGAGTTGGCGCGGCACGCGGAGATCGTGATCAGTCGTCCCAGGATCGATGATGGACGGCAGTACACGGTCACCGTACATGGGCAGGATGTGACCTGGGATATTCGCAGCGCAGCCGTGACCAATGCCGTCTCAGTCGCCTCTTCTCACAAGGGGGTGCGCGCTATCATCATAGGGCAACAACGAGCGATGGCGCAGCGCAATGGTGTGGTGATGGTTGGGCGCGATATCGGCTCGGTGGTTTTGCCCGACGCGGAACTGAAGATATTTCTCACGGCTAGCCTCGAGGAACGGGCGCGCCGCCGTTATGCCGAGCTACTGGAACGTTATGGTACTGGTAATCCAGCCTTGCTATCGATGGAGACGGTGTTGGAGGACATTCGGCGGCGCGACTATATTGACCGCGATAACTTGCGACAAACCGAGGATGCTATCGTGGTTACCACAGATCATCTTGGCATTCCACAAGTATTGGAGGTCATCCTTCACCATTTGGAGAGCAGTACATGAAACAGGAACAAGAAAGTCCAAGCACAGGAGCAACAGGGGCCGCAGGGGCTGGGGAAGCGGACAAAGTGGTGCAGCCAGTCAAGTCTGCTAAGTCTAAGTCGCAATTGAATTTATACGAACCCTACATTACGCCTCCAATACTGTACCACGCGATACGCTGGTTCGCGATTTTTGTCTTTCATATCACGTCGCGTATTCGCTTGCGCGGGCGCCACAATGTGCCTGGCAGCGGCGCGTTTATCATCGCGTCAAATCATCTTTCATGGACTGATATTCCACTTATTCCCATGCACCTCCAGCGTAAAGTGGTTTACATGGCGAAGGAAGAGTATTTTAGCAGCAAGCTTGCCTGGTTGGTGCGTTTCCTGGGTGCGTTTCCTGTCAAAAGGGGTGAGGGCGATCGCCAGGCGCTGCGCGCGGGTGAAGATCAGCTAAAGAAGGGCAATATCCTGATTATTTTTCCGGAGGGGACGCGCAGCCGCACGCGTGTCATGGCAAAGGCTCATGCAGGTATGGGGATGATCGCGCTGCGTTCGGGTGTGCCTGTTGTTCCGGTGGCGATCTGGGGTAGTGAGAATGCGTTGAAGAAGTTTGGCGCTAAGGTGACTATTTCGTATGGTGAGCCGATGGTGTTGACGCCGAAGGGTAAGAAGATTACGCGGGGGGATATTGATGAGGCGACTGATAAGGTGATGCGTAAGATTGCGGAGATGCTGCCGCCTGAATATAGGGGGGCTTATAGTTCTCCTTCTGATGCTGTGTGACTCGCGACCTTCGGTCGCTTGCCAAATTTTTTATTATGAAAGATGCCGAAAAAGCA
>DMFQ01000010.1:3945-4153 GCA_003450555.1 Ktedonobacter sp.
TGCTTTTTCGGCATCTTTCATAAGAGTGTTTTATCATCTCTTCTGAAAATGAGCTTTTTCATGCAGGGTGGTGTACCACTTCCATGAAGACTTGACTTTTTGTCATGGAAACTTGATAAAATATCATACGAGCCGAGAAACAGCCTGCTGGCGACGCCAGCAGGCTGTTTCTCGGCTCGTATTACAGAAGTTTTATGCCGGGCAGATG
>DMFQ01000159.1 GCA_003450555.1 Ktedonobacter sp.
CGCTGACCGCCCGAGAGTTCTTTGGGTTTACGTTTGAGGAACGGGGTGAGATTGAGAATTTCACCAGCTTCTTCAACTCGTTTCTTGATCTGATCTTTGGGAAAGTGGCGTAACTTAAGGCTAAAAGCCATATTGTCAAAGACACTCATGTGAGGATAGAGAGCATAATTCTGGAACACCATGGCAATATCCCGATCTTTGGGAGGAACGCCATTGACGACCCTCTCACCAATTCTGATATCGCCTTCCGATAGGTCCTCTAGTCCGGCTACCATACGTAGACAGGTACTCTTTCCACAACCTGAGGGTCCGACCAGGACTAGAAACTCTTTGTCCTTGACATCGAGGTTGATGTCGTGCACGATTTCAACTTTGTTGAAACGCTTGTAGACATGCTCAAACTGGACACGTGCCATTACAGTAACTCCTTTGCGCTCCTGGCATCAGGTACAATTCGCTTTGTACACTTGATGCATCATAACAATTAGAGAGCTTCGCTTAATGTCCTCGTTGCGACTGAAATATTCAGTCGGGAGTCAACGGGACCTCTTCACGTTCAGCTTGCCATCATTTCACTCAAAGAGCATAGGGCAAGCAAACGCTAAAAAGAGCATACCATAAAATTTTAAAAAAAACACCTTTTGACGGCCCAAATTTGTCTTTGCGGTCTTAATAACCTTGCCTATGCTTATCGCCTTCCTGTATACCGGTCTTATTTGGGTGGTCGTAGTGTCAAGAGCTAACAACACAGCACCATTTGACACAAACCCTTTCATGGATAGAGTCTCAGGCGGTATACTTAGTATATATCGCCTGATATTTTTGTGAGAGGAGCCATACATCCATGACATTGACGAATTTTGCGGAAGCCGTAGCTGTTATTACTGGAGGTGCGAGTGGCATTGGATTTGCGACCGCACAGGCCCTACACAACAGGGGTGCACATGTCGTCCTGGCAGATATCAATCAGCAGGGATTGCAACAAGCAGAAGAACAGATCCGACAGCACAATCCGGGAGGCTCGAGCAACGTCTCAAGTATCCCAACGGACGTCACAAGTGAACAGCAAATACAGGCATTAATGCGACAAACTGTCGAAACCTATCGACGTATCGACCTCGTAGTGACGTGCGCAGGTATCGGGAGCGGAGGCCCTATCGACCTCTTTACTGCGTCTGAAATGCAGAGGATGATGAACATTAACTTCATGGGAACATATCATTGTGTTCAAGCTGCACTTCCCGCAATGCGTCGCCAACAGTCGGGTCATTTCGTCTTTCTCAGCTCGGTCGCTGGTAAACTTGGCGCGCCTTTGCTCACTGGCTATTGCGCAACCAAATGGGCCATTCGCGGATTCTCTTCAGCGCTCCGCGCTGAGCTACACTGTACTGGTATAGGAGTGACCACCGTCTATCCAGCCTGGGTAGAGACCCCTATGATTCACCAGGAAGAAAATGCCATGCAGCTATTGAACGTTCATGCTCTCCTTACAGCGGACCAGGTCGCGGCGGAAATTCTCCAGGCAGTGACTGAAGATCAGCGTGATCTGACTCTGGCCCCTAATCCCGATTATTGCCATAATACTCAAGATCATGAAAGATGACCCCGATAAAGCGGAACAGCTTTCAGGCGAGGCATTTCGACAGAAAATGGCGCAAATAACAGCCCAACAACGAGATTAAGTGTGTTTTAAGGGATGGCAAAACACTAGAACTGGCGGTTACAGATGAAGGATCATGGGTACTATGGCCCTGGCAGCGCGACGTGGAAGATCGCGAGTGAGGCGGTGATTAACCTTGGAGGTACGCGCGCTGTCTTAATGCAAATAGCCCATCCCCTTGTAGCCATGGGGGTGAGTGAACATAGTAGCTATATGGCCGATCCCTTTGGTCGCGCAAAACACACTTTCATACTAGGCCAGATGCTCACCTTTGGTTCCATCTCCACAGCCCACGATGCCGCCCGCACAATCAACCGCCTCCATACACACGTGCATGGTAAGCTTCCTGACGCTGCAGGAAGCTATAGCAGCGGTACCCACTATAGAGCAAGCGATCCTGAACTTTTGCTCTGGGTGTTCGCTACTTTGATCGACACTATCTTATACACCTATCCTATTTTCATTGGCCCGCTCAGCCTGCAAGAGCAAGAACAGTATTACCAGGAGTCGAAAACACTTGGGCACTTGCTTGGTCTTTCACAGGAGGATATGCCCGGGAAAGTGCAAGATCTTCGCCACTACGTCAGTGAGATGGTACACAGTGATCACCTGGCAGCGACACCTCAGTCACGCCAGCTAGCGCAGCAGGTGCTTTTCCCACGTACTCCAGCCTTTCTACGTCCACTGTTACACGTGAATGCCCTGGTAACCAGCGCACTCCTACCCCAACCCATACGTGAAATTTACGGTATGGAGTGGAGTCCTCGACAGCAACGAGCCTTTGAACTTTCAATGCGAGGATTGCGTACAGTTGTACCGCGGCTGCCTTTATCCCTGCGCTTATTGCCCATTACGCAGCGATTGATGCGCCAGGGAGTCTTGGGCGAGCAAAAAAGCGGATAGGATGGATCACAAGAGATAGTTGCCATGATGAAAGTACAATTTGAAGAAATGTTTCCCTGGGAACTGGCACAAGCAATAGCGAACGCTCCCATATGCTACCTGCCGCTCGGAGTATTGGAGTGGCACGGCGAACATAATGCAGTGGGGCTTGATGCCATCAAGGCTCACGCAATCTGTATCCGTGCTGCTCAACTCTCTGGCGGGGTTGTCGTCCCTCCCTTGTATTGGGCCACAGACTCTCGCGAGGATCTAGGGGACGGAACATATCTCACAGGCGGCGTTGAGAAAGGCGAACGCTATCACGTTCCAGGTAATATGTTCTGGCTGCGCCCCGCAACATACCTCAACCTGCTCCTGGATATCTACGAGACCATGCGTCGTCGAGGTTTCCGCGCCATCCTGGCTGTGAGCGGTCACTGGTCTGGAGATAGTCTCGCGACGATTCGCACAAGCGGAGAGCAGTTCCTCGCAAACCATCCAGTGATGAACTGGCTACTGCTCACCGATCAAGAAGTTGTTCCTGACTTGCACTATCCACATGAACATGCGGCCGGAGGTGAAACATCACTGCTGATGACCTTGCGCCCCGACCTGGTAGATTTGAGCAAGACGTTCGAGACAGACAAATCACTGAAACACTATTATACTAATGAGCAAGCACATTTGCGCCGTCGCATGGAAACGGACTACAGGTATATTGGCGTCCTCCTCCCAGATGACGATGGGTCAAATGATCCAGAATTAACCGCCAACGTTGAGAGAGGTCAACTCCTCTTCAACGTTATCTCCGAAAGGATTGCCGAACGAGCAAGAGCGTTACTGACGGTTTGAGTTGAAGCAGCGCATGCAGAGGTATCCCCACCATCCTTGCAAAAATTACGTACCTTGTGCTATAGAAGAAAAGATACTATTACTGCTATCTATGAACTATGAAGGATAGAACGTCACATGCTGAATCAATCACAATATCCTGCTGAGCAGACCGATACAAAACAACAACTTCATCTCACATTGATCGTAAACGAGAGTCCCTATGAGGTAACAGCCAACCCGCAGGAGATTTTTCACGAAGCGCTGGAACATGTTCTACCAGAAGGATTGTTGGTCGGGCATCGCATCCGCATTAGTACACCTGGCGGTGACGAGATTTTTCCCGATATGTTTATTGGAGAAAGCGCTACACACTTCCACACAAACACTTTTCATATCGAGGCCATACCACTAAGTGACATGCCAGCAGGAACAGGCCAACGAACATGGACAAACTTTGGTTTCGACCACCTTGCCATCACTGTCGCTGATCGTGCAGATGCCAAAGCCTTCTTTAGCGAAGTGATGGGCATGACCATCGTCCGAGATGATCGCCATCAAACGGTACTGACCACCGGCAATGTCGCTCTTTTCTGCTTCGATGCAGAAAAAGCGCCCCTCTCAGATGGCTTGCCGAGTCGCTGGCACCATATTGGCTTTGTCGTCGATAATCTGGACGCCGCCTATCATCACCTGTCCTACCATGCAAAGCTTCGTAGAGAGCGCGTCGGCAGTGGCTCTGGCTCCATTGCCTCGGATTTCACCCTGCTTGAGCGCAATGAACGCTGGTCTCTCTACTGCCACTATCGCAACGGTGACACCCGCCTCATGATCCAACTTTCTGAGATAAAAGCGGAGAACCGGGGCTTTAAAGACCCTCACCACTTCTCCGACCATATGTACGACTACCTCAGTGGACGATACGGCGTTCGCTTCGAAAATGAAGAACCACTAGGAGATTAGTGGGAGACCACGCCGGATACAAAAAAGGCCAGAAGGATCAGCCAGCTAATAATAAAAGCAATAAGCAATCGCATGGCGATTTTAGAAAAGAGCCACGAGAAGCGGTGGCTGGTCCTTCTGGTGGCAGGCACCTGCGCATTGATTCTATTCGTAGCCATATCATACTCCATATTAATTGGTATTTAGACATCCACCTAATCCACAACATCCAATACTTACAACGTTTTTTGTAACTGTTGTTAACATGGCATCCAATTGGGGTCAATGGAGTATTTGGAACGAGGAAACCAACAATTAATAACCTCTTACCTCCTTTGTGTCACTCTCTTTGAGCGACACTCCTCGCACTCGCAACTCCCACGTAGTTTCTCATACGTATATATCCCTGTTTTATGGCCATCCTCCCAGATTGGCGTCAAGCCATAGCGGCCAACCGGTTGAATATTTGCCAGCGTCGTCTCCTCAACACTCAGGCTCTGTCTGCTCTGCAACATGCCTGGTTGACCACCTTCACCGGCACACCAGGCGCAGGGACAGGCCCAGCGTAACGCCTCCCAACTGTGGATACTCTCGTGCTCATCGCTCCAAGTCAAAATGAGTTGACGGTTCTCTTCATCCAAAAGAAATGATGTAGGAATAGGGTGATTATACTGGCTCATAAAATGTATACCTCTCATGCAATGATGATTGCTATCGTGAAATTCCTCTACCAGGAACTATTATATGCCTTTAAAATGATGTAGTCTACGGCGCCACTTCTTGAACTCCGCTCTCACCTACTTGTAACATCTCATCTATTCACTCGTTACTGCGATGCTCAATTCACGTTTTACGATGTAGATGATAGTCAATGTATTTCAGATAGATCTCATCAAAATTTATAAGTACCAACCTGTTTGGTATCGCATATTCAAAGAACTGCTTGGAGTAACAGAAAATGACTCAATTGATCGTTATGATAGGAACAGTCAGCCTGGTAGCCGCTATACTAGGCGCGCTGATTGCATCGAAGTTACAATACAATTATCTAAACAAAATGCAGGCACAATTTCAAGCCTGGGAGCGTGCCCAGGAAAGCCACCAACGAAACTGGGAAATACAACAGGAGAAAAATGCGGCTGAGCTAGAGAGACGTATCACCAGACAGGTGGAACAGGTTCACAAGGACTGGGAAGAGTGGAAGGTCTGGGACAGGGAGCGTATCGAGACATTAGTAAAGCAGTATGAAGAATCCGAACTACAATTGCATGTGAAACGTGAATTAGACCGCCTGCCTCGCGTCGAAGACGCACCTTTAATCCTGGATGCCAAGCATCAACATCAACATATAATTACTGGTTGGCAGCCCCCCATGCTTAAGGGAGCAGACCTTTCCGGTCATGATTTCTCCCATCGTTTCCTTGGCCAGGCCGATCTACGTAACGCACAACTTACACGCGCAAATTTCTATATGGCGGACCTCTCGGGTGCTTGTTTGATCGGTGCTAATTTATCAGATGCCTACCTCGTCGGCGCGAACCTTTCAGGAGCCGACCTGCGAGACGCTACATTAACCGATGCTAATCTACTCGTAGCCGATCTTCATGGCACTGTGCTAATCGGCGTGAATCTGCTCAGAGTGCGCAATCTTACAGCACAACAACGTAACACGGCCATATATGATGCCACCACACAGTTCGGTGGAGGAACTGACTTTACACCACCGCGCGTGCAACGTGTACAACCTATCGTTTCTTCCTCCTCTTCAGCACCAGAGATCGCAGAAGCACCCTCCGTTTCTCCAACAGATAATACCTCCCTTGCAAACAATCCTTCTTCTACCACATCAGCAGATGAAACACAAGTAGAAAAGGCAGTTCCAACTTCGGCACTCGATCTAAAATCACAGATCAAGGCACAGACGGAAGCTGATCTTTCGTCGCCACCACAAACAGGTGATAACCTACCCGGCCTAGAGGGAGCAGATCTTCTAATAAATACACAAGAAAATAGACATA
>DMFQ01000011.1 GCA_003450555.1 Ktedonobacter sp.
CCGCAAAGGGTGAGTGCAAAAATACGTACCCCAGGTCTTGATCAAGTATGTAGCCTCCATCAGAGCTGTCATTCGGACCTTTTCAGGTATGGCTAGTTATGGTTGCGCAGCATGCCCTCCGCTTCTTCGGCCATTCTTTGACACAGGGAGGGTGGTTCCAGAACGCGTACATGTTGTCCCCAACTGAGGAGCCATTGCAGTATTTCGCTCTCCTGGCGCACCTGGAAGGTTACCAGCAGCCCTGCCGCACTTTCTTCTTCACTCACCGTGTAGTAGGAGCGGGATTCTCGTACCCAGCGCGCCACTTCTTTGTCAAACAGGGCGCGCACTACTATACGCTCGGATTCTTCGCGCTTGCGCTCTTGTAACTTGAAATCAGGCGGGCGCTGGAAGGTTTGTGGGAGTAATTCCAGGTTCTCCATGCGGTCAAGGCGAAAATTCCGTATATCGTGGCGCATATGGCAGTAAGCCACCAGATGCCAGGCATTCGAAAAATGCACGAGTCCATAGGGGTCTGCTTCGCGGGTACGCTGCGTACTCTGGCCATGCTGGACGTGGCGCGTATGGTAGCAGAAGCGCACCGTGGCGCGTTCAATGATCGCGCGGCGAAGTTGGCGCACCATCTCTACCTCGGCGGCATCTGCAATGGTGCCGCTGGAGACGAAGCGAATGCTATCCTGGAGATAGTGCACTTCAGCGCGCAGCTTCTCTGGGAGGACGCCCTCGATCTTGCGGCTGGCCGACTGGGCAGCCGTGCGGTACTGCGCGTCGAAATTCTGCGCCATAAAATCGCTGCCGAGCAGCAGCATCGTTGCTTCATCTGTACTGAAGCTCAGTGGAGGTAAAAAATATCCCTTCATCAGCGAGTAGCCGCGGCCGGGGACGGAGATGAGTGGCACGCCCGCTTCGCCCAGCGCCTGGATATCGCGATAGATGGTGCGTTTACTGGTCTCAAAGGTTGCCGCCAGGTCCTCGGCGCGCTGTCTTCCTTTGCCCTGCAATTCCAGTACAATGGCCAGCAGGCGGTCTGTCCTGTTCATCCGTTTTGTACGTTCTCTTTGCCGCGCACAAGCGACGTGAAGATGCCAATCGCCGCGATGCACGCGCAGACAATAAAGGTGATATGAAACCCACGCGAGAAGGATTGCTGCAAAGCGGCAATTTGCGCCGTTGTTAGATGGTTATTGGTGGCGAGCGCGCGACCCGCGGCGGCACCACCGAGGCTGGCGAAGACGGCGCCTGCCAGGGCAACGCTCAAGCTCTGACCAACGACGCGGCCAGTCGCCAGGAAACCAGACGCGCTCCCCTGCTGTGCTTTAGGTGCTGCGCCCATCAGTGCGCTATTGTTGGGCGATTGGAAAAAAGCCTGACCCAAACCGGTGACCGCCAGGCGCCAGATGATATCCCAGAGCGAACTGTGAGCGTCAAGCTGACTGATCAGCACCAACCCGATACAGGCTATTGTCAGTCCTCCCGCGGCCAGCCAGCGCGTGCCGAAGCGGTCGGCGAGTGCTCCACTAAATGGCGCGATGACGGCGATGGTAAGTGGTAAGGGTGTGAGGAGCAGTCCCGCTTGCTCGGTCGCGAAGCCGTGCAGCTCTTCAAGATAGAATGGCAGCATAAAACTGACGGCAAAGAGAGCCAGGAAGCTCAATACAAGGCTCAGGTTGGCCGAGAGAAAGACACGCTGGTGGAGCAATGAAAGGTCGATGATCGGGTTAGAGACGCGCTTTTCAACAATGTACAGTACAATCATGGCAAGAACGCCAATAGTGAGAGTGCCAATGAGCAGCGGCGAAGACCAGCCCCACTCTTGACCGAAAGAGAGTCCCAACGTGAGAGCGACCAGCCCTAAAGCCAGCAGGAGCGCTCCCGGCGGGTCAAATTTACCACGGCCCCAGCGCAATTTTTCTGTCAGTACGCGCAGGGTCAAAATCACGCCAATGACGCCGATAGGGAGGTTTACAAAGAAAATCCAGCGCCATGAAAGGTAGGTTGTGATGATGCCGCCCAGCGTTGGGCCTGTGCTCACGCCGAGGGCGACGACCACGGCATTGATGCCCAAGGCCCTTCCGCGTTCACTTGAAGGAAAGGCACTCGTCAGCATGGCCGGGCTGATGGCCATGATCAGCGCGCCCCCGAGTCCTTGTAAGGCGCGCGCTGTGATCAAAAGCCCTAACGAAGGAGCAAAGCCACAAAAAGCCGAGCCCAAGGTAAAGATGATCAGGCCAGCGGTCCAGATCGGCTTGCGCCCGATCATGTCGGATAAGCGTCCTGTCGTGAGCAGTACTCCCGCAATCACGACAAGATAGGCGATAATGACCCACTCGATTGCGCCACTCAGGGGTACGCCAAAGGAGCGCGCGATGACGGGCAGGCTGATATTCACTATCGATGTATCGAGTGTTGCCATAAAGACACCGATAGCGATAATTGCCATTACGGCCCATTTGCTGGCGTGTTCGGTTTGCTCGGGGCGTGTTCGTTGCTCTTCCTGAGGCCGCGCCCCATCGTGTTCAACACTCGTGAAAGGGGATTTTTCCTGACCTGGAGTACGTATATTTTGTTGTTTGGTTTCCTTTTGTGCCATACCTGTATCCATATGTTGCAAGGGTTAAACAAAAATTGATGGGCGCAATTCTGCGCCCATCATTTTTTGTTTAACCCTTGCAACAT
>DMFQ01000415.1:0-825 GCA_003450555.1 Ktedonobacter sp.
ACCACTTTCACTCCACCGTATTTGGTCCTCCCGGCACGGGATCAGGGCCTCCTGGATTCGGACTCGGATCGTTCACTGGAAAACGGTTAACTTCAGGGGGAACCTCTTCTGGGATAGGATTGGGACCACCTGGCATAGGGCTTGGCCCTCCTGGATTATCAATCGCTCCAGCAGGCATGCGGTTCGAGACATAACCTGGCTCGCCAGTCACCGGATCAGGACCACCTGGTGCGGGATCAGGACCGCCCGGATTCGGGCTTGGATCATCACCCGTATGAGGATTTGAGACTTCAGGCAGAGGATTAGGGCCTCCTGGCATAGGACTCGGGCCACCCGGATTGGGACTTGGGTTGGCGGGGAATGCCAGCGGACGTTCGGGTATGGCGTCTGGCCCCCCTTGATCACGCTGATCGTATGGATCACGGTCAGAAAATGGAGTATTGTCGCTAGACATGTTGACCTCCTCAGGTGTAGATGATATGGACCACATTTTCAGATTGTTAGTCTTAACACGCCCGAGCTACCTGTTCCGTTGCATCACCAGGAATCTTCCTTGAGCCAGGCAAGCAGAATCCAGAAGTCACTCTTTCAAAATCCTAATGTGTAGGCGGCACTATGATCGGTGACGGCAAGAAGCCCCTCGTGACCAGGAACGTTCCCACTGCTAAACAGAGGCTCAGCAAAATATATAAGAAAATGAACAACTGTGGCAGCTGAGACTCCAAATCTGAGAAGTTCAGCCCCCGGCCCTGTATGATATTATCCCGCGGGTCACGCGGATAGAGTTCATCCTCGCGATGATACATTTGTACCGAACCAGGTAAC
>DMFQ01000415.1:965-8806 GCA_003450555.1 Ktedonobacter sp.
ATGATTCCGAAGAGTATAAGCGGCCATATCGCTACTACCAGCCACCAGTTAGTCAGCCCGCTATCTTTGACAAGAAAAGTGATAAAACCAGCTATAACACCATTGACCGTGATATATGTATTCGTCACCGTTTGACGCCGCTCCGAGAAACGGGCCGTGTCTTCAACAAACAGTGAGTATTCTTCAAACTGTACCTCGGCCATCTTTTGCTCGGGTTCCAGAGTCTTGACCAGGTGCTTAGTTGTATGTACCTGTATCACAGGCCTTCCTTCACGCTGGGCATAACTAACCACGTCGCCCGTACCTCCCTTCCCTGCTGCTGGCTCTCCATTCCAGGCGGCCACTAACAGATCGCTGTAGTCCACAAGCCACTGTCCTACTGCCGTATACGCGTCATCGGATTGCGTATCAAAAGGTAATTGATGTATCACCTGGCAGCGCTTCAGCAAGCGATAGTAACGCTCCCGTGCCGGGCCAGGCTCAAAGTCATTCTCAAACCCCTCGTAGGCGATGACACCTTCCAGCGGAATGCCCAGCTCTAATGCTGCTTCTGCGAAAAGCATATCGCTTCCTTCAGCAAGACCGGAAAGGGCGATTATTCCGCCAGGGTGCTCCTGCTGTTCCTTCGCAAGGAGAGTATGAAAGGCCTCTGTAACAAATTGAACCGTCGCCTGGTCACCTAAATTTCGGTGCCCAGTTACCGCAATACGATAGTGAGTTGACATTTTTTTCACTCCACTTATGCTACACCTATCCGGTGCTATATCTCTATTATCGCATACAACCCACAAATCAGGACAAACCCTAACCGGCATTCTATGCTAAAATACACCTACAAAAGACAACAGAATCATCATAAAAGGAGAAATCCCCATGACAGAAAACCATACCTCACTAACAACGTTTTACAAAGGCTGGGATGTCTACCAACAAGAGCTGGGCAAGGCCATTGCGCCACTTACGTCCGAGCAACTTGCCCTGCGTGCCGCGCCCCACCTTCGCTCCATCTCAGAAATAGCCACCCACATCATCGCCGTACGTGCCAGGTGGTTTCACAATCTGATGGGTGAGGGCAACGAGGATATTGCCTCGATAGCAGAATGGGATCGCGCAGATGCACCCGCGCGTAGCGCCGCCGAATTGGTCAGCGGTCTTGAGACAACATGGCAGTTGATCCAGGACGCGCTTGCTCGCTGGACACCAGCCGACCTGGAGCACATCTTCGAGGGCACACGCAATGGAGAGGAATACCGGCTCTCACGCCAATGGGTGTTATGGCATGTGATCGAACACGATCTCCACCACGGTGGTGAACTCTCCTTCTCGCTTGGGATGCATGGTCTGGCGGCTCCTGATCTGTAGCTAACAGAAGGTATCGCGACAACAAGTATGAGAACATCCCATGTCAAGCAGCCAACCTTGACATGCGTCAAATTCCGTGCTATTATTTAGACGGCTAAACAAAAAAGGATACGTTCGTGAGACAGATACAGGACTATATCGGATTTCAGTTGCTCCAGATCCATAAAGCGCATCGTCGACTTGCTGAAGCAGCCTTGAACAAATTGGGAGTTCATACTGGTCAGGAATTGATCTTGCTCCAACTCTGGATCGAGGAAGGCATTCCACAATCACAGCTTGCCGCTTGCATGGAGGTCGAACCTCCAACGGCGACCAAAATGTTGCAGCGCATGGAGAGTGCTGGGCTGATCGTACGGAGACAGGACCCCGAGGATGCGCGTGTATCCCGCGTCTACCTGACCGCACGTGGCCGAGCGCTTGAACAACCTATCCTTGACGTGTGGAAGCAGCTCGAAGCACAAACCGTGACAGGCTTGTCACTCACTGAACAGGCACTCTTACATCGTTTGCTCCTACAGGTGTCCACGAACCTTTCCCAACATGTTGTTCTCGCTGTTCACCCCGTTAGAGAGACGTAGAGTGAGGCTTTTTTTGAGGCATATTGTTTGCCGTCTAATAATATTAAGTTAGTATTAAGGAGAAAATGTATGGCATCTATTACTAACACCACACCTCGTGCACGTTTTGCCACGCGCAAGCTCTTGTGGGTCGGACCGCTGGCCATCGTCGTCGTAGCCATTGCCAATCTTATTATACGCACCATCGCGGTTGCGTTCTTCGGTGTTCCTGATAGGTTTCAGTACTTGCAGGCTCCATTCGTCATCGGCAGTACTGTCGTCTTTTTGTTACTGGCTCTGCTCGCCAGTGTGTTGGTTAATCGGTTCGCTCGGCGTCCCATCCGGTTCTACCGCGTGCTGGCGCTCGTCGCCTTGTTCGTTTCATTTCTTAATCCTGTCATGGCCTTTGTTGGCCTGTTCCCCGTTCCGGGTATGAATGTTCACATCTTTTGGACGATGATCGTGATGCATATCGTTTCCGCCATCATCGCTGTTGGTCTGCTCACGACACTAGCAAGCAAGCAGGCGTAGGGACCCGATTTATCGCGTCCCACGCGGGGTGGGGTGGGGCACCGCGCCTGACCTGCTGGCAATCTGCCTCCCCACCACCCCTCGGACGCGATAAATCGAGTCCCTACAGTTTTGCCAGAATTATGCGCAAATGGAAGCCTTTCTAAGCTCCATCCTACCTGAAATGTCTCTTTTCCTGAGCGCAAGGCGTATACTCTCTAACAAAAGAAAAATTCCAGGGAAATCCAATATGTTCCCTAAATATGCTGCATAATGGCACAGAAGAAATAGCGGTAGGGGAAGATGGAAAGACAAGCAAATGAAGCGTCCTCTTAATCAATAATTCCCTCTTTCCTTCCTAAATTATACCTTTCTTGACACCTGTACGTCTCAGTCTATAATAGGAGTAGAAGAGGGTAGCCACACTACATGCTCAGATGGAACAAACTGAGCATGGTTTGTTGTTTTCATTATAGTAGGAAGTAATAGCAATAGATAACGTTTTTCGAGGTATCCCAACAATGGCCATCAATCCAGAAGAGTCTCTGGCGCCCATGCATATGGCGACCCCCCCACAGGGGAGCACGTTGCAGGACCTTTTCGCCGAGACCAGTCAGTATCTTACTCCACAAGATATGGAGCAGATTGAACGTGCCTACGACCTCGCCAATCGCGCCCATTTTGGCGTGCAGCGTCGCTCGGGTGAAGCGTATATCCAGCATCCCCTGGAAGTCGCGCTGCTCCTGGCCGATATGCGCATTGACGCCGATGGGATCACCGCCGCCCTATTGCATGATGTAGTAGAAGACACGACCTACTCGCTGGAAGACCTGCACGTAAAGTTCGGCGAGTCCGTCACAAATATTGTCGATGGCGTCACTAAGTTCGACGCGCTGCTACCCGCTGTGAATCCAGTTCCGACAACAGGCGCTGAGACACTTCCTACTCAGAACAACGAGGCCACCCCAGCGCAAGCAGAAGAGCAGCGCCGCCAGCAGGCCAAAGAACTGAAGCGGCGGCAGCGCTCGGAGACCGTGCGCAAAATGCTGCTGGCAATGGCCGAAGATCCTCGCGTGGTCGTGCTTAAGCTGGCTGATCGCCTCCATAATATGCGCACGCTGGCCGTGATGAATCCCTTACAGCAGCAGAATAAGGCCCGCGAGACCAGCGAGATCTATGCTCCACTGGCCCGACGCCTGGGTATGGCCCTCGTGCAGGCGGAACTGGAAGACCTGGCCTTCTCGTACCTGGAGCCTGACAAGTATGCTCAGCTTGCTCGCGAAGTGGAAGAGGAATTGCACAAGCGTCAATCCTATATCGACGCGGTCTGCCACACCTTACAGGAAGAGATGGACCGGGCTGGTATCCATGCGGAAATACAGGCGTGGCAGAAGCACCTGGCGAGCATCAACCGCAAGTTGCAACAGAGCGGAGGCGATGTCGGTCAGATTCACGACCTCGTCTCTTTCCGCATCCTGGTGAACTCTGACCACGACTGCTATCTTGCCTTGGGACATATCCACGCGCTCTGGCGGCCCAAGGATGGACGCATCAAGGATTTTATTGCTACGCCGAAGTTGAACGGCTACCAGTCGCTGCACACAACGGTCTTCTGCCTGGATAACCGGCTGGCCGAGATTCAGATTCGCACGCACGACATGCAGCGCACCGCTGATTACGGCATCGCCAGCTATTGGTATCTAAAAGGGCGCGGCGAATCGCGCCTCTCCTACCAGGAGATGATCGCCTGGATCGAGCAATTGCGCGAGTGGCAGCGCGAATTGCCGCAGAGCGCCGACGAGTTTGTCGAGGCCGTTAAAGGAGACATCTTCCAGGAGCAGATCTTCGTCTTCACGCCAAAAGGTGAAGTGAAAGATCTGCCGCGCGGCTCGACGCCCCTTGATATGGCGTACCGCATCCATACCGATATCGGCGACCACTGCGCGGGAGCGCGCATCATCACCAACATGGCCGATACCGGTCGACTGGTGACGCGCCTGGTGCCGTTGGATTACGAGTTACAGGGTGGTGAGATCGTTGATATCGTGGTGAATCGCACAGCACATCCCACCCGCGACTGGCTCTCGTTCGCGCGCACGGCAGCAGCGCGGACGAAGATTCGCCGCTACCTCAAGACCTATGAGCGCGAGATTGATCTCCAATTAGGGCGTGAGCGGCTGGACCTGGCCTTAAAAACGCTCGGCGTTGCAGGCGTCGGCGTAGTGCGCGAAGATGACTTTTCATCATGTACAGCCATGAAAAAGTTTGCCACACTCGATGATATCTATGTGGCCTTGGGGCGCGAGGATGCCCAGGTTGAGACCGCCGTGGAGCATCTGCTCCCACTGCTTCAGAGCCGGGGCGATGTTGCGCCCCAACCCATGCCGAAAGCACGCCATGAGAGTGCGAGTGCCTCATCTGAGAAAAATGGGAGGGTGCAGCAGCCTTCTCTCTTTGCTTCACAAGATAGCCAGAGTGTGATCAATAAAACCTCTACGCAGGTCAAGCTCGCCCATTGTTGTTGCCCCATACCTGGTGACTCCATCTTGGGCCTCTACAATCCCGGCAAGGGCATGATCGTGCATCGCAGCGATTGCCGCACCCTGCGCCGTTTCGGGGAGCAGGCGCGCGAGCGTTTCGTAGAAGTCAACTGGTTGCAAATCGAACCGCAGCCTTACCTGGCGCCGATCACCATTGTGGCCCGCGACCGCGCCGGACTTTTACGCGATGTCGCCGCTGTTGTATCCGATGCGGGTATTAATATGATCGCAGTTACCTCCAGTACCAATGCTTCGTCGCAAAAGGCAGTGATCACTGCTACGCTGGAGATAGAGGCGATAGACCAGATCGATCGCATCTTTAAGCGTTTGCGGCAGGTGAAAAACGTCGTGAGCGTGAGTAGATCGCTCGCTACCAGGAACACATTGACATATCGCAGTATTGAATGATAGATAAGAACTAGACCGATGATACCAATGTCTATAGATAAAGTACCACTAGCGCACAATTCATCTGACGCCACCGCTGAACAACTGTTGACCACGGTAAAACAATACATGGGAGACAGTGAAGTTGAACAGGTCACCGGGGCTATTCAGCTTGCGCAGAAGGCCTGCGGCGATGTGCGCGATCACGGCGAAGCCTCCCTCCATACGCTGCGCCAGATTTCTCCTCTAGAGCATGCGCTGGCGGTAGCAATGATCCTGGCTCAAATGCATATCGACGCTGTGGGTATAGCGGCTGGCATGATCTTTGAAGCTGTTGACGCCGAGCTCCTGTCGCTCGAGCAGGTTGAGCAGACCCTCGGCATCCCGGTAGGTCGAGTCGTAGGGAGTATGCTGCGACTCAACATCCTGGAGCGCAAGAAAAATGTAGGAGCCCAATTCACTGCGCTCAACGCGGGCGATGCGGAAAGTAATCGCGACCAGAAGAAGCGCCGTATTCGCGAAGCCTTGCGCCGCCAGCAAGCAGAGACTGTGCGCAAGATGTTTATCGGTATGGCCGAAGATCCCCGCGTGGTGCTCCTCAAACTGGCCTATCGCCTGCACGCTATGCGCCTGATCACCAGGGGCAATCTATCTGTCCCGCATTCCACTGACCAGCAAGAAAAGCTAGCTATGGCCCTGGAAACACGCGAGATCTATGCACCACTGGCCGGCCGCCTTGGTATGTCACTCGTCGAGTCCGAACTGGAAGACCTGGCCTTTGAAATACTGGAACCCGACAAGTACGCCTGGGTCCAATCCCAGGTTGAATTGGAGCGCAAGCAGTGGAGTTCGTATGTCGAGCGCGTCTGTACTATTTTGCGCGACGAAATGGCTACTATTGGCTTGAAGGCCGAGATCTCAGGCCGCGTCAAACACCTCTACAGCTTCTACAAGAAACTGCTTCGCGATGGCGTCGAATTTGAACAGCAGAGCGACCTGGATATCAGCCAGATCCACGATCTGCTCGCCTTTCGTATCCTCGTGGAGACGACGCCCGATTGCTATGTCGCGCTTGGTCACGTCCATAGTCTCTGGAAGCCCAAAGAGGGCCGCATCAAGGATTTCATTGCCAATCCCAAGCCCAACGGCTACAGCGCCCTCCATACCACCGTTTTCTGTCTGGATGACCGCTTGGCAGAGATACAAATCCGCACCTTTGCCATGCATGAGATGGCGGAATACGGCGTCGCCATGCACTGGCACTATAAAGATGTCGGGGATCGCGCCTCGGCCTCGGCCAAAGAACTGCTCTCCTGGCTGCGTCAACTGGCGGACTGGCAGCGCGACCTGCGTTCGTCCAATGCCAGCGACGCCGAATTTGTTGAGGCGGTCAAAGATGATATCTTCGAAGAGCAGATCTTTGTCTTTACCCCCAGGGGCGAGGTCAAGGACCTGCCCGTTGGTTCAACGCCGCTCGACTTCGCCTATCGCGTCCACTCCAAAGTGGGGGACAGGTGCGCGGGAGCGCGCATTATCACCGAGAGTACCAACGGCACTACTGAGGGCGATCGCCTGGTGACGCGCATGGTGCCGCTGGACTACGAACTGAAAAGCGGCGAGATCGTCGATATTGTCACCAATCGCACGGCCCACCCAACCCATGACTGGCTCAATTTTGCCCGCACCGCTGCCGCTCGTAGTAAAATTCGTCGTTACCTCAAGACGCACGAGCGCGATATCAATAGACAGATCGGGCGCGAGCGTCTCGATCGCGAACTCAAAAGTAGGGGTCTGGCACGCGGTATTGAGGTCCTGACCGAAGACCTCGAGCACTGGCTATCAAACGAATACAACGGCAAATCGTTTGAAGACCTGCTGGCGGCCATCGGCAGCGATGAAATACGCCAGCACGCCGTTGCCGTGAAACTGGTTGACCGCTTGCACCAGGTTCGCGAGCAGCGTGAGGGCAAAGAGATAAAAGAGGAGGATGAAGCTCCACCGCTAGCTACCGTCTCCAAACAAGGAACCTCGGCTCACCTCCAGGTCGATGGCGTCAGTGGACTCTTGACGAGCCTCGCCAACTGCTGCTGCCCATTGCCCGGCGATGAGATCGTCGGCTTTATCAGCCGTGGCAAGGGAGCGGTTGTCCACCGCGCCGACTGCCAGAATATTGACCGTTACCGCCAACGCGAACGCGAGCGACTCGTCTCCGTCAGTTGGGTCAGCATGGGGAAGCAGCGCTATCTCGCTCCCATCCTGATCATAGCTCGTGACCGCTCTGGCCTGATTCGCGATATTGCCAGCATCGTTTCTGAAGTTGGCGTCAACATGACATCGGTCAGCACCAATGTGAGCGGCGACAAAGAAAAAGCACACATCAGCGCCACCCTGGAAATCGATGGGCTGGAACAATTACAGCGCGTCTTCGTGAAATTAGAAAAGGTCAAAGACGTCAGCCACGTCGAACGCGACCTCGGCAAAAGAA
>DMFQ01000415.1:8864-10561 GCA_003450555.1 Ktedonobacter sp.
GGGGCGGCCCTCGCGGCCGCCCTATACATACCAAAAGAGGCGTGCCCGCGCGGGCACGCCTCTTTTGGTATCACTTCTTTTATCCACGTAGCCGTTCTAAGACGGGCGGCTGACGCAGTTTCGCTAATGCTCCAGCCTCTATCTGTCGCACTCGCTCGCGGGTAATCCCCAGTTCACGCCCCACCTGTTCCAACGGGTGAGCCTGTCCATTGCCCAGACCAAAGCGCAGTTGCAAAACCAGCCGCTCGCGCGGTGTGAGTACAGATTCCAGCACGCGCTGAACTTCATCCTTCAATGTTTGCGTGGTAGCAATATCTTCAGGAGAGGCCGATTCCGTATCGGCAAGCACATCTCCCAACTCTTGCTCTTCATCCTCGCCCACAGGCAGTTCCAGAGAAACAGGAGCGCCCGGAGCCGATTGTAGCTCGATCATACGTAGCGGATCTAACCCTGTGGCATCTGCCAATTCTTGTTCCGTCGGTTCGCGTCCAAGCTCCTGTAACAGGCGCTGGCGTTCGCGCCGGATCCGATTCAGCGCCGTATTGACGTAGACGGGCA
This sequence comes from Ktedonobacter sp., assembly GCA_003450555.1. Classification (GTDB taxonomy): domain Bacteria; phylum Chloroflexota; class Ktedonobacteria; order Ktedonobacterales; family Ktedonobacteraceae; genus UBA11361. Next base: position 9,423 of record DMFQ01000415.1, read on the forward strand.
AACGAATCGTTCGTCCCTTATCCGCCACCGCGCGGCTTATAGCCTGGCGAATCCACCAGGTCGCATGGGTAGAGAAACGGTGACCTCGCCGCCAGTCGTAACGCTGTACAGCACGGATCAGGCCAATATTTCCCTCCTGGATTAAATCAAGCAGTGTCAGTCCGCGACCAACGTATCGTTTGGCAATACTCACCACTAAACGAAGATTCGCTAAGATAAACTGCTTCATCGCGTCACGATCACCCATCTCAATGCGCTGGGCCAATTCGATTTCGCGATCATGCGTAATCATTGGCACCCGCCCAATCTCACGAAGATAGGTCATCACTGCATCCGACTCACCAGCGTCAGTATTGCTGACACCATTCTCATCATGGTCTTCTGACCGGCGACGGCGTATGGCAGCAGGACGCCGTACTGGCGTCCCTCCTTCAGGAGCCATCGTTGGAAGCGTGAGAATAGAGACAGCTTCAAGTTCGGGTGAGCTTTGTATCTGAGTCAGGTCTTCATGCATAGCAGACATTTCTTCCAACTCAAGGGAGGCTGGTTCCAGACTGTTGATGTCCTCTTCCATCTCCTGCTCATCTTTACATTGCCCTTCCTCTACATCATCCTCTAATGTATATTCAAGATCCTTGGTGAGCAATTGTTCGACAATATCAAACGCCTGCTCCTGATCTGGTTTTGTGGTGGTGTCATCATCCGAGATTAGCGTCATCCCCGTCATGGCACGCTGTTGTAGGTCAATCATTCTGCGCCCTCCATGAAAGTACCTGATAAATCTTAAACAGCAAGATATATGTTTTGTCGTCCGGCCCTACACTCAAGGAAAGCGATCCTTAGATCGAACGCCTGGTTCGAGTACGAGTGGGAGGAAGTCTAAGACGTGTCAATTTGTTTCTATCTCTAAAAACAAAATTAGGCTGGGTAATATTCCTTCACACTTCTAATTATACCGTATTTTACCCCTTTCCTTCCAGTCCTCCCATACCAGACTTTAAAGGCCTTGTTAAAACGTATATATTCAATACGTCTCAAACCGCCTCAAGGTAGCAATTACTTGACTTCATGTCATCGAGCATCCAAGCATCCGAGAAATCAAGCCCGCCTCATAGTGGTCCTATTGCCGGCAATAGGAC
>DMFQ01000415.1:10665-11005 GCA_003450555.1 Ktedonobacter sp.
TAGGACCACTATGAGGCGGGCTTCAGATCTATTTGCATTCTTTGACCCTCTTGTTTTACTTTTTCTTCTTGACGTTGTGTGGCCTCTACTCTAGAATAACAGAATGAAGAGATTTTCGCAATCCCTAGAGGTTACAATTAAACGCGTTGACACAAGTTTACCGTTACCTACCTATGCCACACCTGGCTCTGTAGGTTTCGACCTTCTCTGCCGACAGGATACAGAGATCGCTCCGTGCACTCTGGGACTTGTCCCGGCAAATGTCATTGTCCAAACCCCACCAGGCTACATGCTGCTGGTCTCACTGCGCAGTAGTACCCCTCGCCGCAAAGGCCTGCTC
>DMFQ01000282.1 GCA_003450555.1 Ktedonobacter sp.
CGGGGAGGAATAGCCCGCCGCCGCAGCGGAGAGATACTATTGACACCTTCTCTCAATGATGCTACACTAGACCTATGAAACAAACGATGCTCTTGAAGCTGGCACCTACAACCGAACAGCATCAAGCCCTGCTTGAGACGATGCACGCTTTTAACGAAGCTGCCAACTCTGTGGCTTCTGTCGCGTGGGCTGAGAAAACCGCCAACAAGTTTGCACTGCAAAAGCTGGTCTATGGTGAGTTGCGTACGACCTACAAGCTCCCTGCTCAACTGGCTATTCGCTGTATCAGCAAAGCCAGTGAAGCCTACAAACGAGACAAGAGCATCCAACCGCATTTTAGACCAGAAGGGGCGATGGTGTATGACCCCCGCGTCATGAGCTTTAAGAGCCTTGCTACCGTCTCCCTCTTGACCCTTTCTGGCCGTGTCCTGGTTCCCTTCCTGTTTGGCACCTATCAGCAAGCTCGTATGGGGGCTATGCAAGGGCAAGCCGACTTGCTCTATCGCAAAGGCGTCTTCTACCTGGCTGTGACCTTGGAAGTTTCCACGCCTGAACTGCAAGAAAGCAGTGACACACTCGGTGTTGATCTCGGCATCGTCAACCTGGCCACCGATAGCGAGGGGGAGACGTTCAGCGGTGAGGCAGTTGAGAAGACGCGAAAACGCCATCATGCCTTGCGTCAGCGCTTGCAGAAGCGCGGGACGAAATCGGCAAAACGCCATCTCAAGAAGTTGAGTGGCAAGCAAGCCAGGTTCCGCAAAAACAGTAATCATGTCATCAGCAAACGGATTGTTCAGAAAGCGAAAGCCACCGGGCAAGGAATAGCTATCGAGGAGCTTAGGCACATCCGTACACGTACGGAGGCACGGTTGAAACGCTCGCAACGCTCGAAGCATAGTTCCTGGGCTTTTGCGCAACTCCGTTCCTTTCTTTCCTATAAAGCCGCTCTTGCTGGCGTTCCTCTCTCTGTCGTTGACCCTGCCTACACGTCTCGTACCTGTAGCCAATGTGGGCACTGCGAGAAAGCGAACCGTAAGAGCCAGGCTCTTTTTCAATGTATCCAGTGTGACTTTCGTTGCCATGCCGACTGGAACGCCGCTGTAAACATCTCTCGGGGCATCGGTCATGGTGCCTATTGCAGCAGGACGCGCCTGGCTGCAAGCCCCCGTCATTCATGCGGGGGTTCATGACAGAGGGAGGGGTGATCAGCAATTTGTCAAACGAAGCATTGACATAGTGAAATAAAGTATGTTATACAAACAGGTAAGGATGTAGGCGTCTTTTCTCGTACTGCTGTTCGGTTTTAGGCATTTCCTGTTAATCGTAGCTCCATCATCTGGAATTATTCGAGAGGAGTCCTTCATGAACAGTTCTTCCGCGCAATCTTCCCTCCCCAACCGTTGGGTAATCGCTACCGCCGCCTTCTTAATGCAGCTTGCTTTAGGTGCTGTCTACGCCTGGAGCGTTTTCCTCAAGCCTGTGATTAAGTTGTATCAAGTTACACAGCCACAGGCTAACCTCACCTTCACGCTTGCACTTGTTGCTCTTGGCATCACTGCTGGTTTCGGCGGCTACTTCAATAATCGCTTTGGCCCGCGTGTTATTGCCACTGTTGGCGGTATTCTCTATGGTCTGGGTATTATCCTTTCGGCGTTTGCTGCGCCTAACCTGATCGTGCTGTACCTCACGTATGGCATCCTTGGTGGCATCGGCCTTGGCCTTGGCTACATCGTGGCACTGGCGATGCTCATCAAGTGGTTCCCGGATAGGCGCGGCTTTATTACAGGTTTGGCCGTGGCGGGCTTTGGCGCTGGTGCGGCTATTACCGGCCCAATTGCTGCCAATTGGTTAATCCCATCTCTGGGTGTAGGAAACACTTTCCTCATCCTGGGCATTGCCTATCTTGTGATCGTCGTGGGTGCGGCCCAATTTTTCCACACGGCTCCGGAGGGATATGCTCCTGCTGGTTGGGTGCCTTCCGCGCGCCAACAGGCCGACCGTTCGGTGCGAGAGTATACCCTTCCCGAGGCGCTGCGCCTGCCACGATGGTATCTGCTGTGGCTCATCCTCGCTTTGAATGTCACAGCTGGCGCTGCACTCATCTCGGTAGCGTCACCATTAGCACAGACGTTTACCCACGTCGCAGCAGGGGTCGCTTCCATTATCGTGATAGTCATCTCGATTTTCAACGGCGCTGGCCGTCTCTTCTGGGGTTGGCTATCGGATGCCATTGGCCGTCCTTTCGCCTTCCTGAGCATGTTCGTCATTCAAATTATTACCTTTGCGCTGATACCATCCATTAGCACCTTTGCTATCCTACTCATTCCAGCAGCCATCGTTGGGCTATGCTACGGAGGTGGCTTTGGCACCATGCCAGCTTTCGCTGCCGACTTCTTTGGAGCAAAGAATGCCGGCACGATTTATGGCGCGATGCTCACCGCGTGGAGTGCGGGAGCCATTGTCGGCCCAATACTGATTGCAAGCTTTGGCACAACCGGGCATCCCGATTATGTTACGCCGCTCTACATCATTGCTGGCATCATGCTTGTAAGCTGCGCGCTGCCACTGGTCGCTCGTGCTCTTGCGCGCCGTCAGGGAGATGTGGTTGAGGTCACTGCCGAGGCCGCCAGGTAATTGTTAACGCCCGTACAATAGAGAACTCTGTTGGCGAATGAAAGAAAGAGTGCAACGCAGCGGCATTGGCCCGAATAGGGCGACCGCTAATGTCAATCAAGATCCATGCAGGGTGCATATAGGGCCAGACGCCACCCCACCCCTAGGATGACCGCAAGAGGTCATCCCTACTATACACGGCGCGATGCTGCGCATAACACGTGGAGGGGTGGAGGAGCGAATATAGTAGGGATGACCCTTGC
>DMFQ01000065.1:0-471 GCA_003450555.1 Ktedonobacter sp.
ACCCTACTATACTACGACGCGGCCCCCAGCGGGGCTTCATGCGTGTGAAGCGGGACATATGTATAGGTGCGGTCACAATGAAAACGGTTTCCTATCGTTTATGTTGGTGCCATTCATTGGCGCGCAGGTGCAGGGATTAGTTGGGCGGGCGGGCGCCAATGAATGGCGCCCCTACTTTCGCTCTATCCCCAACCCCCGTTCCACCCCTGATACATCATACACTCCACTTTTTTGTACGTATCCGCCTGTAAAAGGGTCCTCGGCCAGGAGCATGGGGGTGTCCAGGTCGATGTAGCGGAAACCGCCCAGTCCGGCGACGAAGTGGGTGGCGGCGGCGATGGCCAGGCGGGATTCCATCATGGCACCGATCATTAGTTGTGTGTGCGTGGCGCGGCAGACGGCTGCGATATCCAGCGCCTCTACGAAACCGGATTTCATCAGTTTGATATTGACCACGTTGACTGCTCCCAT
>DMFQ01000065.1:634-1242 GCA_003450555.1 Ktedonobacter sp.
TTGTGTACGGGCTGTTCCAGCAGCATGGGGCGAATATCGCGGTTGTCGAGGGCCTCTAGACAGATTAAGGCTTCGTTGGCCGTGTAGCCCTGGTTCGCGTCTAGCGTCAGCCCGACGTTTGGAGCGCCTTCGCGAATGGCCTCTACACGCGCCACATCATCGCGCAGGTCGCCGCCAACCTTAACCTTGATACTGGTGATGCCCCGTGCGACCGTCTCTTTTGCCAGTTCATAGCCCCGTTCGGGTGTGACCATGGGGATGCTCATATCGGTCTCAATAGATGTGCTGGCTCCGCCAAAGAACACGTAGAGCGGTATGCTGTAAGAGCGTGTGAGGGCATCCAGTAGGGCCATCTCTGTGCCTGCGATGGCGGTTCCCTGGCTGAAGTACACGCTGCGCATCAGCTTCGAGAGGCTGCGCCAGTGAGCCGCGTCTCTGCCTTTGATCAGGTCCGCGCATCCTTGAGCGGCTGAGAGCGCTGTTTCCTGTGTCTCGCCGGTGCTGGGCGTGAAGGGAGCGCACTCACCATAGCCTATGCTGCCGTCCGCGAGGGTGATGGTGATGAGCACATTGCGCACCTCGCTGGTCGTGCCGGTGGCGATAGTGAA
>DMFQ01000065.1:1465-2190 GCA_003450555.1 Ktedonobacter sp.
CTGCCGCGCGCGACGACCGCGATCAGATTGCTCCCGCTGCTTTTTATGGCAGCGCTGGAGCCGCTGGCCACTATACTGGAAGTCCCGAATTTATCGAAGTAGACCTTCAGATAGAAGTTGCCGTTCTCGTCGATGATGAAGTAGTAGAGGTGCGTGGTCGCGCGGTCGGCGCGAAAGACGATGCCGCTGGAAGACCCACTGATGACGGTTGCTTGCACTTCAAAGGCGAAGTCGGCAAGGTTGGTTGCCAGCGCGAGGCAGGAGTGAAATACCCCATTCTGCGGTATGCTGGAGTGATAGCTTCCTCCGCTAAAGGTGCAGGAGCCGCCGTCCCGCTCACCTTCTTCCCAGCCGTAACCCTTGTTATTGCTGCTCAATGGGTCGTTGATGACAAGTGTGCCGCCATTGGGGGCATAGGGATTGGCTTGCGCCGTGGCGGTGGCTCTCCCCTGAGCGGTAGCACTGGCGAGGGTATTTGCATTCGTAGTTGCCAGCGCGTTGGCGGTGGACTGCTCTCGCGCCTGGGCGGTAGCGGTGGCATTGGCGCCGCCGAAAGCGGAAGGTGACTGCGCGCCTGCAATAACATAGTATGCTCCAACGCTGGCTGCGATTAATAAGAGCGCCAGTAGAGCCAACGTAATTGGCAGTATGCCTCTTCCTTTGCGCTGCAAAGGCTGTTGGCCTTGATCAGCGAAGTGCCTGTTGTTGCTGCTGATCTCGGGAAG
>DMFQ01000065.1:2229-2828 GCA_003450555.1 Ktedonobacter sp.
ATCACCGTTCTCTCATCGCTTCCGAATAATGGTGGACGATGCTCTTCCGGGGGCCTGGTGACTACAGTTGCATACGGATCACTGCTGACAGTCCTGTCCTGAGTACTGGGGACAGCGGGGACGCTCGTGTTTTGTGAAGTGAAGTGGAAAGCGGTCGCGTTGCTGTCACGCGTCGCCTGCTGGAAGGCGCGAGCAAAGGCTGTTATAGAGCCGAAGCGATCTTCAGGCTTCTTTGCCAGAGCCTGTAAGATGACGGCGTCAACTTCCTTGGGTAGAGCAGGCGCGTATGTACTGGGAGGCTGTGGTTCGCTCATGAGGTGCTGGTACATCATCTGCCCTGGTCCTCCTTGAAAGGGCAAGCGACCCGTGACAAATTGGTAGACCATGATGGCGAGCGCGTACTGGTCAGAGGCGATCACCGGGTTCCCTTCCCATTGCTCAGGCGCCATATAGGACGGGGTGCCGCGCACAGACTGGCTGTTGCTCGAGTTCGCGGCGATAAATTTCGCGACGCCGAAATCTGTCAGGAGCAGGTCCGGCAGCCCCGCGTCTCTCGTAGTGCGGATGAGGAAGTTTGGAGGTTTGACATCCTGGTGAAT
>DMFQ01000065.1:2841-4400 GCA_003450555.1 Ktedonobacter sp.
GGTGGTAGTGAACGCGTTTCACGCGTCGCGCCCTTCAGCCGCAGCCACATATCCAGCGAACCTGCCGGGCAATATGGCATAACCATGTAGGTGAGCGGGAGATCATTGACACTCTCCTCGCCATAGTCGAAAAGGGGCAGAATATGGGAGTGATTGAGCCTGGCGATGGCCTTTGCTTCACGCTCGAAGAGGCGAGCCGCGTCAGGGGTAGCATTGGTATCCAGGTAGGAAATGACTTCGCCGCGAATCACCTTAATGGCGACCTGGCGATTGATGCGCGTATCCTCGGCAAGGTAGACCTCTCCCATGCCACCGCTGCCAATCAGGCGTAGTAGATGATAGCGGCCTATGTCCAGCCCATCTAGCGGCATTCCATGACCTCCCTGTATACTTGTGAGCGCTTCTAAGCTGCAGGCGTTACCTATCTGTCACTCTACCTGCTGGCTAACGGCTTGTGCGATTGCGTTGTTTATCCTGGTGCCGCTCTATGGCCAGTTCGATCAGACGGTCCAACAATTGTGGGTAGGGGAGGCCGCTCGCCTCCCACAGCTTGGGATACATGCTTATCTGGGTAAAGCCTGGGAGGGTGTTGACTTCATTGATGTAGACGCGTCCAGTCTCATTCTCCAGAAAGAAATCCACGCGGGCGAGACCGCTGAGGTCAAGGGCCAGGAAAGCTTTCACTGCCTGACGCCGCACCTCTTCCGCCGTAGCCTGAGCAATCTCGGCAGGGATAATCACCTGGGATTTATCGTCGAGGTACTTGGCGTTATAATCGTAAAATTCGTTGCTGGCGATGACCTCACCGACAACGGAGACTATTGGCTCGTCATTGCCCAGCACGGCACATTCTAGTTCGCGACAGTTGATGCCCTGCTCGATAATGATCTTACGATCATACTCCGCCGCGACATTGATGGCATGTTCCAGTTCAACACGGTCGTGGGCCTTGTTGATGCCGACGCTTGATCCCAGGTTGACGGGTTTGACAAAACAGGGATAAACCAGGCGCTGCTCGATCGCGTCCATAATCGTTTCGGGCGAGCGCTTCCCACTCGTTGCGACGGTAGACCAGGTAGTCAACGCCTGGGAGACCGATCGCCTGAAAGACGATCTTCATTTTTTCTTTATCCATACCCAGCGCGGCTCCGAGTACACCACAGCCAACGTACGGTACGTTAGCCATCTCCAGCAGCCCTTGCAACGTACCATCCTCGCCATAGGTGCCGTGGAGCACGGGAAAGATGACATCTAGCGCGCCGTTGTCCTGGAGTTCTTCGCCGTCCTGGAGTGGGATGAGGCGGCGTAAACGGGGATCGCCTGTCAGCGTCACGGCGGTTGTTGTCTCTGTACCGCTAGTTTCGCTGACGTCCTGTTCAGTTGCCATTAAGCGGGCTGGTTCAGTACCTAGTAGCCAGCCCCCTTCTTTGGTGATACCAATAGGCACCACTTCGTATGTATCTTTATCCAGGTTTGCCATCACGGAGGTTGCCGAGGCTAGCGAAACATCGTGTTCACCTGAGCGCCCCCCAAAAATGAGGCCAATCCGTTGCTTTTTC
>DMFQ01000065.1:4572-6273 GCA_003450555.1 Ktedonobacter sp.
ATCGGGTCCCTACGCCCCTTATCTTGGCGCTCCTACGGTCGTCGGCATCCATTGGTTGTTAACCAAATATGTCAACGATAATCATAGTTACGAGTAGAGCATGTTGAGCATTGTCTCCATGCACATGCCGCGCGATCCTTTGAGGAGCACCATGTCAGCGCTTTTCACTTCCTGTTTAAGCAGGTCGGCGGCGGCGTGTTTGGCGTCCTCCAATTCTGCGTCGTTTTCGACATCGGCGTTGAAGTAATAAATATTCTCCGGTGGCATACCAGCGCGGATGGCTCCCTCGACATAGTAACGCGCCTCGTCGCCAAGCGCGACAAGGTAATCGACAAGGCCGACTAAAGCTTCTCCACTAGCGCGATGCTCGGCGCGCGCGTAGCGCCCAAGTTCGAAAATGTCTCCCAGGACGGCCCAACGTTTCCCTCCTGGCGCAATGGATGCATTGTGCGTCGCCCTGCTAATGGCAATGATCGATTGACGGTTGGCGTTGTAGGTATCATCGATAAGCGTACTGCCATTTGGGCCTGGCATTATCTCACCACGCCCCTTAGCTGGAGCCAGGGTCTCTAAGCCGGCGCGAATCTTTTGTAGGGACATGTTCGCGGCACACCCGGCGGCGGCTGCGGCAAGCGCAATGGAGACGCCATGCTCACCCGGTAGCCGCAACTGGACGTGCACCTGTTCCCCCTGATAGCCCAGTGTAAAATGGTGTCCTCGCAGCGTATCGCCACCAATATCACTGCCATGCACGTTTGCACCTTCGCCCAGCCCATAATATAAAACGCGGGCCTGCGTTTTCTCGCTCATTGTGCGGACATTGCTATCATCGTAGTTGAGTATGGCGATGCCATCGCTGGACAATACCTCTGCCAGCTCTCGTTTGGCGAGAATTACTCGCTCCTGAGATCCGAAATATTCCAGGTGGGCCGCGCCTACGTTTGTAATAATTGACCAGTTGGGCCGCGCAATCGTCTTACTGAGCCACGACAGCTCACCTACCCATTGCGCACCCATCTCTAACACCGCGTAGCGATGCTGGGGTTCCAGACGTAAAAGGGTCAGTGGATAGCCAATTTCATTGTTATAGGACTCGTATGTTTTGAGTGTGGGGGCCTCTCGGCTCAGTACAGATGCGACAGCCTCTTTTGTGCTGGTCTTGCCATTGCTGCCGGTAATACCGATACATGTAGTATGTTCCTGGCGTTGAGCACGTATACGAGCGGTAGCTTGCACAGCCTTCACAACATCTGGCACAACGATCTGCGGAAAATCAGCGGCGACCTCACTTGAAGGATTCGTGCAGAGCACGGCAGCAGCGCCCGATTGAGCTACCCGCGCAATGAAGCTATGCCCATCGACACGCTCACCCTTTATAGCAACAAACAGGTCACCTTGACCAATTTGGCGACTATCGTGATGCGCGGAGGGGAATACCATTTCAGGATCAGGCGATATTCCGTTGTGGAAATGAAGGGTATTATCATTGCCTTGTAGTATGTCGTTGAGGGTGAACATAGCCGTATGTCCTGTCCTTTTGCTGTTTGTTGTTTTAGTTGTGCAGATTATACCATACGCATGCAGGTGATATACTATCTGAAATGCTAATTGAAGGAGCAGAACAACCAATGCGAGCAGCTATCATCACCAGATGGGGTGGCCCCGAGGTGCTAGAGATACAAAACGTCGAAACGCCGGAAG
>DMFQ01000065.1:6457-9113 GCA_003450555.1 Ktedonobacter sp.
CAGCGCGCCGGGGGATATCCTGCACCGGCGGGTTCGCCATCACACATCCCTGGACTCGAATTTGCCGGAGAGGTCGATGCTGTTGGACCGCAGGTACGTATGTGGAAGCCAGGACAGAGGGTAATGGGTCTGGCAGGCGGCGGAGCGCAGGCGGAATATATCCTGACACACGAGGGATTGCTGGTGGAGATCCCTGAGAACCTGGACTTTGTCCAGGCAGCAGGCGTCCCAGAAGTTTTTATGACCGCGCATGATGCCCTCTTTACGCAAGCCGGTCTACAAATGGGTGAACGCCTGCTGGTTCACGCAGCAGGGAGCGGTGTCGGTACAGCCGCTATCCAGCTCGCGCACGCCACAGGAGCCACAACATATGGCACGTCGCGCACGCCAGCTAAATTGGAGCAGGCCAAGCCGCTAGGATTGGATGTAGGATTATCCGATAAGAATTTCGCCGCCGAGGTGAAGCGCCTGACTAATGGCGCCGGTGTCCATGTCGTGCTTGATTTTATTGGCGCGCCTTACCTGGAACAGAACCTCGAAGCCCTGACGTCCTGGGGGCGCATCGTCTTTCTATCAACGATGGGTGGGACGCAAGCGAACATCAACATTGGTATGCTCATGGGCAAACGTATTTCCATGCGCGGCGTTACGTTGAGAACGCGCACGCTCGAGGAGAAGCTAGGAGTGACTCGTCGCTTCGCCACAAGTGTGCTGCCGTTGCTGGCAAGCGGGAAAGTGAAACCTATTATCGAGCAGGTGTATCCTCTCGAGGAGATTGGGAAAGCGCATACGGCGATGGGGGAGAATAGGAATTTCGGGAAGTTGGTTTTGAGGGTGGATTAAGTGCTTATGGAGCATCATCTAGGAATTGCGTTCCGTGATCTCCAATGCTTTGGTTGCTCCTGTACGCACTGCTTCATCCGTGGTATTTGCTAATGCTTTTAGAGCCGCTACGATTTCATTGTCGCGGTAGGCGACGCTTTGCAAGATGTGTGTGGCCTGCTGCTTCTCTGCTGTTCCGCCCTGGTGCAATTGGGCAAGTATGTAGTTGCGGCAGAGTTGTAGGTACTCGTTCTCCAAGGAGAGTGTGTCATGACACAGGTTGCGTAACAGCTCGCGATCTGCCGCGTCATTGGGGAGTTCGTAGCCCCACTTTCCCTTGCAGGTGTCGTAGATGGTGGTTACGAGTTGCGTTCGCTTGTTGTTGGGGAGATACTCTTTGCAGAGCCGCATGCACTGGCTCTTCTGGCCTGCATAGCGCCCGGTCTCCAGGGCGAGGATGAGCGTCGCAATCCACGCAGTGATGGCGACGAGGACGCGTGTTCCATGGGGTGCATCTGGTCGAGCGGGCACGATGTCGTAGCCGTAGAACTCTCCAGCGGGATTGGGATATGCTAGCGGAGGTACGAGCGGTGTCACCAAGGGATAGGCGATGTGCTGCCTCGGACGAGGAATGCTCAGGTGGAACACACCGGATTCGATTACATCGAGCACGTAGCGCGAGAATGGCACAAGGGGAAGCAGTGCGCGTATGTCGTCGCCATAGACATGCACGCTAGCGACCTGGATGAGCGCGTTGAGGAAGCTTGTCTGCGTCGCCTTTGGCCTCGGCTGGTGTAATAAGTCGTCCTCGGAGTACGCGTGCGCGTCGACCTGGATTGGACTGTTGAGTTGGCACTCCGTGATGATGCTGTGGAAGGTTGCGTGCTCGGCTTGCTTGACCGTGCCGCGAAAGATGACGAACAGATCGACATCGCTTGAGTTGGGAGAGAGGCTGTGACCGACAGCTGTTCCGTCGCTATAGCTCCCGCCAAGATAGTAGCTCCGGATGCGCGCTGGGAACGATGCCTCGCAGAGGTTGATCAGACCGCGTAAGAGGTCGTCGATGCGTTCAATGCCAGAGGTGGTACATAATTCGATGTCCATCAGGGAAGCTCCTTTCGCTTTTGAGCAATGTACTTCGCACGTCGTTTTGTCGGTGCAGGGAGGGCCGGAAATGATGATGAGTAGCGGTTTTTGCATAGGTGAACTACACCTTTTCTAGCAGCAGCAAACCTGTCTCTCGCTCTCTTCCAACCACACGAGGGATGCTTGCACTCTTACTAATCTGCATACAAAAATAGGGATCATCGTTCAAGCCTGCGCGAAAGACGCTCTGCGCGGAATTGCAATATTCCAGCACCTTCGGTGGTTCAAAGGCGTGATAGAGGGCAATGGCCGCGTTGGCACTCTCATCTAAATGAAGGGTGGCTTCTTGTGTGAGCTTTTCGCCAGTGCGCTGCAATTCAAGTGCGAGGAAGCCAGCACATACGGCATCATCGAGCGCAAAATAGCCTAATTCGCCTGAACATACCAGCGAGATATTGCTGTTGTGCTCACGCGCCAGTTCCAGCGCATGAGATGTGACAGCATGAGCATTGTAGAAGCTGCCCGCCAGGCACGTCGTTTGTGCGGGACAGGCGTAGAAGGCTCGCGTCCCATTCGTTGTGGTGAGAATCAGCTCGCGCCCGGAAAGGTCTAGCTGTGAGAATTGTACGGGCGAGTTGCCGTAATCGAAGCCTGGGAGAGGCTGCACGTTACGTTCGCCGCATAAGTAGCGCCCGGGCACTTTTTGAGCGGCTGCTTGTGCCTGTTCAACGTTTTCTGCGACGAGGAC
>DMFQ01000379.1:0-1383 GCA_003450555.1 Ktedonobacter sp.
TTGATACGTTCCAATACAACAAGGGAGAGAAACCGCGCAATTTTTAGGTAGAGTAACACTTGTATGCCCACTGGCAGTCTTGTTGCCAGCACCAGGCAAGTTCTGGAGGAGAAACAACATGGGTGGAAGTAACTTTGAGTTACTCATGGAAGAGGTGCTCAATCAAAAGCGACTCATGGACGAGCTATTGGCAGAAAATTATAACTTACGCTGTCAGCTTACTGATCTGCGTGAAGGGCGGGGTATTACGCTTGACATACAGGGCCAATTGTTTACGCTCGCCGACGAAACGATCGTTCGGACGCCCCAGGATAGCCCGATATCACAAGACCTTCCAGTCATGGAGCAAGCAACCGCTTTTATGCCAGTGAGCCAGGCAGGTCAAACAGAGCAGTCACTACAGGCAACAGGTACCGCCTCTGAAACACCGATGCCCAGCACAGATCAATTTGAGCAAATGACCCAGGCCTTTCATGTAAATGCAGAGGAAGAGGCGCCAGCAACGACCTCTTCATTTCTTGAGGATATGCTCGTAGACGAATTTGCTACCGCGGCAACCAGTCCTTTAGCTGTCTGGCGGGGTTCAAAAACTCGCAAGCTCACAATGAGCGATGAAGAGGAAAAAGCGGAACTGCGTAAAGAACTCATTGGAAGTTTCTTGCTGGAATAGCCAGATCATGTCATGCTCTATAGCTCTCGAACTGCTATGAAACCAGAGTTGTAAAGACAACCAGCCGTAGCGTCGTCTGATGTTGGCTGGGAATCCAGTCGCCAGCGCAGGTAATCAGGTTGAGATAGTGGCCCGCTTCGTTGCCAAAAATCTCCTGCACCGGTGCTTGTTGTGGCGGGTAGAGGGCGACACGATTGACACGAAAAGTCCATGACTTTCCGCCTGTATCCATCACGACTACTTTATCTCCAACATGTAGAGCGCGCAGGTTCCAATAACTGGTGCAAAGTAACAAAAAATAGGAGAGGCGCGTATACACGTATGATTGCGCCTCTCCTATATAACTCTTACTTAGATCTGGAAATTGCTCGTAGCCTGAGTTGCGGCTGGAGTCGTATCGGTACGCGGCAGCATCTCCAGCGTAAATGAACTGGCGCTCTGCGACATAAGGAAGGTAACCGTTCCAGTCGAGCCGCTGGTACCGGCAGCGATAGCAGATTTAAGTGTGTTGTCAGTAGGCGGCGAGGTGGTAGTACCTGTTTGTAAACGAATATTATCGCTCGCGAACACGTAGTAGTCGCTCTTCGTCGGATTATTGGCTTTGAGCGTGACCACAATGTAACGCATGCCACTATCAGCCTGCTTGCCATTCGCACTCAGGCTCGATGTCACAGATGTCAGCGTCCAGTTGAGACCGGCATAAGTGAACGCCG
>DMFQ01000379.1:1587-3018 GCA_003450555.1 Ktedonobacter sp.
TTATCGTTGTAAAACAGGTAAACGTCGTTCGTCGTCGGGTTATGCTCTTTGATGTTCAGGCGTACCACATACGGTGAGCTTGAAGTAGTGTCGTCATCGCTGAAACTGCTGGCCTTCTGAACGTTGACAACAGTAACATCAGAGCTATCGTAGGTAACGGTCGAGTTTATTTGAGTAGTGGTGGTTGGAATGGCCTGCGGTGTTCCATTGCCGCCAGTGCCATTAGTAGTTGAGGTATAGCTCGAAGTAGTACTGTTCGCGGCAGAAATAGCATACCTGTACACGAAGTAGCCGACGCCACCACAAATTCCCACTATAAGCAGTATCAGGAGAAGGACGCCACAACCCATCTGGCCGAGCACGCTTTTTGAAGAATCCTTCACTGGCTTTGCATACGCAGGAGCCGGGCCTGGCGTAGCTTGATAGCCCTGCTGCTGTGGATAATAGGTATTAGGAACAGGGTTCGATGGCGCCTGCTGAGGCTGACTATACATACTCCCCGGTGGAGGAGGTGTTGGCTGCGCTGATTGCGAGTACGAACTCTCCGGTGGAGGTGGCGGTACAGAAAACTCGGTAGGCATTTCAGGAACTTGCGAGTAGTGTTCTCCGCTCGCCGCGGCAGTAGGTTTACTAAATCCAGGATCAGCTGATGCTCCACAATTCGAGCAAAAACGTTGACCAGCAGCTATAAGAGTGCCACACTGTGGGCAGGGTGTTGGTGATGACTGTGCCATTTCCTATCTCCTTTGGTTTAAAGCTCTCAATGAAAGCTCCAAATGAGTCTGTTCAAGAATCAGTACGGCTGTACTTAGACGCAAGTGTAACAGTTATCGAAATGAAAGTCTATTACATATCTCATAGGCTACTTATGTCACATGTCACATGTCACATAGAACAACGATTATGAGATCTGAAAATCGGTGGTTGACTGATCTGCTCCACTTTGTGGTAAGAAGATGAGGGTGAATGCGGTACTATCCTGAGGTATAAGGAAGGTAATTGTGCCGGTTTTACCTGTTTCACCGGTATCAAATGAGACAGGCAGATCTGTAAATCTTGGCGCAGCCGTGGTGTTCCCGGTTTTTAAGCGAGCATAGTCGTAAGGAGAACCGGGTATAGCCTGCTGCGAGAGCGGATTATCCACCCGGAGGGTCACTTTGATGAAAGTCATGCCTTTGCTCGCCTGCGTTCCAGGAATGCCCAGTTGCTCTGTAGCCTTCACCACTGTCCAGTTCAGGCCCAGGTAGATCATCTTATCATCTGGCTGAATGCTCTTCGAGCTATATTTGCTCAGGTCGGCGTGTCCAGTCAGGGGGATGTCCATTTGTGCTTCGTTTGCCGCTCCTAATCTTAGAGTCAACTGCGTGATCCTGTCGTTGCCAGGTACGGCAAAATCGACAATGCTCTGCTGAGTTGCTCCGGAAGCAATGT
>DMFQ01000379.1:3085-5547 GCA_003450555.1 Ktedonobacter sp.
TTGCTCCGGAAGCAATGCCAACTTTGGCACGCGCGAAGGTTGGCGTGACAATTACCTTGCCTGGTAAGAGCAAGCGCGCGATATCGGCATAGAGCCAGCTGACCTTTAGAGACGTCGTATTCCGCTCTTGCATGACCAGACGCACCATCCCCGTCGACACAGTATTGGGATCGTCAATAAAGCTTTGCGATTGCTGGGCAGAGAGGACGGTCAACTCAACACCTGCATAGGTCACTGTAGTATTGATGGGTTTTGACGTCACAGAAGGCTGTGTCGCGTTCCCACTGCCGAAGCCGGTCAGGTGGATGCCCATGGCTGTAGCACCAATATAACTTCCTACACCCAGAAGGACAAGCAGCAACAAACAGATAAGCGCGCAGCCCATCCTACCAAAAGTTCTTTTTTTGGTAGGATGAGGAGGTGCGCTTGAGACAGGAGGCCCGGTATTTCTCCACGACGGCGCTACCTGGAGAGGTTCTTGCATAGTCGGGTCTACAGTTGGCGGAAAGGGCGTTGAGGGCTGGGGGGTAGGAATGTTCGCGTTTTGAGGTGGAACGAAAGTTAGCCCGCAATTGGCACAGAAGTGCTGACCTGGAACCGTCGGGGCGCTACACCTTGGGCAAAAGGGAGGAAGAGCCTGTGCCATAGTTTCTTTCTGCTCCTTTGACTAGCGGATAATGCTCACAACTATTTTGTGCTCATTGTAACACGGCCAGGGAGAACTACTATGACACAGTTCACAATTTCCAGTCGCTCTTTCCTTACATAATATCCTGGCAGACCACCTGGTAGTAATCCGCTAGATTGGGCGTACCCAATCCGCTGGGATAATCCCAGCCGGGAGTTGCCGGGTAGTATAAGTTATTGCCACGGGTCACATCGTAATAGGGGTGCATGCTATTATTCTTATTGGCAGCAAGATAGAATATGCGCGGTGAGTAGCCATACTTCCCAAGTTGTTTAATCAATCCTTCATTCACCAGCGATTGACCGGCCGCCCAGATTGGCGAGGCAGCGCTTGTCCCCCCGACGGCCCCCCACTGCCCGTTAAAGTAGACAGCCAGGTCGTAGGCCGCCGCCGAGATATCCGGAACCTGGCGCGTACCACTTGAATATTGATTATTGACACCAGAAGCGTTCTGCCAGCTCGGGCGCTGATAGGCCCGGCTCAATCCACCTCCGCTCCCCCAGCGATTCTTGCAACTGTTGGGATTTGAACCATTTGACCACACGACCTCATTGGCCCGGTTTCCTGATCCATTGACCGAAAGAATGGTACCACCAACCGAGGCCGCCCATGGATCACTCGCCGGAAAGCTAACGGAGAGACTATGAAATGTACGATCGGTAAAGGCTCCGCAGTCGCCACTGGCCACGAAGACCGTCATATGCTCCACTTGTGTGAGTATCTGGATGCTTTTTTCTATGGCAACGCGATCGCTCGCATCAATTTGACCTTCGGCGGCGCCAAGGCTAATACTGACGACACTGCCCGCGCTGGCATTATTGGTATTATCGTTGATGATCTGCTGGAGTTCATCGTTGACCTGTGTCCAGACATCGCCGTTCGCATTGCCATCCGTTTCGTAGTCAACAATATTCACCGAGCGCGCCAATCCAGCCACCATTTCGATATCCAGAGTATTTTCTCCCAGCGCCTGGGTAGGAGCGCCATCGATATCAGCAACATTAAGCTTGCCTTGAAAATTGATACAATCAAAGTAATTTTGAATATCATTCTGATCAAAGCCATCGATTTCCACCAGGTTCACCGTCATGTTTTCGCCGTGCCAACCTTGATTCCAGAGTTGGTCGTACCCGTATGCAAGGGCAACTTCTTTGGGTAGCAACGACCCACTGTCAGCATTGCAATCCTGGGCTGGATGATACTGGGGTCCCATATGCTTAAGAGGCTGATATACATGCCCGGTCTGGGGTGGTGTGCTATAGTTATCAAGTCCCGTGATGGCATCGATAGAATCAGTAAGAAACTTCGGCAATTTGGGTGGTGTGGCCGGGGCAAAGAAGGTACGATTATTGTAGCGATGTGTGACAAAATGTGTCCGTAAAACGGTACCAAAGGTCTTAGCGCTGGCGGTAATGGTGAGATGCGTGCGCAATTTACTCAGTCGCAGTCCGATGCCTTTAAGGCTAAAGAAATCTTTTATTTTCTGATAAGTCGCGTCATCAATACCGATCTGATTGGCTACGCCTTCCAGGTTTGACTTGTGACCGGGCTGTATTTTCTGTCGATCAAACTTATCGAGCACACTCTGGCTGACCTTGAAGGTGATCCCTACGCGCAGTTGCGTCGTATCTGGTAATGGTCCGATAACAGGTGAGTTAAGGGCAGCTTGCGGTATCCCCAGGTTAATTGGAGTCATCTGTAAGGGAGCCGGGGCGCCACAGGACGCAACCAATGGAGAGAGTAAGAGCAGTAGGCCAAGCAATCCCGCGACTGC
>DMFQ01000379.1:5611-8897 GCA_003450555.1 Ktedonobacter sp.
CAATCCCGCGACTGCATGGCGATTGTTATTATACAGTAATCTCTTAAGCAGAGTCATTACGAGAACCTCCGAAACGATACAACACGTTGATGATGAACACTTTACGCACCTGCAAGCAATACCGTTGCAGGCGCGTCTTTCTGTATCACGGACTAGCTACGAAAATCAGTTCATTACGCTTTTGCACCCCTACATGTGGTATAATGAAGAGCAATTTGGAAAAGATATTCTAACTCTTCAAGGATAACACAGTCATGCCAGAATTTAAGGTAGAAGCTCCCTTTCAACCCACCGGCGATCAACCAGAAGCTATTGCGCAACTGGTTAAGGGCATCAACGATGGCTATAAGATGCAAACGTTGCTGGGAGTAACGGGCAGCGGAAAAACCTATACGGTTGCAAAAATTGTCGAACAGGTACAGAAACCAACGTTAGTGCTTGCCCCAAATAAGACGCTCGCAGCACAACTCTTTAGCGAGTTCAAAGAGTTCCTTCCTACTAATTCGGTGGAATATTTTGTCTCCTACTACGACTACTATCAGCCAGAGGCCTACATCGCGCGTACCGACACCTACGTGGAAAAAGAGAGCATGTTAAACGAAGAGATCGAAAAGCTACGGCTCTCGACAACACGCAGCCTCATTGAACGGCGCGACGTCCTGATCGTCGCCTCCGTCTCCTGCATCTATGGTCTGGGCAGTCCTGAAGAGTATAGCGATGTGGTGCTATCGCTGAAGATAGGGGAGGAGCGACGGCGCAACAAGATACTACGTCACCTGACAGAGATACAGTACGAGCGCAACGATGCCAATTTCATTCGCGGTCGCTTCCGGGTGCGCGGCGATGTGTTGGAGATTTTCCCGGCCTATGAAGATGTAGCGGTGCGCATTGAGTTTTTCGGCGACGAGATCGAGCGCATGACCGAGATCGATCCCCTGACAGGTGAAGTGCTGGGAAAACGGCAACGGCTGGATATCTACCCGGCCAAGCACTGGGTTACCACACAGGAGCGACTGAACAAGTCTATCGAGTTGATCGAAGCCGAGTTAGAAGTCCGGCTTGCAGAGCTTGAAGCCGAGGGTAAATTGCTGGAGGCGGCACGCTTGAAGCAGCGCACCAACTTCGACATCGAGATGCTGCGCGAGACCGGCTTCTGTTCTGGTGTCGAAAACTATTCACGTCACCTGGCGGGACGCGGAGCAGGTGAGCAGCCGTGGACGTTGATGGACTACCTGCCCGATGATTACCTGCTCGTGGTTGATGAGTCGCATGTCGCGCTGCCACAGGTACGCGGTATGTTCTTCGGAGACCGCTCGCGCAAGCAGGTGCTGGTCGATTATGGCTTCCGTCTCCCCTCCGCGCTCGATAACCGCCCGTTGACATTTCCAGAGTTTGAGCAACAGATCAATCAGGCTCTTTTTGTCTCAGCTACCCCCGGACCTTATGAACACGAACACAGCCAGACAGTCGTGCAGCAGGTTATTCGCCCAACGGGCCTGCTTGATCCGGAGATCAGCGTGCGCCCGACAAAGGGCCAGATCGATGACCTGCTAGCAGAGATCAGGAAACGCGTCGAGAAGGGACAGCGCGTGCTGGTGACAACACTGACCAAGAAGATGGCGGAAGACCTGGCAGACTACATGCAGGAACTTAATATCAAGGTCCACTACCTGCACTCGGAGATCGATACGATTGAACGAGTAGAAATTCTGCGCGATCTGCGCCTCGGGGTCTATGATGTTGTAGTGGGCATCAACCTGTTACGCGAAGGTCTTGACCTGCCTGAAGTTTCGCTGGTAGCGATCCTCGATGCCGATAAAGAAGGGTTCCTACGTTCCGGCAACTCGTTGATCCAGATTATCGGACGAGCCGCGCGCCATATCGAAGGCAGCGTCATTTTGTATGCCGATACGGTGACAAAATCGATGCAATTTGCCATCGATGAGACGTATCGCAGGCGCAAAATCCAGACAAGCTTTAACGAGCGCAACCATATTACGCCGCGTGGTATTAAGAAGGATGTGAAGACCCTGACGGAGCGTATCAAGGCGATGAGCGGCATCAGTGTCGAGGCAGCAGATGGAAAATCAGTCGCGGCAGCGCTGGCCGGGATACCAAAAGATGAGGCCCTGCGACTGATCAAGGACCTGGAGTCACAGATGCGCAACGCGGCCAAGCAGTTGGAGTTTGAGAAGGCGGCCCAACTGCGCGACCAGATTATCGAAATCAGGCGGTCGATGATTGAGTAGGAAGGACTCGCTAGATGGATAAGGCTAACGTGCTTGAGAAAATGCAGGCGGAACGGGCGAAGCTCGATGGGCTGCTGGCTACTTTGAGCGCCGAGCAGATGTGCCAGACGACTCTGGAAAATGAGTGGTCCGTCAAGGATGTGCTAGCACATATAGCGGTGTGGGAGCGCAGGTGTGTAGGTTGGATCCAGGCGGGTTTGCGCGGAGAGAAGCCCGACAAACCAGAGCAAGGGTATACCTGGGAAGACCTTGTTACGCTCAACGAGAAGACGTTCCTGGAGAACCGGGGACGCACCCTCAATGATGTGCAGGCCGACTCACGCCTGGCTTACCAGCAGTTGCTGGAACAGGTGCAGGCGCTTTCGGAAGATGATATCACGAATCCACAGCGCTTCCCCTGGACAAAGAGACATGGGCTTGTCCCATATATAGCGGCCAACTCCTACGAGCATTACCAGGAACATTTCGCGCAAATTCACAAGTGGCTGGCGGATGAAATGATGCAGGCGTGAAAAGACTGCTAATTTGCTTCCCATGTCTGGGCAAGATGGATCTCCAGCAGAGGTAGGACAGAGGCCAAACCACAGAGAGAGGGTTAGTAGCGCCAGGATTCACCGCTGTAGTCACGCTATTCCATCGTACATTGCTTTTTCCTTTACCCCTCTGTTGAGGAAATCATGAAAATGGTTCCCTAGCGAGGCCTAAAAATCACCGTTCTCGGTGATTTTCATGACTTCGGCTTCTTTTCCTTCGGGAAGGTTTTAGAGCTTATTCGGAAACCTATCTGAAGCCGCTTCAACCCGAGGCCAAAACCTGGTTTCCGAATAAGCTGTTAGTCTAATGGGTAGGAAAGGTATGTTTCAAGCAGGTCGTGGTGAGGTTTGGTCCGTTCACGTTTGTGCGTGATGACCACACAAATCCAGAAGCAAGTTAGCCAGCACCCGGTTTCAAATGATTCCAATGATTCCTATGATAAACGTTTCTCTAGCTCAACGCCATAAACATACATGATAAAGGTGATACACCTGAAACAGTTG
>DMFQ01000112.1:0-9547 GCA_003450555.1 Ktedonobacter sp.
TGTTTCAAGTGTTTCAGGTGTGTACAATCTTGTGGGTTTTCGTGATTGGTACATACCTGTATTATCATGAAAGGGCCACTGTTCTTGTTTCTGTTACGTGCATATCGTAACGAGCAAGCTCTTTGAAGAACGGCTGGACAGGGACACATAGTTCTGGGCCGAAGGCGCCACGGCGGGTGATCTCGCCATTTGCTACCATATGTCCGGCAATGGCAAGGGGGGTACCGGTATCGAGAGCGCCTGCGCCAATGCCCCAACGGCGATAGGGCAAGACGACGACCTGGTTGGCAATCTCCACGCGTTGTCCTTGGGACTCCCCGGCAACCACGACACGTAACACATCGCAATCGCGCGGCTCAACATCTTCAACGGGAGCCATCTCAAGAAGCCTGGTCAGGACCTCTCGAGGTGAAACCTTCACGCCTCGTATATTGATTGGCTCGTCACTGCCAAAACCTATATCTACCAGGAATTTGAGTTTCGTTAAAAAATCGCTGGGAAAGGCAATTTTGAAGGATACATAGCGGATGCCCTTGGCGCGGAACGATATTGGAAAGCTGGCACATTCCGAATGCAGCGAATAGATCGCGGTGGCACGCCCCACAGGCAGCGGGAAGATCAGTTCCTCCTGGCCTGACAACGGTTGCTGAGGGTGCCAGGTACCATCCTGAAAGACTTGTGGTGGCTTCGTACATTCATCCAGGATGGTGCGAATGGAATAGGGTGGCACGAGAGGCGCTGTTGATGGTGTCTCATCACTACAACCAAGTTGCACCTTGATGCTGTCAACGCGGTCCAGCTTATCAACGGCAGCACGAGCAAGGAGGTTGGTGATGCCAGGAGTTCCTCCCATACCCAATATGGCAGTAATACCGGCAGCCTCAGCCTCAGCACTCATGTCCATCAACTTACGCGTCATATGGAAAAGCCCACCGAGGTCGGCGTAATGGACTTTCTCTTGAATGCAGGCCTTGAGGACAGGTAGATTAAAGACGTAATCAACAGCACTCAATACGACATCGGCACCACGCACGAGGTTGGATAAACGCTCAGCGTTGTTGACATCGATCTGTCTGACCTGAATCTTACTGCTATTGAGGGCTGCAGCGACCTCGCAGGCACGTTGTTCGTTATAATCCGCGATAGTAACCTGGTCGACATCTTCATATTCGGTCAAGGCGCGAACGGTGACACGCCCCATTGCGCCTGCGCCACCAAGAACGATTATATGCATAAAACCGCTCCCCTGTTTGTTATGCTACTGCCGTATTACTATCAACTGTTTCCGTTATCGTGGGCACCGGCTCACTCTTTACAGAAAGACCGGGTCCCGATACAGTGGCATGCAGCTCCTGAAGTGTATCCTCTAAGCGATTCAGAATTGTATCGATTTCTTCACGAGTAATAACCAGAGGAGGCTCGACGCGAATGACGCGCGAGTTATTGAGCGTACCGGATATGAGAACGCCACGTTTGAAGAGACCTGATGCGACAGCATAGCCAATGTCATCATTGACAAAGTGCTGACCAATCAAGAGTCCCTTACCTGTGATATTTGTATACACATCGCTATGGCGGCTGGCAATCTCTTGCAACTGTTTGATAAAGTATGCACCCTTTTCAGCAGCCTGCTCAGGAATGCGCTCCTCAAGGGTGACATTAATAGCGGCAATGGCAGCAGCACAAGCGAGAGGATTACCACCGGTGGTAGAGGTATGGATGAAAGGATTGCTGTTCATGACGCTCCATATTTTCGGAGTGGACATGAAGGCTCCGATGGGCATTACACCGCCGCCAAGGGCCTTAGCTGACGTGATAATATCGGGTGCAACATCCCAATGCTCGACTCCCCAGAGTTTACCAGTTCGCCCCATACCTGTCTGAACCTCGTCAGCGATAAGCAGTACCTCATATTCATCACAAAGCTGGCGAAGGCGAGGCCAGAAATCATCTGGAGGAACGATGGCGCCCGCCTCACCCTGTACAGGTTCCATTATTACGGCGGCAATATCGTTACCGACTTCACGAGCTATACGTAACTGTTGCTCAACAGCATCAGCATCGCCAAATGGCACATGAAACACATTGTTGTACAGAGGCATAGCGGGGTGTCGGAAGATAGCTTTACCGGTGAGAGCTAAAGAGCCGGTTGTTTTACCGTGGAAACCGCGCACAGAGGCAATGAAACCGCTCTTACGAGTATAGAGTTTGGCAAGTTTCATGGCGCCTTCAACGGCTTCGGTGCCACTACCGACAAAGAAACTATATTGAATGTCACCTGGAGTAATTTCGGCCATTAAGTGAGCGAGCATGCCACGCAGAGGATCTAGGAGTTCCTGGGTAGGAAGCGGGCTCTTCTGCAATTGTGCTTGAACGGCCCCCACGACTTTGGGATGGGCCCAACCGAGGTTGAACAAGCCAAACCCACCGAGACAGTCTATGTATTCGCGGCCTAGCACATCCTTGAAGGTTGCACCACGCCCCGTCCATTCGACTGCCGCAAAGTCACCTGCTTCAGCGACTGATTTACGATACTCGATAAAGCCACTGTTGTAGTACCTGGCAAAGTTGCTGACGGTGGTCTCGATTAGCCACTCGGCTTCGCTTTTGCCCAGTTCCTGCTTCTGTACAATGCCGAGGTATCGCTTGGAATCGTTGAGGGCCTTGAGTAATCCGTCGGTACTCATAAAAAACCTTTCTGATAATGCAGAATAATTAAAAACATCCCACACCAGCCTGCCTACCGGATAAGCATTCATCGGTAACTTTTACCGATTCTGCAATTCTATTGATGCGATGCTTGTGGGTGCATGCTGACCTATCCCAAGAGATAGCCGCTTTGAAAAACTGAGGAAGCTTGCTATGAGGTAAAATTTACCAAATCAAAAGAAAGCTTCATAAACGACGAGAAAACCGCACGAAGTGAAGGGTGAAAGAGTCTAGTCCGGATTATGAGATCCAGACGCGAGAGGAAGAGGAGCCTCAGGGGTAGCAAGTAGACAGGTGGTAGCCACGAAATACATAGAATTTCGGTATGTAGCGTCCGCGTTTTTTACCTGGTATGTCTGTTACCTTCATGGGAACACCATGCATTTCGGCATTGAATTATATGATTGAAACAATTTACGTGTACAGTATAGCTTATGGAGTAGCAATAAAGCAAGCATAATTGGGATATTGAGCATTGCGAAGCTGGCAGTTAAGGAGGAGACGCAATCTTTTTGCGCTCCTCTCAATGTCCAATGCTATTTTCTCTCTTTAATAGGCTAATGCCATACGGGCTTCAAGATAGCGGGCTAATAGGGCGAGAGGGTAGCAGATAGCAAGAAAGATGAGTGCGCCAAAGATGTACACGAAGAGTTGCTTGTTTGGTTCGGATGACAAGGGGCTGGCAAGTGCGGTAGTCAATTGTTGCAGTTCGATTACACCGCCGATGGTAGAAAGCAGGGCGCTATCCTGTACGAGGGTAATGAAATAGTTAGTGAATGGAGGAATAGTAATACGGAATGCCTGGGGCAGAACGATACGACGAAGTCCCTGGCCAGAGTTGAGGCCCAGGCTTAAGGCAGCCTCAGTCTGTCCTCTTGGTACGGATTCTATGCCTGTGCGGAAGACTTCAGTCAGATAAGCGCCGTAGTTAAAACTCAAGCCGAGTATGCCATAGAAAGCAGCATTAAAGATAAACTCACTCGGCACAAGACTGTTACTTTGCAGGACAGTCATAAACTGGTACGCAATATCATGGGGATTAAAGCCGACTTGCACAAGTAGAGCGCTTATGCCGAAGCCCCATAGAAACAGTTGTACAAGAATGGGTGTGCCACGAATGACCTCGACATACACCGCGGCGATCCAACGAAATACGGCGAAACGCGAGAGGCGGCCCATTGCACCTATAAAACCAAAGGCGGCCGCCAGTACCATACTGATTAACGAAATTACAATTGTTGCGCCGGCTCCTTGCAACAGAGTGGGAAAATCGATGATGATTATATCGCGATTTGAGTAAAGATAGAGGGCAAAGCCTGCTAAGAACGCGACCAGTAACAGGTAAAAAAGATAGTCCAACAGGACAAGCCAACTCTGTGCCTTTGATTTAGATTCTGCACGATTAAATGTCTGCTGCATAACCACTCCTTCCGACTTCTCTTGCTACAGGGCTGCGCGCAATTTTTGTTCATACCATCTTGCCACATACGAGGTAGGCAAGCTCAGAGCCAGATACAAGGCCATCGCAAGCATAAAGAGGGGAATGGGATTACTGCCATTATGTACACGCCAGAAATCAAGTTTGGACGTGAGTTCGGTACCAGCGATAACACTAACAACAGCAGAGTCTTTGAGCATATAAATGAGATCATTGACGAATGGGGGTATCATGAGTGGAATTGCCTGAGGGAGTACAATACGAAAGAAGTTTTGACCCGATGACAGGCCGAGCGAGAGGGCTGCTTCTGTCTGGCCACGCTCAACTGAAAGAAAACCCGCGCGGAAGACCTCAGCTTCGTAAGCAGCATAGTTAATGGTTAATGTAGCAATGCCGGCCACCCAGGCATTATCATATTGAGCGAGATTAAGCGCTGGAAAGTTGATATCTAGATCAAACAAAAGAGCGCTCAAACCATAATAGATAAGGAATATCTGGGCGATCATAGGGGTACTGCGTATTACTTCGATATAAATACGAGCCGGTGCCTTCAGCCAAACAAAACGCGAACTGTCCATGAGGGCAAGAATGAGACCAAAGAGAAGGGCGAGAGAGAATGAGGAGACACAGTAAATGATGGTATTTTTTGTGCCTTCCAGGAAATCTGGTAGAGCCTGTTGGATAAGAGCCATATTCCCATCCTTTTTTGTTTAACGCTCAAGCGAGACGAGAGACTTGACTAGCGGCAGTCACCTTTACCAATCTTTGAGGAGACTGCCGCTAAAAACTCAATGCTTAACGCTTTAAGATGGATTACCAGAACGTTGCCAGAAGGTCCCTGTATTCGATACATGGGGATGAATGGCAACGACTCTTGACAAATGTACAGTTTAAGCTCAAAATCTGTACATGCTTAAAACATTCAAGTATCGGATATTTCCGACCAAGAAACAACTGAAAAACCTTGAAACAACCCTCGACGAATGCCGCTGGTTGTACAACCACTTGCTTGAAATGCGCAAAACCGCTTATGAGCAAGATCGTGACCTCAATGCCTCTCTAAACATTTTGAGATTGGGATTACAATCTCTGGGCCTCGCCCTAGAAGCCCCTGCGTTCACGCATGGGGAGTAATCACATGACACCGATCTGAGCCTGCAGAGAGTTCATAAGTTGCCATTTTGTATAGATTTTCTTGAGCGTCCCATTTTTCTTGAGAATAGCAAAACACTGGTTGATCTCTGGCAGAAGAATTGCCGAGTTGGGATTGGTCTTTTTGAAGCCAACGAAGTAGTCATCAATATAGATTGGATCGCCCAGGAGCTTCAACTCTGGAATAGGCGTAGCACCTGGGCCGGTTCCCAGGATATAGTAAGCGGCAATCGGGAAGTCCAGGAAGAAGGCGTCCACTTTCTTCTGCACAAGATCGGTAAAGGCGATATTACCCGTGTAGGACTTGACGTTGATTTTCTTATCCGCCAGCATAATAGATTCGGCCTTGTAGCCTGAGCCGGTGCCGACAGTGTATCCCTCCAGGTCTTTGACGGTCTTGGGGACGACATTAGCAAAACGAGTATCATCCTTGCGAACGATGACCTGTTGGCCGTAGCTATAGTAGGGATCAGAGAATGTTTCTGTTTTCAAGCGGTCAGCCGTTTTTTCCCAACCATTCATAACCATGTCTACCTGATTGCCCAGCAGGGCCTGTTCCAGGTTAGAGTAACAAACTTCCACCTGGGTTTGCTGAATACCTCCCATCAATTTAGCCATAGCTGCCGCAATCTCAACCTCAAAGCCTATCAAGTTGTTAGGATTAGTAGGATCCTTAAAGACATAGGGAGCTCCTGAGACGTAGTCTGCTCCCCATTGCAGGTTGCCGGATGACTTCAAACCAGCACTTGCTACCGTTGTCGCGCCTGGGGTGACAGTAGCTGAACCGGTGGTAGTAGAAACGTTACCTCCACAGGCTGCCAGGATCGATTCTAACGTTCCAGCAGCAAGAACGAGGCCACCCGCCTGACCCGCGCGCTTCAGAAATGTTCGCCTGTCTAATTGGTTCATGATTCATTTGCCTTTCTAAGGGTCTTCCTGGATGTGATAAAAATAAACAACGCTATGGCAAGACAGAGAGGACACGCTCCAGGAATAGTTGCGTGCGCTTCTCCTTTGGATTTTTAAATATTTCTTCGGGGTCACCTTGCTCTATAAACGAGCCGTCGGACATGAAAACAACCCTGTCAGACACATCACGCGCAAATTGCATCTCATGTGTCACGACGACCATCGTGCTGCCTTCGTAAGCCAGATCTTTCATAACTTTGAGGACTTCACCTACAAGTTCAGGATCAAGAGCTGAAGTTGGCTCGTCGAAGAGAAGCGCGCGCGGTTGCATTGCCAGGGCACGCGCTATAGCGACGCGCTGCTTCTGTCCACCTGAGAGGCGATTGGGATAGGCGTCGCGTTTATCTGAGAGGCCAACCTTGACCAATAATTTCTCACCAAGAGCAATGGCCTGATCTTTTGACATTTTACGCACGAGGCGGGGAGCTTCAATGATGTTCTCTATAACGGTCATATGAGGAAAGAGATTAAAATTCTGGAAGACCATGCCTAGTTCGCTGCGAATTGGGCTGAGTCGCTTCACAGATAAACTGGAATTGAGCTTTTCCCCATGGATATATATTTCACCGCTGGTTGCTTTTTCTAAAGCATTTAAACAACGAATGAGAGTACTTTTTCCTGAACCGCTCGGACCTATTACTGCAACGACTTCTCTTTTGCGAACTTCAAAATCGATATCTTTGAGGACGTGCTTATCGCCGAAATACTTGTTTAACTTGACGGTGCGGATGATTATTTCATCCTCTACTCCATTAATGGCCGGGGTCAGGTTACCCGAGTTGGTTGTTGTGAATGCGTCATTCATTTTGAATTGCTGGGAGTCCAAGAAAGCCTCCTTTTATTACCGCATCATCTCAACTGGCGGGTGAAGTTGCTTCAAGTATGCAGCTTTGAATGTTGCAACAAGTATAGTCATCCATGGATAGCCTGTCAAGCATGGTCGTGAAGAATTGACAAATGTGGAATGGGTAGGCTATACTCTTATGGAAAAGGAACGTATGTTCCTTTTCCATATAGCAGAAATGCACAATAAAAATTTGTTTGTTCCCTCTACTTGTTGTAACCGAGGCTGTTATGAACTTGCCTAATGTCGTACCCATGGTTATCGTTTCTTTCCCAGATGCGCTGCGCACGAGAGTTGGCAATCATCGTTCTGTAACGGTGGCTGGCCACACTGTTCGTGAGATTATCGACGCGCTTGATCGTGACTTCCCCGGATTGCGGTTCAACCTGTGCTATGAAACTGGCGAACTACGGCCTTATGTGAACATTTTCCTGGAACGGGAAAACATCCGTTATTTACAAGGTCTTGACACACCGGTGTCAGCAGGGGTAACGCTACATGTTTTGCAGTCTGTCGCAGGAGGCGAGTAGCTACATCATTGTTAGGAGGAAATGGTATGACTCATCAGAGACCATATGACAGTGGAACTGTGTTAGTAATGGTTGGAACCAAGCGTGGATTGTTCATTTTATCATCGCATGACCGTGAGAAATGGGAGATCTCAAATCCGATCTTGAAGGGGCATCGCATTTTCCATGCCATCCTCGATCAACGTGCTGGCAATCGGCTTTTCGCAGCCGACAATGGTGATTTCTTCGGTTCTTTCTTGCGCTATAGTGACGACTTTGGTCAGACGTGGCAAGAGCCGGAAAGAGGCATCCAGTTCGCGGAAGACATCGGCGACAAGTTGAAGAATATCTGGGTGATCGAACCCGGTCGTGTCGACGATGCTGGTACAGTTTACGCAGGCGTCGATCCCGCAAGCCTGTGGGTTAGCACTGACAACGGCAAGACATGGGAGATTAATGAAGGCCTTGCATCGCATCCTACGCGAGAGCGTTGGGAACCTGGAGCTGGAGGGTTATGCCTCCATACGATCATTCCTGATCCGACGAATGCTGCCAGGATGTGGGTAGGCATTTCGGCTGTGGGCTGTGTGCGGACGGATGATGGAGGGCGCAGTTGGGTCTTTGCCAACAAGAATACACGTGCCGGCTTTTTGCCGACAGAGTACCCGGAATTTGGCCAATGTATCCACCGGTTGGTCCAGCATCCCACAGAGCCGGAGGTGTTGTATCAGCAGAACCATTGTGGGATCTACAAGAGCACAAATGGCGGCGAGGATTGGATCGACATCCAGCACGATCTCCCTTCCGAGTTTGGTTTTCCTATTGCGCTGGATGCTCACCATCCCAATACTGTCTACGTTGTGGTAGAGGACCCGATGGCCCGGCATAATGTTGGGAAGGAATTCTCGGTGTATCGAACGCAGGATGGAGGGGAGCGATGGGAACCAATGACGAATGGACTGCCAGAGGGGAATGGGGTGTTGCTGGGTGTCTTGCGACACGGGATGTGTACGGATACCATTGATCCATGTGGGGTGTATGTTGGCACCAATACGGGCCAACTCTTTGCCAGTCGGGATCGAGGGGATAGCTGGCAGATGATTGCTGATTTCTTGCCTCCCATCTATTCGGTGGAAGCAACCGTGCTTGTCTAGGTTGACTTAGAGAGGCAGGGAATACTCAGGGGCTTTGCACTGTTTTTATGCGCATAATAGTTTGTTAATTGGTTCTTCATCTTCGGGTGAGAACCATATTTTTACGAGCTAGCGAAGGAGAAACGATATGCGATCTGATATTGTCCCTGGTGCGAAATTTCCTGATTACGAGTTGACCGACCATACGAAGACACGGAGGCGTCTGAGCGAGCTGCAGGGGATTAATCCTATGATTTTGCTGCTCTCGCGGGGGCACTTCTGCCCGAAGGATCACCAGCAGCATCTTGAATTGGCAGCTTTCTATTCTAAAATCGCGGTCGCCTACACGAGGATTGTGACGATTTCGACGGATAATATCCTTGAAGCGAATGAGTTCCGCGACGCGGTGGGGGCGCAGTGGCCATTTCTTTCAGATTCAGGACGCAAGGTGCAGCAGGATCTGGATATTCAGGAGTACACAGACCCGCATCACAATCCTATGATTCCACATACGTTGGTGCTGGAGCCAAACCTGGTCATTTATAAGATCTATAATGGATACTGGTTCTGGGGCAGGCCTTCAACGCTAGTTCGGACACCTGTGAATAAGGGTGAGTAGGTAATGCTCATCCGCCGTTGTATTTCCTCTATGGTCGCATCCCGGCCGCGCTTGCGCTCGTCTGGCCGGCGCGGCGTGTACGTTACCATCACGCCAAGCACATCAAGGGCGTTACGCGTCTCCTGGTAGGTCGCCGTCGCATACTTGCCGCGCATGACGTTGACGAACTCCAAG
>DMFQ01000112.1:9624-10263 GCA_003450555.1 Ktedonobacter sp.
ACGAACTCCAAGAACCCCATGACCCGCTCCCTATATGCCGCCGTAAATGTCCCCAGGTGGCTGGAAGCGGCCTGTTCAGTCTCGTAGCGCTCCAACTGCTCGGTCTTCGCCCGGATATCTTCAGAAATTAACATGTAGTAGTAACTGCCTTCGGTATGCTTGGACCGCTCCTGCCGAGCGTAATCTATCGCGGCTTTTAAGCCCGCTAACTGTTCCTGGCCCCGGCTATCTTCTAACAGCATATTAATGGACCGGGCCAGTTCTTCCTCAATCTTGGCTTGGAATAACGTCTAAGCGCTCAAACAACTGGCAGCACTCCGTCCAGACCAACGGGTCAAGTAGATTCGGCACGGATAACCGGAATATCCGGGCACTTGCTATACTTGTTCCGGCGGTTGGCGCAGTAGTAGTACGGGTATTCATGGTGTGGTCGCTGCGTAATGCGGGTGCTCATCCGTTGG
Organism: Ktedonobacter sp.; assembly: GCA_003450555.1. Lineage (GTDB taxonomy): Bacteria > Chloroflexota > Ktedonobacteria > Ktedonobacterales > Ktedonobacteraceae > UBA11361. The sequence continues at coordinate 10,086 of DMFQ01000112.1, forward strand.
TTGCAGGTAGCGCAGCGGATATGGCCGCGTAGTAAGTGCTTACTCCGGGTCACGCGGCGGGTGGCTCTGCTCGACCTGGTTTTGGGCGAGTTTGCGCTGGGCGCGTTCGTATAAGTGCAGCGGGATAATGGCCGGTAAGCCACCCGGAATTACCATGGTTTCGGGGTGCGGTTGGTAG
>DMFQ01000112.1:10402-10739 GCA_003450555.1 Ktedonobacter sp.
GTTTCGGGGTGCGGTTGGTAGTGCAGCCGTCCGCGCTCGTCAAGGGATTTCTGGCGCTTACAAATCGTCAGTGTCCCGATATTCGTCGGCGTCTTCAAGAAGTCGTACAGCGTGGTATGCGTCCATAGCTCCCCGTACTTGCTGTTGGGATAGCGGGTGCGGCTAGGCGTCGGTATACCGTCTTCGGTAAGCTTATGAGCAATTGAGCGTAAGGACATATCCAGTTCGACGAACATGTGGAATATCGAGAAGCGCACGGCGGCCTCTTCGGGGTTAATCTTGTAACTGGTTTTCTCGGCGTCCGCCCAATCCCACCCATAGGGGCTGTAGCCAGTGC
>DMFQ01000112.1:10883-11283 GCA_003450555.1 Ktedonobacter sp.
GGATAAGCTTGCCCGTTAAGGAGTTATCGATGTTTTCACTGACCGACACAATCTCGCCGCCATTGTTTTCAATTTCGGCGAAGATCATAGCCGAGTGGACGAAGTTGCGGGAAAAGCGGCGCAGGTCCCAGACGATCACGGTATCGGCCAAATGGTCGCGGACGAAGGACCGCACCAGCGTCAACTGGTCGCGGAAGCTGTAGTGGATAAAGCCGCTCTTGACTTCCTTTAAGACCGCTACGATGTCGATGTCATGCAGCTCAGCGTAGCGGCGGCACTTGTCTTCCTGGTAATCTAAACTTTCGCCGTCGGCTTCTTGTCTGTCAGTGCTGACGCGGCAATATATGACGGCCCGCTGTTTGGTACGGGGTGTTTCCACGGTAATCCCTCCTGGTGTCTG